>NZ_JAIDEN010000122.1:0-25715 GCF_029054785.1 Duncaniella sp.
ACATCAACATCCGCGTGCGTGGTGCGACATCAGTGACCCAGTCCAACGACCCTCTCTACATTGTCGACGGTTTCCAGGTTGACAACATCAACGACATCCCGCCGAGCGATATCCAGAGCATCGACATCCTCAAGGATGCCTCACTGACCGCCATCTACGGTGCCAAGGGTGGTAACGGTGTTGTGATCGTGACCACCAAGTCAGCCCAGGAAGGCAAGACTCAGGTATCGTTCAACGCCCAGGGATCTGTGAGCCACATCTCGAAGAAACTCGACCTGATGAACGCTTACGATTTCGTTGACTATCAGTGGGACTTCGCCACCGGTCGTTCGAAATCTTCAAGCTCGGCAAAATTGTTCCGCTACAACTTCGGTAACATCCGTGACCTTGATCTCTACCGCAGCGCACCGACCCACGACTGGCAGGACGAGGTAATGGGCAACGATCCCTTCTCTTACTCGACCAACGTATCGATCGGCGGCGGTAACGACAAGACCCGCTACAACATCTCACTTACCCAGTCTGACGACCGCGGTATCATCATGGGCTCAGGAGTACGCCGTACCAACATCCACACCAAACTCCAGACCAAGATCCTCCCGAACCTTACCCTCCAGTTCAACCCCAAAGTGTCATATCGTCGTGACGAAGGCGCAGGCGGTGACAACGTAGGTACCGGCGGTATCATCGACGTGCTCCGCTACCGTCCGACCAACGGTATCCGCGAACTCGGCGAAATCTTCTGGACTCCCGGCGCAGCCGACCCCGATCAGGAAGCCCTGTTTGAATACACCAACCCTGTCAATGACATCAAGACCAACGTAAGAAAGAAACACTCTTACTCTATCGCCAATCAGATGGCTCTTGAATACAAGCCCATCAACGGTCTGACCCTCCGCACCGAAGGCAACTACACATTCTCCTTCAGCGATGACAACCGTTTCTGGGGCCCTCTGACCTCTGAAGGTAAGAAAAACCAGACTCTTCCTGTCGCCCAGGTAGAGAAAAAGCAGGTAAACCAGTACACCTGGACCACAACCGCTTCTTACGACTGGAGCATCAAGGAAAAGAACAACTTCTATGCCCTCGTAGGTTTCGAACTCTATCACAAGCAGGCTCAGTCATCAACTCAGAAAAACCGCTACTTCCCGCGTGAAATCACAGCCGACAAGGCCTGGAACAACATGGGTATCGGTAAGGCATGGGTTTCGACTACCTCTCTGGGCACTGCCGACCGCACCACTTCATACTTCGGTCAGCTCAGCTACAACTATGACCACAAGTATCTCCTCTCTGCAACATTCCGTGCCGACGGCTCGACAATGTTCGCTCCCGGCCACCAGTGGGGCTACTTCCCCTCAGTTTCCGGTGCATGGGTGATCTCAAGCGAGGAATTCATGAAAGATCTCACCTGGCTCAACGAACTCAAGTTCCGTGTGGCCATCGGTAAGGCCGGTAACAACCGTATCAAGGCTGACATGTGGCGCTACCTCTACACATCAAATGCTTCAGGCGGCCCCAACTTCGGCGAGTCAAGCCTCACTCCCGACGGCGAACTCTACTATGACACTTCGAACTACCTCCCCAACCCCGATATCAAATGGGAGACTACTCTGACCCGCAACTTCGCCTTTGACATCGCGCTCTTCAACAACCGTCTGCGCATCACTCCCGAATATTACTGGAACACCACATCCGACCTTATCTATGAGGCCGACGTGCTGACCACAATCGGTTATGGCAAGCAGTACCAGAACATCGGCCAGGTGACCAACCGCGGTTTCGAACTCTCGATCAGCGGCGACATCCTCCGCGGCAAGGACTATGTCCTCTCAGCCAACTTCAACCTCGGCGCCAACAAGATGAAAGTCGACAAGCTCACCGGTGACGAACAGGTGCTTGACCTCCGCCACAGCCGCGCCCACACTGACGCCGGCAACAACTACCGTCTCAAAGTCGGTGGTGAAGTAGGTCTTATCTACGGTTATGTCTACGACGGTCTTTACGGCTTTGACGAATTCACTTACAATTCAGCCAAGCAGGCCTACGATCCCATTCCCCAGGTGTTCGACGAAAACGGCAAGCTCGTTTCCGGAACAGTGCTCATGGACGGTATGTATAACTCCAACGACCAGGGCGCACAGACCCAGCCCGGTAAGCCCAAGTTCAAGGACATCAACGGCGACGGTATCATTGACCAGAATGACAAGGTGGTTATCGGCCGCACAACTCCCAAACTCCAGGGTGGTTTCGGTCTGAACGGCCAGTGGAAGAACTTCGACTTCACAGCCAACTTCACATTCTTCCTTGACTTCGACGTCTACAACGCTACTGCCTATCGTCTGTCATCTTCAATGGACAACAAGAACAACTTCAAGAACGTTCTTGCATCCTTCAACAAGAACAACCGCTGGACTTACACCGACACCGAATATCGTTGGGAGCACATGCTCGGCAACTCACAGGCCACATGGCCTAACTTCGAAGGTTCAGGTGTGCCCATCATCTCTCCTGACGGAACAGAGCGCAAGGAACTCTGGGGTTATGAAAGATATGAATATGTCAACCGCAACCGCACCGAGTGGAACCCTGCTGACGTTACCAAGGAATACACAATCTCACGCTTCGTTGAAGACGGTTCGTTCCTCCGCTGCAACGACATCACTGTCGGTTACAGCCTCCCGGCCAACATCATCTCCAAGGCCGGCATGTCTAAGTGTCGTTTCTACGCTTCTGTCACCAACCCCTTCATCATCACCAGCTACTCAGGCTATGACCCCGAAGTTGACGTGCAGAGCGGTCTGACTCCCTCTTACGACATGAACCGCTACCCGCGTTCACGCAGCTACGTATTCGGTCTTAATCTGACCTTCTAATAAAATCATAATACCAATTACGGAATATACACAATGAAATTTCGCAATATAATCATAGCAAGTCTCTCGGCTGTGGCCCTGGCATCCTGCTCAGACTATCTGGATGTGGATGCTCCCTCTCAGAATGAGTTAGGCTACGTCTTTTCTGACAAGACCGAGATGAACAATGCCCTCAACGGCATATACAAAGCCATGTTGAGCGCCGACACCTATGGCGACAAAATCTTCTCGACCTACGTCATGAACACTGACGTGGACTTCAAGACCAACTCAGGCCGTACTCTGACCGGTTCGAACTGGTATCGTTACGACGGTAATCCGATGGGCAGCGGCATCAGCAACACATGGAAACAGCAGTATGCCACCATCGAGCTGACCAACCTCTTCGTTGAAGGCGCCGAATCATCGGATCTCTACAAGACCGGTGAAGATGAATATGATCCTGAAATCCTCCAGATGATCGGCGAGGCCAAAGTGGCACGCGCCATTGTTTACCACGATCTCATCTGGATGTTCGGTGACGTTCCTTTCTCTTTCAACTCTTCGCGCACAGCTGAAGACAAGATCTATCCCATCAAAGACCGCGCCGAGATCCTCGACGAACTCATCAAAGACCTGAAAGGAATTTCAGAGGACATGAAGTTTGCCGACGAACTCTCTGACGGAGTTGAACGCATCTCAAAGGAAATGGCCTGGTCAATGATCGCCCGCATCGCTCAGACCGCTGCCGGCTATACCCTCCGTCCCGACGGCGAGACCTATGGCAAGATGGAGCGTATGAACGGTACCCGTTACACCGAATATTATGAAATCGCCAAGGAATATGCCGCGAAAGTTATCGAATCGCAGAAACACGATCTTTCGAAGCCCTTCTATCAGGTGTTCTATGACGAATGTAACTTCCTCCGCGCCACCGGCGACGACATCATCTGGGAGATTCCTTTCGCAAAGACCGCTAACGGTAAGGTCGGCTACTCTCACGGTGTGAAACTCGACTCTTATCAGAGCGAGACTCCCCACGCCTACGGCGAAGCCAAATCCGATGTACGCCTCAACGGTGTGTACCGCTACATGTTCAACGAAAACGACGTGCGCCGCGACTATGTCAACCAGCTCACCAAGTATGACGCTCCCGCCGGCGAAGCCATGTTTGACAACAACTACACTGTTTCAAACGGCAAATGGTCGAAACTCTGGGTGTCCGGAGGTCTCGGAAACCAGACTACTGACAACACCGGTATCAACTTCCCCTTCATGCGTTATGCCGATGTTCTTCTCATGTATGCTGAAGCTGTCAACGAGACCGAACACGGTGTGGCAGGTCCTAACGGCGCCAAGGCTGTCGAAGCTCTTGCCAAGGTCCGCAAGCGTGCATTCCCCAACAACCCCGAACTTGTAGAACCCTACATCGCAAGCCGCACTTCGGAAGAAGATTTCCGCAAGGCTATCCTTGACGAACGCAAGTTTGAGTTCGCAGGCGAAAACATGCGTTGGCGCGACCTTGTCCGTCACGACCTCCTCTCGGAGACCGTCTACTGGACATTCTACCGCTACATCGCTCTCGCAGAATCTTCGGAAACCACTTCTTCATATCTTTCGCCTGTCGCTGCCTATGACTTTGACGGCAATGACGAAGCCTATGACAAGGTGCCTTTCACCATCTACAATATCCGCAACGTGGACAATATGATGACTGACAACGGCATCGAAAAACCGATCTATGAAAAGAACTTCTTCCCCAACCAGGAGGTTAAAGTCTGCCGCATCCTCAACCCGTACAAATCAATGTCTTCGACAGAAGTGAACAATATGGGTCTTGCCAATGTGCGCCAGGACATCATCGAATGGTCAAAAGAAGGTCAGATCCGTAACGAACTCCGCAACTCACTCCGCGGCTACATCTATATGATCGTTGAAGGTGGCGATGAGAACGGTTCTGACGGTATGATCATGATCAATAACAACGGAACCTGGAGCATGGATACCCGTGACCTCGCCACATTCCCCAACCGCACCAATCTTCCGGTTATACGTTACATTCTTCCTATTCCTCAGTCTGTCATCGATCGTTCGCATGGTCGATATGAAAACAAGTACGGTTACAAGAACTCTTAACCTGAATAACTAAACAGAAAATGAAAAAACTCATATATGCCCTTACACTGTGTATTGCCGCAGGCATGACATCCTGTAAGGATGATGATTCGGTATATTCGCCTTCCGATCTGGATCGTCTGCCCAGAACGATGTTCCGCAGCGAGAACACAACGAATGTCAAGCCGGAAAATGATGATTATGCCTCGAAGCTGGTCCCCGGTACCCGCAACTCGATCCAGCTCCACTGGTATGGTGTCAGCGGTGCTGCCGGCTATGAGATCCGCTATGCGGAAAACCTGACTACCGGTCTCATGGAAGACTGGAGCAATCCTGACAAGATTGTCGAATCGTTTATTGTCGGTCCCGAACAGACCTCATGTGTGATCAACAATCTTAACTACGGCAGTGACTACCGTTTCATCATCCGAGTGCTCTCTCCCAAGGGTGAGGCCCATCACTCTGAATGGTATGGTCTCGGCGGAGGCCGCGAATGGGAGGACTATCTTGGTATCTCCACTGACAAAAGCTATACCCGTCCTGCTATATGCAGCCAGAAAGACAAGGACTACACAGCAGTCACTGTCCTCTACAAGCTTGCTTATGACGCAAATGACTATGACAAGTCTGACCTGCTCGAAAATCTTGAAGACGGCAGCCCGAACCCCGACTGCATCACAACCCGTTTCCCGGTTGATGCAAACAACAATTTCGTTGTTTCGTCGATCGTAGTCAAGCCTGCACCCTTCAATCCTGAAGCCAAGATGCCCGACGGATTTGTCAACGGTGTGCACGTCCTGACCGATGCTGAAAAGGAAGCCGGAGAAATCCGTCTGACCGGTCTGTCTGAAAACTCAGGCTACTACATCTATCTCCGCAACGATGACAAGCTCATCACTTATGAGAACATGTCAGGCCAGATGGTTACCTCTGACGTAGACGCCAACTTCAACCCGATGTTCGTCCGCACCAAGGGTGATCCCGCCGCTCCGATCGTCATCGAGCCTATTGTAGATCCCAATGACACTATCCCCGGAGCTGTTGAATACAATGCTACCCGCATAGATACTATCATCACCAACTTCGTCAACTCTAACGAACTTGCCGAAGGTCAGGTATTCTACCTCCGTGGCGGCCACAACTACTACACCGTAGGCAACCCCCTCGTACAGAAGGGCTTCACTCTCGCCACTCATCCCGATGACCTCCAGGAAGGCAAGCGTGCCGTTGTTTATCTCGGCGGTATCTCTCTCAAGGGCGGTAACCCCGTGACCGGCAACTGGGTACTCGGTAAGAACAAAGAAACCGGTGACGTTGACGCTCCTATCGAAATCGGTGATGTGATCTTCGAAGGCATCGACTTCCAGTGTCCGCTCGCCCGCAACTTCGGCGACGGCAGCGCTACCGGCAACTACTTCGTCAACATGTACTCCGGCGGTCTCGCCGTGACCTTCGAGTCATTCCAGCTCAAGAACTGTACATTCCAGGGCTTCATCCGCGGCTTCTTCCGCGTCCAGGGTCCGCGCTATAAGTTCTTCAAGAAGATTCTCATAGAAGACTGTCTCTTCTACAACCAGGGCTACTATGACAACAACGGTCGTGGCTACTCATGGTTCGCAGGCGACGGCAACCATCCGAAGTCAAACCTCTACAATGATTTCCAGATGCGCCGTTGTACATTCTATGACTCACCGCGCCACGCCCTCCTCTCGGACAACAACAAGGACCTCCTCTGGGGCAGCGACATCCACTTCAACATTACGGTTGAAAACTGTACGTTCATCAACTTCTCGACCCGTTCGTCAGGCCGTCTGCTCTTCGAATTCCGCTTCATGCCGAATGATTCGCGCATCGCGTTCAAGAACAACCTCATTGTTCTCGCGTCAGATCCGAACGACAAGCGTGACCTCAACCAGTCTGCTTGTGACTTCCGTACAATCTCCGGCGACGGTCGTGTGACCTGGGACATCAGCGGCAACTATTCACTCGGTAGCCGTGACGCCCACATGAAGAATGACGGTATCTTCACCAGCGCCGCATTCTCGGCCAAGAAGAACTCGATCGGCGACAAGTGGGACTGGACTCCCGGTCTTGTGTCAAACAATCCTGAAGATCTCATTGTCAAGACAGGTGCCACTCCTCTGCGTGCCGATGAATTCTTCCAGAACCCGAATCCGAAGCACACCGACTTCAACAAGGCTAAACCTCACAGAGAAGACCACGCTGCTCCTGACAACATCTTTGAAGCTCTCAAAGTCCGCAGCTCTGACGCTAAGGTACAGGCTTCTGAAATCTATCAGAACCGCGTAGGTGACCCCCGCTGGTACTAATTAGACGACCCGACGGCTGAGCCGCAAGCGCTGCCCCGGCAGGCGCACGGCATCCAGGCCAGTCTCCGATATCAGGCTTCCCGACCACTCAAAAGGCCGGGAAGCCTTTTTCATTACCCTTCCGAATCGCCACGCCTCCATTTCCTCCGGTAACCTTTCTTTATTTTATATATGTAGGAAAAATTTGTTCAGGTGACCGAGGCGGCGTTTTTTAACATACATGTGTGAAAAAATTGTTCAGGCAGCCGAGGCTTAAAATCATTGTTCAGGAGGCCGTGCTTTAGCGCGGCATTTCATTTCATCATCCTCCTCCCGAAATTTCATTTTGCTCATTTACTGAAAAATTATTAATTTTGCACCACTAATACCAATTACAAAACTTAATGAGCCAACTTATCACCATTTCCCCGTCCCCGCACGCGCAGACGCCGGTGACCGTCCGCAGGCTGATGCTTAACGTCATCGTGGCCCTGCTGCCCGCCGTGGCCCTCGCGCTCTACTGCTTCGGTCTTGGAGCAGCCATAGTGATAGCCACATCTATCGTCGGATGCGTCGTAGTCGAATATCTCATCTCGCGTTTCATGCTTGGTCAGAAACCGACTCTCGGCAACCTCTCGGCAGTGCTCACAGGCCTCCTGCTCGCTCTCAACCTCCCGTCAAATCTCCCGATATGGACCGTGCTGATCGGCTGCGTCATCGCCATCGGCATCGGCAAGATGACTTTCGGCGGTCTGGGTTGCAACATCTTCAACCCCGCCCTTGTCGGCCGTGTATTCCTCCTGCTCTCTTTCCCCGTGCAGATGACCACCTGGCCTCTGCCTATGGAAAACCGCATGGCCTACCTCGATGCCACAACAGGCGCCACAACCCTCGGCCAGCTCAAAATGGACCAGATCTCAGGCGCTGACGTCGACATCCTGACCCACGCCCTCGGTTTCACCGGCGGCTCTATGGGTGAGATGGGTGCCATCGCCCTGCTGATCGGCTTCGTCTACCTGCTCTGCACACGCACAATCTCCTGGCACATTCCCGTGTCGATCCTCGCCACAGTGGCCCTCTTCTCGCTCTGCATCGGTGCCAACCCCGGAGTGCAGCTCGTCACCGGCGGTCTGATGCTCGGCGCGATCTTCATGGCGACCGACTATGTCACCTCGCCAATGAGCCATTCAGGCATGATTGTCTACGGCATCATGATCGGTCTGATCACAGTCATCATCCGCCAGTGGGGTGCCTATCCCGAAGGCGTGTCTTTCGCAATCCTGATCATGAACGGTGTCACTCCGCTGATCAACCGTTATCTCAAACCCCGTAAGTTCGGAGAAGGGAGGGTAGCCGCATGAAATCGACACTCGTAAACATGGTGCTCTCGCTGGGCGTCATCACAGTAGTCGCAGCCGGCGCGCTCGCCGGTGTCTACTCCGCCACCAAGGAGCCTATCGAACAGGCCAAGGCCGAGAAACAGAAAAATGCCATCGGTGAAGTTCTTCCTGACATACAGTTCAACAACAATCCTGCCGAAGAGGCCGCAGAGGTGACCGTCGACGGCGAGACCGTCACAGTGTTCCCCGCACGTCAGGACGGCGAGCTGGTGGGTCTGGCTGTTGAAAGCCATGACTCTAACGGCTTCTCAGGCAACATCACAGTGATGTATGGCTTCCGTCCCGACGGCGACATCACAGGCTATGCCGTCATGCAGCATGCCGAGACCCCCGGCCTCGGTTCGAAGATGGGCGAATGGTTCTGCAATCCCGCCCACAGCATCATCGGCCTGAACGCATCCACCTCAAACCTCACCGTCAGCAAAGACGGAGGCGATGTGGACGCCATCACAGCCGCTACAATCTCGTCGCGCGCCTTCCTTCGCGCCCTCACTCTTGCCAACAGCGCGTCACAGCAGTTTGCCGCCGGCAACTAATCTCACATCTCCCAAGCCATGAACGATAAACTTAAAATACTTTTCAACGGTATCATCGCCGAAAACCCGACATTCGTGCTGATGCTGGGTATGTGTCCCACACTCGGTACCACCGGCAGTGCTCTCAACGGTATGAGCATGGGCCTCGCCACAATGGCAGTGCTCATCTGCTCGAATGTCGTGATCTCACTGATCAAGAATTTCGTCCCCTCAAAGGTCCGCATTCCGGCCTACATCGTTGTGATCGCCGCCTTCGTGTCGGTGCTTCAGCTCGTGATGGAAGCCTATGTTCCTTCGCTCTACGCCACTCTCGGCATCTTCATCCCTCTGATCGTGGTCAACTGTATCGTGCTCGGTCGTGCCGAGGCCTTCGCTTCGCGCCACGGAGTGTTTGACAGCTGTCTGGACGGTATCGGCATCGGCCTGGGCTTCACGGTAGCGCTCACCATTCTCGGCGCTGTGCGCGAATTGCTCGGCACCGGCAAGGTATTCGATCTTACCGTCTATCCCGAACAGTTCGGCTCGCTGGTGTTTGTGCTCGCCCCCGGTGCGTTCATCGCCCTCGGCCTGCTCATCGCCCTCTTCACCAAGCTCAGATCCGCCAAGTGTTAACCCAGTCTCATCCTCTCATAATCGTATAATCAAATGCTCGAATACATTTCCATCATAATAACGGCAATCTTTGTCAACAACATCGTATTTGCCCAGTTTCTCGGTATCTGCCCGTTCATAGGTGTATCGCGCAAGCTTTCGAGTGCGGTCGGCATGGGTGCGGCTGTGACCTTCGTGATGATTCTCGCCACGGCTATCACCTGGGCGCTTCAGGATCTCGTGCTCACACCCTTCGGCCTTGGCTTCATGCAGACGATCGTCTTCATTCTTGTGATCGCCGCCCTCGTGCAGATGCTTGAGATCATCCTCAAGAAGATCGCCCCGGTGCTTTACAGCGCTCTTGGTGTCTTCCTGCCGCTGATCACCACCAACTGCGCCGTGCTCGGTGTGGCCATCACGGTTGTTCAGAAAGGCATGAACCTCGGCGAGAGCCTCGTCTACGCCTTCGCTACCGCTGTCGGTTTCACAATGGCCATCGCCATCTTCGCCGGCATCCGCGAGCAGCTGGCCTGGACCGGAGTTCCCAAGGCAATGCGCGGTGTGCCCATCGCAATGATTTGCGCCGGTCTCCTCGCAATGGCTTTCATGGGCTTCTCAGGCATCAAGATCGGCTGATCAGAGCCTCGCCTTTGAAAGAATAAAGATATAGGCATAAAGAAGGCGGACACCGCAGAGTTGCATTATTGCAATCTGTGGTGTCCGTTTTTTGCGTCGGGTGCAAAGCGGAGTCACCCGGAGTCTTGGGTGGGATTGTCCTTATTTCTTCTGTCCGAACGAGGGGTCGATCCTGATCAGATAGGTGACTCCGATTGTGGCCAGGCAGCAGATCATGGTCCACAGGAAGAAGTTCTGATAGCCGACAGTCTCCTGGATCCATCCGGCGGCCATGCCGGGGAGCATCATGCCGAGGGCCATGAAGCCGGTGCAGATGCTGTAATGGGCCGTGCGGTGACGTCCCTCTGAAAAGTAGATCAGATAGAGCATGTAGGCCGTGAATCCGAAGCCATAGCCGAACTGCTCGATGAACACGCAGATGTTGATGACCGGGAGTGACGGGTCAGAAGCAAAACTCAGATAGACGAAGGTCAGGCAGGTCAGCGACATGCTCCAGGCCATCGGGCGCAGCCAGAATTTGAGACCTCTGCGCGCGGCCACGATGCCGCCTGCAATCCCGCCTATGGTCAGGCCGATGATGCCGATTGTTCCGTAGACCACTCCGACCTGAGCTGTGCTCAGGCCGAGTCCTCCGGCTTCTTTTGGGTCCAGAAGGAAGGGGTTGATGAGCTTGACGAGCTGTGCTTCGGGCAGACGGTAGAGCAGCATGAAGACAATGGCCACCCACACCTGCTTTTTCCGGAAAAATTCGGCAAATACATCGACAAACTCTCTCCAGACCTCCGGAGCCGACCGCAGGGCCCCGGCACGCCGTTCGACTTTAGGCATGGCCCAGGAGTGGTAGAGCGCGAAGCTGAGGAACAGCAGCGAGAGGATGGCGAAAACGATGGCCCAGGACAGGGGAATGTCGCCTGTGGTGCTTTCCAGAGCGCCTGCCACGATGACAAGCAGCCCCTGGCCGACAACGGTTGCCACGCGGTAGAACGTGGAGCGGATGCCGACGTAGAGCGACTGCTGGTGCTCGCTGAGGGCAAGCATGTAGTAGCCGTCGGCGGCGATGTCATGAGTGGCCGAAGTGAAGCCGACGAGCCAGAAGACGGCCAGTGTCAGCGAGAACCACAGCGGGGTGGGCAGCGCGAAGGCTATGCCTGCGAAAGCCGCGGCGATGAGCCATTGCATGGTCAGAGTCCAGCGCCGTTTGGTGCTGATGATGTCGACAAACGGGCTCCAGAAGGGTTTGATGACCCAGGGGAGATAGAGCCAGCCGGTGTAGAGGGCGATGTCGGTGTTGGAGATGCCCAGACGCTTGTACATGATGACCGAAATGGTCATTACGGCTACGTAGGGCAGACCTTGTGCAAAATAGAGAGTCGGAATCCATGTCCACGGATTCCGACTCAAGTTATGTTGTTTTATCACTTTTTCAGATTTACGTTTTTGACGCCTTCACCTTCAGTGATCTTTTCGCCGGGCACATCGACAGTGACATTCTTAAGAGTCAGGCCGTCGACATGGTTGAGCATGAAACCGGCGTCGGCACGGAAGCGGGAGTCGGTGATGACCACATTTTTCATCGGCATTTCAGGCAGACCGTTGAAGAGGGCGGCGCGTTTGGCCGAGCGGCAGGTCACGTCCTTGATGTAGATGTTGCGGAACGATGGAGTCTCTTCGGTGACAGGGGGCACGGGTGCGCCGGGCTTGATGCCGTAGTACATGTCGAAGATCAGGGCTTCGCCGGCGATGTCGGTCATCTTGATGTTGTCGACATAGATGTTTTCAACGACTCCGCCGCGTCCGCGGGTCGATTTGAAGCGCAGGCCGACGTCAGTGCCGATGAAGACGCTGTTGCGGATCACGATGTCCTTGCAGCCGCCTGACATCTCAGAGCCGATCACGAAGCCGCCGTGGCCGTGATAGACAGTGCAGCCTTCGATCACTACGTCACGGCAGGGGATGCCGCGCTCACGTCCGTCCTTGTCCTTGCCTGACTTGATGCAGATGGCGTCGTCGCCAACATCGAAGCGGCTGTTGATGACCAGAACCTTGTTGCACGACTCGATGTCGATGCCGTCGCCGTTCTGTGCATACCAGGGGTTCCGGACATTGAGATTGTCGACAATGAGGTTTTCGCAGAGCAGCGGATGGATGTTCCATGCAGGCGAGTTCTCGAAAGTCGCGTCTTTGAGGAGCACGTTCTTGCAGTTGATGAATGACAGGAGCACCGGACGCAGGAAGTCGTGGGCGTAGTCAACGGTCTCTTTGTCGCCGTGGTGGACCTTGGCCTGGAGTTCTTTGTTCTCATAGACTTCGCGGATGCGCTCGTTGGGGAACCAGACGTCACCCTTGGCGTTGATGCAGCCGCTCTTCTGGAGGGCTTTCCACTGGTTGTCGGTCATTTTGCCCTTCTTCACCGGACGCCATTTCTGACCGTTGCCGTTGAAGGTGCCGTCGCCGGTGATCGCGATGTCATGCTTGTCGCGGGCAGAGAGGGGAGAGGCGGCGCGGTGAGTTGTGAGACCTTCCCAGTCAGAGGCTACCACAGGATAGTCGGCGAGATTTTCGCTGAAAAGCACCAGGGCGCCGCGATCGAGGTGCAATTCGACGTTGCTTTCAAAGTTGATCGGGCCGGTGTACCAGATTCCTTCCGGCACAATGAGACGTCCGCCTCCTTTTGATGCGAGATGGGCCATAGCCTTGGCGAAGGCTTCGGTGTTGAGGGTCACACCGTCGTTGACGCCGCCGAAATCAGTGATCTTGACTTCATAGGCGGGGATCACGGGTGCTGTAACCTGCGGCTGCTTGATCGGTAGATTCTTGTAGTAGGAAGAGTAGTCAGTGGTCTGGGCAGTGGCGCTTGTCATCTGGCCGAGAGCCAGAGCCAGACCCACCGCGTAGGCTGAAAGACTTTTAAGTTTCATGATTTAGATGTGAAAAAATATGATTTGGTTGAAAAAGATATGATTCGGATGAAAAGATGTTGTCGGGATACGGACAAAATGTCTGATCCACGTGTGAAAAAACACCGCCTTACGCTCAAGCGAATGGTTTTAAATCACAAATATAGCCTTTTCGCCTGTAAGATCGAAATATTCAGAGTGATAAAATCTTAAAATCCATCGGGAATCTTCATTTGGAATCTTCAGGGAACGTTCATCGGATGCCTGATTGAAGCCCTCACTTTTTCTGTGGGTCCCATCCGTCGAGCACCCATGCGGGGTTGCGGTAGAGGTCTATGAGAGCCTTGTATTTCACGGGGTCGAGCACACGCGAGCCGGGGGCGCGGCGTGAGGTGTCGGCGGGTTTGCCGTCTGAGAGGTTGACCGATCCGGCCTCCCAATAGCGCACGTAGGTGTTGCCCTCTTTCTCAAGGCCGCTCCATCCCTCAGGCCGGATGCCGTCGATACGGCAGTCTATGAGCACAAACTCGGCGTTGGGATATGTGCCGTTGGTACGGGCAAAGACTGCTCTGTCGCCCTTGCCTATCATCGTGCAGTCCACAAAAACGTCGCCGTGGCATGAAGAGCCGTTGCGGATGTAGGCAAACGGGCCGTAGGTGACTATGGTGCAGTCTTTGAAGTATGCCGGACCGCGGCCGAGCACGGTGTCGCCATGACCTTCGAGCCGGCAGTTTCTGAAGTATGCCGGGCCGTTGGACTGCAGCGCGTCGCCGGAACCGCTGATGGTCATATCTTCGAGATATATACGGTTGCCGTTGAGCAGAAGGCCCTCGGCCTGACCTGTGACAGTGGTGGCCACGGTGAAATTCCTGAGTGTGAGGTCTGTGCAGTGGTCTGCGGCAAATGCGGCGCGGCGTGAGGGGAAAGTGCCGAGCCACTCGTTGGTGCTGACATCGGCAGGGTGGGGATTGAACACCTCATTGTTGGGATAGTGGACATAGACTCCCTCGCGGCTCTCCCCCTCGATGGTGAGGTTGGTCTTGTTGCGGAAGTAGACCAGCTCCTCATAGTCGCCGTTCTTAATGAATATCTTCCACGGTTCGGTGCTGAAGTCCGGCACATGGTCGAGGGCTCCCTGGAGGGTGAGGAAGTCGCCTGAACCGTCGCGGGCCACGGTCAGCTGCCGCCGTTCCTTGGCGGGTGCTTCGGGTCGTGTCCTGAATTTCCATCCGTCTTTCTTGCTTATACCTTTGAACTTTCCCTTGGCGAGGGTGAAGGCCGAGGAGGGGACGGTGACATAGTACTCGCGTCCGTATTCGAGCAGGTTGTGGTGAGGATATATCTCTGCGGTGTTGCCGGATAGCATCACGGGGTAGAAGTGGAATCCGTCAGTGAATCCGCCTATTATTGTCAGCTGATAGCGCGAAGTGTCACGTGCGGCTGTGCCTGACGGCGTGCCAGGCTCACAGGTGGCGTTGGTCAGGCGCGGGGTGTGATAGTTGTAAGGTTCAAGTGTGTATGGAGCCTTAGGGAGTTTGGTCTTTTCAGTCGGGCCGGCAGGTATCGAGAGGTCAAGCGAGTCAACTTGAGCATCTGTCGCGGCATCGAAGATACGTATTACCCCGGAGGTGCCGAGGGTCGGCGTAGAGGGGAAACAGATGGTGAGGCGTGTGTCAGGCGAGACCTCCGCTCCGGCGGCGGGCCATACCTCAGGCAAGGCCGCTGAAGCGACAGCGGCCGCAGCAACGGCAAAAAAGCATGTGACGATTATTTTCATGGTTTGGTCGGTTAAAAGGTAAAATTAACGTGGCATATGCAGAAGAGCAAATGTTAAATCTTATAAGCAAAGTGTTGTTAAACACTTGTTCAATATAGTTTGGTGAGGGTTGAGCCGGGGTAGTAGCGGGCGAGGATTTCGGAGTAGCCATAGCCGCGTTCGCCCATGATGGCGGCTCCGATCTGACACAGGCCTGCGCCGTGGCCCCAGCCGGCTCCGTGGAGTGTGAAGCCTGAGGGGGTGCCGTCGGCATCCGGAGCCAGAGGTTCGACTACGAAGGCCGAGCTGTAGAGGTGGCTGTCAGAGAGTGTGCGGCGTATCATCAGCTCCTTGCCTATGATGCGCTCTCCCTTTGTGCCGGTGATTTTCAGTTCACGGATGCGTCCGGAGGTGCCGCGGGTCAGTGGCGTCAGGCTCAGTATGCGGCCGAGATCTTCGCCGAGACGGTCGGCCACGAGGCGGGCGATTTTTTCCTGCGGCAGTGTTTCTGTCCAGCGGTAGAAATCGGGAGTCTCGCGGTCATAGCCGTTGAGCACCTGCGAGAGCACTCGCCGGTCGGTGGTGTTGCAGAAGGCTTCCGGCTTGCCGAGTATCCAGCTGACGGCGTTTTCTTCCACCGTCAGGTCGGGGTAGTCAGTCGGGTCCACGCCGTCGCGCCGGGGCTGGAGGTAGGGGCGTGGAGTGTCGTCCCAGCATGTCTCGAAGACTTCAAAGACTCCGCCGCAGCATTTGGAGAAGCGTGTGTCGCAGAGCTCACCTTCGAAGGTCAGGACCATTCCGCGGGTGTCGGCTACGGCTCCGGCGGCCACCGGGGTAGAGACGCGGCTGATGCCCTGATAGCGCTGGCAGTGGTCATCGGCGCAGACATCGAAATTGAGATGGTCTTCGCGGTCCCAGTATCTGATGAGCGAGGGACCCGGATTCAGGGCTCTGACATCGGGGCGGCGGTCGGCCGGAGGGATGGGCTCCTTGCCCCTTGACATCATTGACAGCACCCATCCGCGCGAGATGACGGCATGGGCCCTGAGCAGTTCCAGCGAGGAGGTGGAGCTCATTTCGCTTGAGATGACGCTGACAAGATAGTCTTCGACATTGACCTCGTTGACGGCCGTTAGCCTGCCGTTTTCAACAATCACGCGCAAGGCTCCGCGGAAGCGCTGGTTTTCTTTGCGCTCCCAATGGAAATCTACTCCGATGGTCACTCCTTCGAGTTCGAAACTGTCACCTTCATAGGAGGTGGGCTCAAATTCGAGCGACTGACAGACGCGCCCGTTCCAGCTGACGGCGAGGCCTGATTCGCTGAGGCTGACTTCCTGACGGCCGGTGACCATCTCGCCTGAGGGCGTGGAATAGAGACCGGTGAGGGTGAAACTTATGGTCGGGGCTGAGAGGATACCGACTCTGACACGTGGTTCCTGGGGCATTATTGCTGTGGGGTGTTGAGTTGTTGGTAGCGGTGAATTGTGGCGGCGAATTGCTGTTCGTCGAGGCCGACTTCGCTCAGAATGGCGGTGGCGGTGGCAAGATCGAGCCGCTCGAAGTCTTCAGGGCGTGAGCAGACTATGGTGCCGAGCATTTCGATCGTGGCGGGGCTTATGAGCATCTGGCCAGGTCCTGATCCGTAGATGGCCGGACGGTGGCGGCGGCGCGGGGCTATGAATGTGCGGAGTCTGCCGTCGGGTAGCATCACCATAGCCACGTTGACCATCGGTTCAGGCTCAGCCTGCGGCAGCGAGTCGAGCAGACGGGAGGCGCAGCGGGCGAGGGCGGCTGTGTCTGTGGAATCAATGATGAAGAAGGGATAGGGGACCGCGTCGCTGACGCTGCGCAGCAGCTTGCAGCCGTCTGACGAGTCAATCGTCTCCAGTGGCAGTCCCGGATCGGTCAGACCGGCGGCAACCTCCGTAGAGATTGCCTGGAAGTGCAGATGGTCAGGCGCGGAGGCTCCGCAGAGCGGACCGTTGTAGAAGACGCATAGGTCGCGGAATTCACGCGTGAGCCGGGCCATCTCCTGCAGGCGTCCGCTGATGCGCTGCGGTTCATGGCGCTCGGAGGCTATGGTGTAGTGCCGCCGGGCGAGGGGATAGGGGTTGACAAGAGTCTGAAAGCCGTGGCCGGTGATGGCGCTCTGTTCCGAGGGGCGGTTGGCCTCGCAGAGGAAGCAGGGGCGCGCGGCTATGCTCTGCGGGTCTGTCTTGGCTGTGATGGAGGCGCGCCGGTGGCTGACAAGCAGCTTGCGGATTCTCCACGGCTCGCTGTCAGTCAGGCTTACGGCTTGGGCCGATGCCTTTTCAAGATTGCGGAAGTTTTCAGCAGCCAGAGGCCACGCCGCAAGTTCAGACCGGAAGAAACTTTCAGGATTCATGGTTGAGCTTCTGGCGTGAGATGAGTTCGAGGGTGCGCACCCGGTCCTTGTAGGTGTTGTTGGCGTTGATGCGCTCAGGGCTGAGGGCATGGTCGGAGTTGCCTTCCCAGCGGCGGCATGAATAGAGAGGTTCATAGATGCGCCCTATCGGGTAGCGGCGGCTGACGGCAAGCCCCATCGAGTAGTCTTCGCCGTAGCTGACATCCGGAAATCCTATCTCGCGGGCCACGGGGGTGAAGAATGCCCTCGGCGCGCCGAGACCGTTGATGCGCAGGGCGTTGTTGGGGCCGTTGTCATCGGTCCATTCCGCATGGTCTATCAGTCCGGGGGGCAGCGTATTGCCCTCAAAGTCGGTGAGCATATAAGAGCCGATGACCATTGCCGCACCGGTCTCGCGGAACTTGCCGACGATCATTTCAAGAGTGTCGGGGCGGCTGTAGATGTCGTCGCTGTCAAGCTGCACGGCGAAGCGTCCGCAGTCGGGGCTGTTGATGCCGAGGTTCCAGCATCCGCCTATGCCCGGAGCCGGCGCGGGAGCCGGGGCAGTGCTTATGATCTTAAGACGCGGGTCTGAGGCCGCGATTTCGGCAAGAATCTCTGATGTGCCATCGGTGCTGCGGTTGTCTATCACAATGACGTTGAACGGAAATGATGTCTGCTGAGCCAGAGCGCTCCTGACGGCATCGGCTATGGTGCGGTGGCGGTTGCGCACGGGGATGATCACCGAAGCCTCTGTCGGGAAGGAGCCTTCATCGAGGTCCGGGCGCGTGATTCCGGCGGGTGTCACCAGAGCGCCAAGCGCCTTGAGATGGGCCGTGGCGGCTTTTTCCATCTCTATCTGCGAACTGCGGTTGCGCGGGTCCACGTAGCGGAACTGCTCCTCGCCCTCGTCGGCGCAGACTGAAGCCTTGGGCGAAGCCATGTAGAGAGTCTCCGGGATGTGCACAATCCTGCCGAGACGCGAGAGGCGCAGGCGCAGGTCATACCAGCCGGCAGCCTCAAAATCGTCGGTCATATCCTCCACCGCACGGCGCATCATGGCGGGGGCCACAGCCACGACCCGGCCGAAGTCGAAGTCATCGCGGATGGCCCCGAACTGGCAGTCGATCAGCCGATGGGGCACAGGATTGCCGCCGCCGTCGGCAGGTGTAAGGAAGTCGGAATACACCATTGCCGCACCGGTCTCGGCGAGAACACTGAGCAGTCTGTGGTCACCGCAGTTGACAAAGGTCACGTCATCGTCAGAGAGATGTATGAATATCGGACCCCGGCCGGCCTGAGCCGCCAGATCCTTCATTGTTTTGGTCGAAAAACGGGATTTCATGATTTTTACAGAAAGGCGCTTGAAATCAGTGTGTGACAGCCACACACCTCGCCTCACTGCAAAGTTCGTAAATTTCCCCCGATAAACCGCAATGAATCCCGGCCTAAGAGAGTCTTTGGGTTTAAATTTATGAGAACCGTACTTGAAAACAGATTTCAGACAAAGCAAAAGCCACAAGAAATATTGCTATCTGTGTGAGGCGTATAATTTTCGCCTGAAAAAAGCAATATTTTTTGTGGCTTTTGTCTGCGGTCAAGAGCAAGCCCTTAACCGGGTGGAGTTACGGCAGTGACTATCATTTAATCATGATCTTCTTGCCGTTGATGATATAGATTCCGGGATTCAGACGCCGGATATCATCACTGTCAGCATTTCGTTTTATAAGGATACCCCTGATGTTATAGATATCGCCCCTGCCGATGTAGTCATCCTGAACGTCTGTGATTGCGGATGTCGGTTCAAGGTCATCAACAATATTGGCGAACTCTTTCCATACTTCGGCCTGACGATATGCCGCCAGAGTGCCTGCCGGAACATGCAGCACACAACTTTTATATACTGTTGTCGCGTTGAACGTGGTGCCGTTGGCTGCAATCGGAGTCATGCCGTAGAGATATATGTCGGTCAGATGACCACGTAAGGCATTGAAGACATGGTCGTCTAATACCGTCACTGATGCCGGAATGTGGATGCTTGTCAGTGTACTGTTGCCAAAGGCCTGGGTTCCAATTTTTGTGATGCCGTTCTGTATTGTCACAGAGCCGAGCGACTTGCATGAATAAAATGCCCAGTCTCCGATTTCAGTGACCGGCAGACCGTTTACAGAAGCCGGAACAGTGTAATCACCGGCATATACCTCATATCCGGGAACCACCAACAGGGCGTTCCGGTTTTTATCTGTATATCTGTAATACAGACCGTCGATATACATAAGCCCGTCATGTTCAGAGACCACATTGAATTTCTTGCGGACCGAGCCTGAATTAGTGTCCGGCCAGTAAGCCTCAATGATGCAAGGACCTGCTTCGGGGAAGGTTGCATACCAGCTGTCTCCTTCTTTGGTTATAGGAACATTGCGGAATCCTCCGTCAGGCTGGACACAGCGGAATAATATGTTGCCGTTATCCTCGGAATAAGCGGCAAGCAGGACTTTCTCTCCTACCTCGCAGCGGAATGTCTGGTCCCATATTATCGGGCGTGGGATGACTGACACCATGATTGAAGTGCTGATGCCGGAGCCATCGGTAGATTCAATCAGAATTTCGGCAGTTCCTTTTTTCAGAGCCGTTATATTACCGAAGGCATCAACTGAAGCGACTTCCGGATTCAGACTTGTCCATTTCAGCGTCTTTTCAGTGGCATACTCAGGCTTGATGACAACGTTTACATTGGTCGTCTCACCTACATGCATTTTCAAAGAAGTCTTCTCAGGAGTTATAGAGGCTACCGGTTCGGGGAGTATGCTTATCTCGACCGATGCTTCGTTGCCAGATTCGTTTGTGGCTTTGACCCAGGTCTTGCCGGTTGCCAGGGCAATCACCATTCCGTTTTCATAAACGGAGAGGATTGTCGGATCACCGACAGTCCATGTGATAACGCTCTCAGGGTATGTCGAAGCCGAGAGTTGCTTGGTTTCATTTATTCTCATTGTAAATGGTCCGGCCGGATTGATATTTATGCCGATTACGTGCACGTGACAGGAAGCACTGGTAGTTCCGATTGTGGCTGTTATATCACATTCGCCTACATAGCGCGGAGTGATGAGGCCGTCCTTTACAGTGGCTACATATTGATTTGACGATGTCCATACAATATTTTTTCCTGCAAGCCGGCTGTCATGTATAGTCACTGTCAGTTTCGCTGTGTCTTTGAGCTTGAGACTGATATCTTCAATATCCAGTGAGATTCCTTTGAGCACAGTGACTGAGCAGGATGCCGTCAGGTTACCGCATGTTGCCGTGATGACAGCTGTGCCGGGTTTCAGCGCAGTGACGGTTCCGTTTTCGCTTATGGCCGCTATTGAAGTGTCAGAGGAACTCCAGGCAACGATGTCAGTAATTATCGCAGGTGTTACATAGGCATTCAGTGTGGATTCATGATTCTCATACAAGGTCAGGCTTGTTCTGTCAAGCACAAGACCGGTGGTCGGGATCATTAGATCGTCTACTATGTTAGCGAACTCTTTCCATACTTCGGCCTGACGGTATGCCGCCAGAGTGCCTGCCGGAACATGCAGCACACAACTGTTATATACATATGTCACATTAAATGTGGTGCCGTCGGCTGCAATCGGAGTCTTTCTATAGAGATATATGTCAGCCAGATGACCACATAAGTCATTGAAAACATAGTTGTTTAATACCGTCACAGATGCCGGAATATGGATGCTTGTCAGCGAACAGTTGCCGAAGGCCTCATAGCCAAATTTTTTGATACCGTTCTCTATTGTCACAGAGCCGAGCGACTTGCATGAATAGAACGCCTGTCGTCCGATCTCAGTGACCGGCAGACCGTTTGCAGAAGCCGGAACAGTGTAGTCACCGGTATATACCTCATATCCGTAAACTACCGTCAGGGCGTTCTGATTTGTGTCGGTATATCTGTAATACAGCCCGTCAATATACATAAGTCCGTCATGCTCGGTGACCACATTGAAATTCTTGCGGACCGAGCCAGAGTCAGTGTCCGCCCAGTAAGCCTCAATGATGCAAGGTCCTGCTTCAGGGAAGGTGGCATACCAGCTGTCTCCTTCTTTGGTTATAGGAACATTGCGGAATCCTCCGTCAGGCTGGACGCAGCGGTATAGTATATTGCCATTATCGTTATTTTCGGAATAAGCGGCAAGCAGGATTTTCTCTCCTACCTCGCAGCGGAATGTCTGGTCCCATATTATCTGGCGCAGGATGACTGACACCATGATGGAAGTGCTGACGCCGGAGCCGTCAACAGCTTCGACCTGAATTTCGGCAGTTCCTTCTTTCAGTGCCGTTATATTGCCATAGGCATCGACGGAAGCGACTTCCGGATTCAGACTTGTCCATTTCAGCGTCTTTTCAGTGGCATACTCAGGTTTGATGACCACATTTACATTGGCCGTCTCACCTACATGCATTTCCAAAGAAGACTTTTCAGGAGTTATAGAGGCTACCGGTTCGGGGAGTATGTTTATCTCGACCGATGATTCTTTGCCATATCCGTCTGTGGCCTTGACCGAGGTCTTGCCGGCTGCCAGAGCAGTCACCAGTCCGTTTTCATCCACAGAGATGATTGCCGGATCACCGGCAGCCCATGTGATGGTGCTCACGGGATAGGCGATGACCGAGAGCTGCAGGGTTTCCGTTATCTTCATTGTAAACGGCCCGGACGGAGTGATCTGCATACCGCTGACAGTTACATGACATGAAACGCTGGTGGTTCCGACTGTAGCTGTGATATCGCATTCTCCGAAAGTGCGTGGAGTGACGATGCCGTCTTTTACAGTGGCTACATTTTCATTTGATGATGTCCACACAATATTTTTGCCTGCAAGCTGGCTGTCATGTATGGTCACTGTCAGTTCTGCTGTGCCTGAGAGGGTGAGGTTAGCATTTTCCATGCTCAGTGAGACCCCTTTGATTACAGAGACTGCGCAGGATGCCGACATTTTGCCGCATGTCGCTGTGATGACAGCTTTGCCTGATTTCAGCGCAGTGACGGTTCCGTTTTTGCTTACGGTCGCAATTGATGTGTCAGAGGAGCTCCAGACAAGAATATCAGTGGTTGTCTCAGGAGTTACAGTGGCTTTCAGGGTGGATTCATTATTCACATATAAGGTCAGGCTTGTTTTGTCAAGCACAAGACCGGTGGCCGGGATCACGATGTCATCCGTGATATTTGCGAATTCTTTCCATACCTCGGCCTGACGATATGCCGCCAGAGTGCCTGCCGGAACATGCAGCACACAACTTTTATATACTGTTGTCGCGTTGAACGTGGTGCCGTCGGCTGCAATCGGAGTCATGCCATAGAGATATATGTCAGTCAGACGACCACGTAAGGCATTGAAAACATAGTCGTCAAATACCGTCACAGATGCCGGAATATGGATGCTTGTCAGTGTACTGTTGCCGAAGGCCTCGTAGCCAATTTTTGTGATGCCGTTCTTTATTGTCACAGAGCCGAGCGACTTGCATGAATAGAACGCCTGTCGTCCGATCTCGGTGACCGGCATACCGTTTGCAGAAGCCGGAACAGTGTAATCACCGGCATATACCTCATATCCGGGAACCACCATCAAGGCATTTCGGTTTTTATCGGTATATCTGTAATACAGACCGTCGATATACATAAGTCCGTCATGTTCAGAGACCACATTGAAGTTCTTGCGGATCGACCCTGAATTAGTGTCCGGCCAGTAAGCCTCTATCATGCAAGGTCCTGCATCCTGGAATGTGGCATACCATTTGTCACCCTCCTGGGTTATCGGGACATTGCAGAATCCTCCGTCAGGCTGGACGCAGCGGTATTGTATATTGCTGTTATTTCCATCGTTATAATAAGCGGTGAGGGCTACTTTCTCACCTGCCTCGCACCGGAATGTCTGGTCCCAGATTATCTGGCGTGAGATGACCGAAACCATGATGGAAGTGCTGATGCCGGAGCCGTCAATGGTTGCGATCCGGATTTCGGCAGTCCCTTCTTTCAGAGCCGTTATATTGCCGAAGGCATCAACTGAAGCGACTTCCGGATTCAGACTTGTCCAATCCAGCCTTTTTTCTGTGGCATATTCAGGTTTGACTACAACATTTGCTTTAACGGTTTCACCGACAAGTATTTCCAAAGAGGCCTTTTCAGGAGTTATAGACGCGACCGGTTCGGGGAGTATGTTTATCTCGACCGATACTTCTTTGCCATATCCGTCTGTGGCCTTGACCCAGGTGTTGCCGGCTGCCAGTGCAGTCACCAGTCCGTTTTCATCCACGGTGAGGATTGCGGGATCACCGGCTGACCATGTGACAGCGCTCTCAGGATAGGTCTTGGCCGAGAGCTGCAGAGTTTCCGTTATCCTCATTGTAAGCGGTCCGGCCGGAGTGATCTCCATGCCGCTGACAATCACGTGGCAGGAAACACCGGTGGTTCCGACTGTAGCTGTGATCTCACATTCGCCTACAGAGTGCGGAGTGATGAGGCCGTCCTTTACAGTGGCTACATTTTCATTTGATGATATCCACACAATGTTTTTGTCTGCAAGCTCCTCGTTCAGTATGGTTAACGTCAGGGTTGCGGTTTCGGACATTGAGAGTATGACCTCTTGGCGGTCAAGGCTTAGGGAGCCGGAGACGCTTACCGTGCAGGTGGCGCTAAGGTCGCCGCATCTTGCAGTGATGACAGCCTGGCCGATATTGAGCGCCCGGACGGTGCCGTTTTCGCTTACGCTTACAATCGAAGGGTCTGACGAACTCCAGGTGATGGGTTCGGTGGTTGTTTCAGGCATAACCGTGGCCGACAGGGTGTAGGTCTGATATTCACATAGGCTCAGGCTTGTCCGGTCAAGAGTCAGCTGTGTGGCCTGTGTCGGCGTGACGGTGACTTTACACTCTCCTGAGAAAGTCCTGCCGTTTTCAAGGTCAGTGACAGTAGCTGTAACCGTCGCCTCGCCGGTTTTTGCTCCGATGGTATATTCTCCGGCATCTGTGATAGAGATGATGTCGGGGTCTGAACTTGTCCATCTGGGAGCTGTGTATTTGGCCTGCGAGGGATAGGTGTTGATTGAAAGGAAGCCATGCTGTCCGTTTTTGCCGGATAATGCCGACGGGTTGACAGTGATGTATTCGATTGAGGGATAGATCGGTGAATTTTTGTCAAAATACTTCCACACAGCTGCGTTTGAATAGTCACCACTGCCCGCGGCCGGAACTTTGAGTGTGGCGTTGGCATAAGCGGCTTCTGAGAAACTGTTGGTCGAGGCTGACGGCGGCGTTGGGTTGAGCGATCTGATCAGAGTCACATTATTGCATCCGTCAAAACACAAAGGCTCTAATCTCTCTACCTTTTCTCCCAGGACTATGGTTTCTATCCCACTGCCGTTTCTGAAACATTCCAGCGGTATGGTCTGCAGGCCGCCGGAGAGTTCCACATATTTCAGGCCGCCGCAGTTGGCAAAGGCTGATTCATTGATTGTAAGAGCCTGGTTTGTCAGATAGAGCTGAGACATGGTACGGCAGCCGTTAAATGCATTGGAGCCTATCCGCGAAACGGTTGCCGGAAATTCGAGTGATGGAAGTGATGAGCAGTTGAAGAAAGCTCTGTTGCCCACAGATTCAAGCTGCGATGGCAGTCTGAAGGATGTCAGGCTCAGGCAATTGTCAAAAAACTCATCGGGGATTGCCTTGATGGCATCCGGCAGGGCGATTGAGGTGAGCGAAGTGCAATTTTTGAAGCTCCCGGTTCCGATTGTGCGAAGTGACGGAAATGTAGATGGAGTTGTCAGATTGCTGCAACCCTCGAACGCTCTGTCTCCAAGGCTGGAAAGTCTGTCGGGGAAGACCACATCACCAAGAGAGGTGCAGCCCTGAAACGCTGAGTTGCCTATTGACGTGAGATATGCCGGCAGTGTCAGCGATGAAAGAGCCGGGCAAGACATAAAGGCTGATTCACAGATGCTTTCCACAGAGCGCGGTATGGAGACTGACTGGAGCTTCGAACAGCCTGAAAAAGTGTTGTCAGCTATGGTTGTCAGTAAGTTGGACAGTTCGAGACTTACCATACCGGTGCAACCGGAGAACGCTCCGGCTCCGATTTCCTTGACACTGTTCGGAATGACGAGTTCGGTGAACTTAGTGCAGTTTCTAAACGCTGATTCACAGATGCTTTCCACAGAGCGCGGTATGGAGACTGACTGGAGCTTCGAACAGCCTGAAAAAGTGTTGTC
>NZ_JAIDEN010000122.1:25815-27802 GCF_029054785.1 Duncaniella sp.
AGCTATGGTTGTCAGTGAGTTGGACAGTTCGAGACTTACCATATCCGTGCAACCCTCGAACGCTCCGGCTCCGATTTTCTTGACACTGTTCGGAATGACGAGTTCGGTGAACATAGTGCAGTTTCTAAACGCTCCGTCACCGATTTCTTCGAGATTTGACGGAAGGTTTATTGCGTTCAATTTGATACCCTCAAAGGCTTCATTCCCAATTTTGATTAAAGTTGAAGGGTAGTTTATGCTTAGATAGTATCTTCTGCTTGGATTTTTATTGAAAACAGGATTCCCACCTGGGGTGGTGGCATCCGTAAATACTCGGTCTTCAATATGGAGTATGCCGTCTTCAATGATGATTTCTGGGGATTGGGTACTAAAACTTGCATTACAGTCTAAACAGGCTATTGATGTTACTTGATATATTCTGCCGGAGTACTCTTTCTGAGAGTGAATATAATATGTGGGGTAGTTGTGGCTTTTATAAACCATCCCTACAACTTTCGCCGTGCCGTCATCTTCCAATTGATATTTTATATAATCAATCTGAGCTATTGTCTGCGCATTGATTTCGTTGCTGAATATCATTGCAGATAAAAGGATAAAGACAATGCACAGACTTCGATGCAGGAACGACCGGCCCGCTTTGTGAATGTCAGATATTTCGGGTATTTTTGTCATCATGATCAGTTGCATTTTGTGAAATAAGATATAATTCAGCGTCCCAGATGAGTCCATATATTTTCATCTGGATTTGATACCATGCGAACGGTATAGCTATAATGGCTAAGAAAATGGCTAATGTTATAGCAGATGGTATTGTAAAGGCGGGCGGAAATTTGTCAAAGATTATGACATACATATATATCAGCAATATGAACCATATTGATTTCAGGAAATTTTCCTGCGCTTCAAGCACCGGGACGTTTCCGAGCAGTTTGCCGGTCTGGACTCTATAATAGGCTTTGAAATAGCTGATTTTTATGTCCGGCGGGTCTGCCTGAAGGGTTGGCGGCAGAGACTCTGTGATGATTTTGCCGTATAGCTCCTTTCTTGATTTGGTGAGCATACACTGGTTTAGCGATAAAGGTTTGGTCATCAGCCGGACAGCGCTGTCCAAGATAATGCCGGTGAGGAAGAAGCCGATTACGGCGGCAATACACCAGACCCATGATTGGGGCAAGTCTGACTCATTATGAATCAGAGGCAGCCAAAGCAAAGTTCCGGGTCCGAATTTTCCGAGAAAGTCATAGAATGTCATGTTCGGTATCGTCATGGCAGTAAATCTGTAGGCGGGCTTATGACTCTCCGGTTGGTCCCCTGAACAAAAAGATTGGTTTACATAGGTTTAAAGGAATGGGTGCAGGTACATAAAAACGAAGACGTGAGAGCCTTACTGTTGCCCGTCACGCCGATTGAGGCCTACCACAGCCCATCCATGCAGACGAGCAACGCAGACCTCACGCCGATATGAAGATATCCCGGCTGAATATGCAAAGGCATACAGAGCCGGATGGTATCTATACATACCCATGAGCATCTATCGTTGCATCATCCTTGGCATGGATATTGAATGTGGTAGTTTCAATCGGCCAAGAACAAGCGCGAATAAACGCCTTGTAATTTATATATCGTTCCTCCCGCCCTGGGTGAGCATGAGATTCATGCGTCACTCCCGATCGGCGTGAGAATTTTGTCAAAATTAGTTATAAAGGCTTAAATATACAACAGATTACAAAAAAATGATCAGAAATCAAGGTCGATTTTTGATTTCTGATCATTGTGCGGTAAGCCTAAGAGAGTCTTTGAGTTGAAATTGAATCTCAGGCTATGTGAAAAGGGCTGTTGGGCGGGTGGTGGCAGGCTGGGAGAGTCAGGAAAGTCAGGATGGTCAGGCTTGGCGGGCGGGGCCTTTGCGGGGTTTGCGCGGGGTGGGTTCGTTGCGTTCAGAGGAGTCGCTGCGTTCGGTGATCTCGTTGGGGCGGAGGTTGCGCGG
>NZ_JAIDEN010000123.1 GCF_029054785.1 Duncaniella sp.
GTGCAGGAGGCTGAGACGTGTCATTCAGTCAGATCTTTTTTGGGTGGGGCGGGGAGTGTGGTGGGGATTGCGGCTGTGGAGGGGGTGAGGTAGGCGGCACGGCTGTCTGTGGCGATGAGGACGCAGTCGGAGGCGGGGGCACCGTCGGTTTTCCTGGGGTCGATGGTGTGGATGCCGTCTTTGCGTCGTCCGATGTAGAGCAGGGAGCCGTCAGTCGGGTCCATGAGCCAGAGGTCTTTCTCGCGGCCTGAGATGCGGCCGAGGTCGAGGGTCATGGGACGCGAGGTGTGGTTGTAGACCATCAGCCAGTCTGAGCCGCAGGTTGCGAGGAGACGGTCGTAGCGCAGGCCGTTGTTGCGGACAACGAGGCTGTCGGCCACGCGGTCGAAGTAGGGGAAGGCGAGCATCAGGTGTTTGAGGTGTTTCATCTGGCCGCGGCCCGGATCTGACATGGCTTTCCACCATGGTTTTGCCTCGCCGTCGGCGAAGTAGGCGCCGTTTACTCCTGGACGGACGAACTGCATGATGGCGTTGTGGCCGTAGGTGTGGCCGCAGGAGCCTGCGAATACCGACCAGTAGGCATAGCGGCGTACATCGAGATCGTTCCAGCGGGGTTCGAGGTCGGAGTGGAGTCCCTGAGGGATGTCCTCATAGCTCGGCTCGCCGTCGAGGACGGGTTTGAGAGGGGAGTGGACAGTGGCAGAGTCGACATACATCCAGACATCTTCCTCGGTGCCGTCGGGGATGGGGTAGTCCTTGTTGCCCATCCGCTGGTTGTAGCGTCGGTGACCGCTCTGGAACATGTTGAAGTCAAGCCAGTGACGGTTGTTGAACCATCGGGCCGAGGTGGTGCGTCCGCGGGGATGGAATGTCATCAGGTGGTCCGGGTCGATGGCGCGGATCGACTCTGCGAGAGCGTCCCACTCGGCAGTCTTGATGTTGCCCTGTATGTCACCGCCGATCATCCAGATGATGTTGGGGCGCTTGCCATAGCGTCGGGCAAGGAATTCGCCGTAGGCCTTGGCCTGGTCGCAGTCCATGAGTCCGGCCTTGACGAGTCCGCCCCAGATGCAGACCATGCCGATGTAGATGCCTTCACGCTCGGCGAGGTCGACGATGTAGTCGAGGTGGTCCCAGTAGCCGTAGCCGGGGATTGAGTCGATGGCCGCAAGGTTCCATCCGTCGGGGTGGGAGATGGCCCCGTAGGCGTTGAACGTGGGGACCCCGTTGATCACCTGGATCTGGACCACGTTGTAGCCGTCGGCCGCAGAGCGCCGCAGATAATAGGCCGCTTCGTCACGGTCGAGGCGTTCGGGCAGGAGCCAGCCGGTGTCGCCCAGCCAGAAGAAAGGGGTGCCGTCGGAGTGGCAGAGAAAACGATTGTTGTCGGAGACGCGCAGTGGGCCGTGGGACCAGGGGCGCGGGGCAGCTGTGGCTGAAAGCACTGTGGCACAGAGACAGATGGCTGTGAAAAGACGCAGAAAGACGTTGCGCAGGGGTTGGATCATGATATCAGAGCGTTGGGTTAAAGCATAGTGACGGTCGGAGACCGGAGCGCCGCAAAGGAGCGGTGGAAACGGGAGAGTCGAAAGTGCAAAATTACGTAATAAATCGGCTCGTAACGGCAGGTAGTGGTGGAGTTTAGAAGATTTAACAAATCAACAGGGCAATTCGATTGTATATATAGATAAAATCATTACCTTTGCGCCCACAAAAAACGAAATATACACATAAACACTTCACAACCATGTACTGGACACTCGAATTAGCATCAAAACTTGAAGACGCACCCTGGCCCGCAACCAAGGAGGAACTGATAGATTACGCCATGCGTTCCGGCGCACCTATGGAAGTCATCGAAAACCTTCAGGAGATGGAGGACGAAGGCGACACCTACGAATGTATCGAAGACATCTGGCCCGACTATCCCCAGAAAGAAGACTTCTTCTTCAATGAGGAGGAATATTGATTGAAAATAAGCCGAATTTGCGGCGTAAATATTTGAAATACAAGCGATTGATAAGTGGAGTGATAAACTTATCAATCGCTTTTTATATGCTTTTCAACGAAGGGTATATTCTGTACTTATATATTTTTACTTTGATGTGCTGTATTTTTGCATATATTGAATCTTAACTTTGTGCAATAATAGAGGTCGTTTAATAATAATAGTTAAAATCTGAGCGAAAGTATTGTTTTTTCTTCTGTCAATAATTTCATCTTTCAATAGTTTAAAATTACCTTAGCCTTGGTGTCTCTTTTGCTAAATTGTTGAAATTCGTCAGTCGCATAGCTCGCTATGCTCCTTTCTCATTTACAACAATTTATCTAAAAGATACACCACTCAGATTTTAACTCTTGTTTTTAAACAACCTCTAATTCTACCATGATGAAACATCAGACGATATCTATACGCAATCTGTCTGGATATCAGAATTTATGAGTAATTTTGTACAATGAAACCGAAGGAAGAAAAATCAAGATACAAGATTGAATCGGTCACAATTTGCGACCGGTTGGATATGCCGGTGCGTATTGAGTCTCTCATACATATAATTAGAGACCAACAGGTGATGCTTGATGCTGATTTAGCAAGACTTTATGGTGTGGAAACTAAGGTCCTGAATCAGGCTGTTAAGCGTAATATTCAGCGCTTTCCAGAGGATTTTATGTTTCAGTTGAGCAAAGATGAATGTTTGAGGTCACAATTTGTGACCTCAAACGGAGGTAGAGGTGGATCGCGCTACATGCCTTATGCTTTTACTGAAAATGGAGTGGCAATGCTTAGCGGTATATTACGCTCTGACAAGGCTATTGAGGTCAATATCAACATTATGCGTGCATTTTCCGCCATGCGTAATTTTTTGATGAATAACGCCGCTATCTTTCAGCGCATGGATCAGTTGGAAATGAAACAAATGAAGACTGATGAGAAGGTTGACGCGATTCTTGACAAGCTTGGAGAGAATGAGAAACCCAAGGAAGGAGTCTTTTTCAACGGGCAGATTTTTGATGCTTACGTACTGATAGCTGATCTTATCCGTCAGGCGAAGACCCGAATAGTGGTTATTGACAATTATATTGATGATTCCGTATTGGTTCAGTTGTCCAAACGTCAGCCGGGAGTGACGGTTGACATTTATGACGGGCAGATTTCCAACCAGCTCCGTCAGGATGTGGAGAAACATAATAAACAGTATCCGGGTGTGACTCTACACAAATATACCAAGGCTCACGATCGTTTCGTGATTATTGATGAAACCGTCTATCATATTGGAGCATCTCTTAAAGACCTCGGCAATAAACTGTTTGCATTCTCCAGAATGGAGGTGATGACCGGTTCGGAACTATTGGCCGGGTTATGATATTATAATTTGCCTTTTATCGTCTTTCATTGCCTGATTCCTGTAAAAATTAAGCAAGTTGCTGAAATATAAGTTTGATTCTTTTCTTCAATGAGGAGGAGTATTAAAGCTTGATAAAATCTTAAATAGCACAAAATAAAGGCGTTGTACATCAAATAAAAGATGTCGACGCTTTTTTTAGTTCCATTTTATATATTTGAGATACGGTATAAACATTGTAAAATAACGTGAGTTCGATATAAGCAATAGACCATTCAACAATAAAACAATCAGCCATTTAGATTTGCACTAAATGGCTGATTTTCTTGGTATTCTCGCGAAAAATCCGTAAATTTATAGTACCTAATTACAAGATTTACAAGAA
>NZ_JAIDEN010000124.1 GCF_029054785.1 Duncaniella sp.
AGGTAACCTCAAAAATTCTCAGACATGAAATTATTAACAGGAAAAAATACAATACCGTCGCCTGCGAAAGTTTTGGGTGCCTATGACTCTTCATTTCAGTCACATAGCTCGCTATACTCCTTCATTTCAGATCCATATCCACCTCAAAACTTTCGCTCAGATTTTAACTATTGTTATTAAACAGCCTCTAAGGCCGACAGCAATTTCGTAGGTTGCTGTCGGCCTTATTTTTTTCGGAAACAGCCAAATTTTCAACCGCCATCCGACAAAGCATGATGAAAAAACTGTGAGGTTACGAAAATTCTGCGTATCTTTGCAGCGATAATGCCTGTGCTGGCTCATACCGTCTCTGTGGTTGATGCCCCGGCTTTTTGTATAACTTATCTCAATCGTCTTGGACACTGACCCTTTACCTGCCACTGAACAGGTGGCAAACATTCTTCTTGACATTATCAACAATCCGTTGCTCAACGTAGCGCCGATATCCACCGACGGCATCGTGGCGCTTCTCTGCGCCATGGTAGCGCTTCTGGTCTCGGCTTTTGTTTCGGGAAGCGAAATCTCCTTTTTCTCACTGACACCAGTACAGTGCGACGAACTTGAAGAAAGCTCGTCAGGAGAACGCGTATTAAGACTTCTGCGCTCACCCGAACGCCTTCTGGCAACAATCCTGATCATCAACAACCTGGTCAACGTGACCATTGTCGTGCTCTGTAACTTCGCGCTCGGCCCGATCTTCTCAGCCATGCCCCCGGTGTGGAGCTTTATCTTGCAGACCGTCATCCTCACCTTCCTGATCCTGCTCTTCGGCGAGATCCTGCCCAAACTTTATGCCAACTCCAACAATCTCACCTGGGCAAAAATGGCCGCACCGTTTCTTGAAGCCGGACTCAGGTTGTTCTATCCCCTCTCGTCGGTTCTCGTGAAAAGCAGCGGCATCGTGAAGAAAGTGGTCACCAAAAAAGCCACATCCGTCACAGCCGACGACCTCTCGCAGGCCCTCGAAATCGCCAATGTCAGCGACGGCGAGAACAAAGACATGCTCGAAGGCATCCTGAAATTCGGCGACACAACAGCCTCCGAAGTCATGACCCCGCGTGTCGACATCACCGGTATCGAGATTTCCGACACCTTCTCTCAGGTAATGAAAATCGTCATCGAAAGCGGATTTGCCCGCCTGCCGGTCTATGAAAACACGATGGACAACATCAAGGGTGTCCTCTATTCACGCGACCTGCTCCCCTACGTCGGCCGCACCGAAGAGAATTTCGAATGGCAGAAACTCATGCGCGAACCGTATTATGTCCCGGAATCACGCATGATCGACGATCTTCTTGAAGATTTCCGTTCAAGACGTGTCCATCTCGCCATCGTGGTCGACGAGTTCGGCGGCACTCAGGGCATTGTAACCCTTGAAGACGTGCTTGAAGAAATCGTCGGCGACATCGACGACGAATATGACGTGGAGGAAAAAACCTACCGCCGTCTCCCCGACGATACCTATATATTTGAAGGAAAGACTCTGCTCAACGACTTCTTCCGCGTCACAGACCTCGACGAAGAAGCCTACGCACCCGTCATCGAAGACTGCGAGACTCTCGCCGGAATGCTCCTTGCGATAAAGGGTGACTTCCCGAAGGAAAAAGAGTCAATCGTCTATGGCCGCTGCCGCTTCCTGATCCTCTCCATCCACCAGCACCGCATCGTAAACGTGCGCGTAAAAGTGATGCCCGAAGATCAGCCTGACGCCATGACCGCCCCCACCCCGGCCTGACAGACCATGAAAGCGACCGGCCTCATCCTTGCCTCGGCAATAGCAACCGCCGCTGCCATCGGCTCAGCGTCCTGCACCGGAAAGGGCAGCAACAACGCAGTCCCCAAGCCGGAGGCATGGCCGAGAATCGAACTGCCCGGAGAAAACTACAAGACCCACACCATAGGCCACGCCACACTGCATTTCAACGCGGAAGCCTCTGTCAGCACAGAGCGCAACGACGGCTCAGCCACATGGATCACCGTCAGATATCCGCAGTTCAGAAACGCAGCCGTCTATCTCACACTGACAAGCGCACAACCCTCTGAAATCACCGGCATACTCGCCAACCGCCGCGAACGGATGGAACTGAATGCCGGAGGAGCCACCACGGTCATCACCGAACTGACCTCGGCGGGAGGATGGCACTGCGAGTTGGCCGAAACCAGAACCTCGCTCACCACCCCGCTCCAGCTGCTCGCCACAGATTCAACCTCCGTACTCTCCGGCGCATTCTACCTGGACCTTCCGGCAGGATCGTCAGCCGACTCCATCTCCCCCGTGGTCAAAGCCGTCAGCAACGACCTTCTACACCTGCTCAAAAACTGCGCCAATGAGTAAACTGACCGACACTCCGGCCTATCGGCTCCACATCACCCGCATCCCGGAAAACGCAGGTTCCAGGCGCGACTGCGAGAAAGCAGCAACCCGATCGCTGATCGCAGAAGTCTTCGGTGACAGCATCACCCTCGCCCACACCCCCGAAGGCGCCCCCATGATCGAAGGGCATCCGGAGATCAGCATCTCGCTCTCCCACTCCAAAGACTTCTGCATTCTGGCAATAGCCAACCACACTAATATTAATATAGGTGTAGACATCGAATCAGCCCGGCAGCAGCTCCTGCGGGTAGCCCCACGTTTCCTCACTCAGACTGAAAACCGTCTTGCCGGAGAGACAAGCGACGCGCAGGCGAAGCTGGAACTCCTGCTGAAACTGTGGACCATCAAAGAAGCCGTCTACAAAGCCGCGCTCACTCCAGGACTCTCCCTGACCGAAATCTCGGCAGCCGCGGATTTCAGAAGCGCACAAGCCCGCGGAAGATCATTTTCGATCACCCTCCACTCACTTCCAGCCGGCGAACAGATCGCAGTGGCCACAGAAGAAATCTGAATCAGCCTATCTGACAGGCAATTCCGGGTAAAATCAGGCACAAAACAGAATAAACGCAAAAATCAGGCCTCCCACGAGGGCATTTAAAAGAATTTTCGTATATTTGCAGACTGAAAATTGGCTCTTTACCGATTTTCTCCATGAAAACAACGCAGAATTAATTTTAACTAACTATTTAAATACATCACTTTAACACAATGCAAAGCAAAGGATCTTTGGGAAGTGTTGTTGCAGGTGTGATCGCCATCTTCATGGTGCTCATCTGCCTGTTCTACCTTTCTTTCACGTTAGTTACCAACCACTACGAGAAGAAAGCGGAAGAATATGCCGCAGTCGAAGCTGCCAAGGACAACAACAGCCCTGAAACTAAACGTAAGGCTTATAGCGAGTACATCAAGAACATCGCTAACGAAAAGGTTTATTTAGGCTATACATTCAATGAAGTACAGAAACTCGGAGTCGGTCTCGGCCTTGACCTCAAGGGTGGTATGAACGTAACCCTTCAGGTATCTGTGCCCGACATTCTCCGCTCGATGGCCAACGCCGACGGCAACCCCTACTTCGAACGTGCCGTCATGAGCGCCGACTCAATCACCCGTGCCAACAAGAGCAATGACTTCATTGACGTCTTTTGCGCAGAATACCGCAAGCTCGACCCCCAGGGCGACCTTTCGGTTGTGTTTAAAGACCAGGTGAAGCGCGGCGACAGCATGGACGCAATCAAAAGCTCACTCCGTCAGGAAGTGAAGGACCGCGTCAGCAGCTCGACCAACGTGCTCCGCACCCGTATCGACCAGTTCGGTGTCGTTGCCCCCAACATCCAGGAGCTTGAAAAGGACGGCCAGATCCTCCTTGAACTTCCCGGTGTGAAGGAACACGACCGTGTACGCGAGCTTCTCAAATCAAGCGCCAACCTCGAATTCTACGAGACCACCCAGTTCAACGAAATCGCCCCGATGCTCCAGGCGCTCGACAACGCTCTGCGCACCGACACCACCGGCAACGGCAAAGGTCTCTTCGACTACTTCCTTCAGGTCGGCAACCCCTACCGCCCCATCAGCGTAGGTTCAGCCACAGAGACTGCCCGCGACACCATCGACGCAATCCTCGCATCGAACGTAGCCAAAGGCATCCTCCCCTCAAACCTCAAACTTGCCTGGGAATTCAAGCCTGAGATCGTTCAGGTCGATGACTCCGTTCGCGGCAAGCGCAACCTCAGCATCTATCAGCTCGTAGCCCTCAAGACATCCAACGGCAAACCCGCTCTCAGCGGCGACGTGATCACTTCGGCTACCAGCGACTACGAGGCAATGAACGGTAACTATGTTTCAATGAACATGAAGCCCGATGCAGCCCGCCAGTGGGCCCGCATCACTGCCGCCAACCTCAACAAGCCCGTAGCCATCGTGCTTGACAATCAGGTCTACTCATCGCCCAACGTGAACTCCGTCATCGAAGGCGGTCGCTCACAGATCACCGGCAACTTCACCACCGATGAAGCAAAGGACCTTGCAAACGTGCTCAAGAGCGGTAAGATGGCTGCCAAGGTAGACATCATCTCCGACACCGTGATCGGTCCGTCGCTCGGCGAACAGGCCATCCATGACGGTCTCTGGTCATTCATCATCGCCATCGCGCTCCTGATGATCTTCATGTGTCTCTTCTACGGATTCATCCCCGGCATCATCGCCAACATCGCCCTCGTCTTCAACATCTTCTTCACCTTCGGTATCCTCGCCTCCTTCCAGGCAGTGCTGACACTCTCCGGTATCGCCGGTATCGTGCTCGCACTCGGTATGGCAGTCGACGCCAACGTGCTTATCTACGAACGTGCCAAAGAAGAACTCCGCGCCGGCAAGAGCGTACGCACCGCCATCGCCGACGGTTACAGCAACGCATTCTCAGCCATCTTTGACTCGAACCTCACTTCGATCATCACAGGTGTGATCCTCCTGCTCTTCGGAACAGGTCCCATCAAGGGCTTCGCCACTACCCTCATCATCGGTATCGTCTGCTCATTCTTCACCGCCGTCTACCTGACACGCCTTATCTATATAATGTGTGCCAAGACCAAGCCTTTCGAGAATCTGACTTTCACCACTGCGCTTTCAAGCAAGATGTTCTCCAACACCCACTTCAACTTCCTTGCAGCCCGTAAGGTCAGCTTCGGAATCGTAGGCGCGGTTGTAGCGGTAGTGATCATCTCGTTCTTCGTCCGCGGTCTCAACCAGGGCATCGACTTCTCAGGTGGCCGCAACTACGTGGTTCAGTTCGATCACCCCGTGAAGACCCACGAACTTCAGGCCCAGCTCGCACCCCTCTTCGACGGCGCACAGCTCAGTGTCATCACCATCGACGACGACACCAAGGTCCGCATCTCGACCAACTACAAGATCGACTCTGACGAAGAAGGCATCGACAACGAAATCACCGGCATCCTCTACAAGGGCCTTGAAAACCACCTCAACGGAATGAGCATCGAGGACTTCTCGACCACAAACGAGAACATCGGTATCATGTCGTCGCAGAAAGTAGGTCCGACCGTGGCCAACGACATGCGCACCGACGCCTACATCGCCGTGATCCTCGCACTCCTTGCGATGTTCTTCTACATCCTTCTCCGTTTCCGCAACATCGCCTTCTCGCTTGGCGCACTTGCAGCCGTGGCCTTCACAGCCTTCACCATCATCGGTTTCTACTCACTCTTCTGGGGTCTCTTCCCCTTCGCAATGGAAATCGACCAGTCGTTCATCGCCGCTATCCTTACTGTTATCGGTTACCAGATCAACGACACCGTGGTAGTCTTCGACCGTGTGCGTGAAAACGTTCAGCTCTATCCCAAGCAGAACTTCTTCGACACAATCAACAGCTCGATGAACTCAACCCTCGGCCGTACAGTGATGACCTCATGCTCGACACTCCTTGTGCTCCTCTGCATCTTCATCCTCGGTGGTGACGCCATCCGCTCATTCGTATTCGCAATGATCTTCGGTGTGATCATCGGTACACTCGCTACTATCTATGTCGCAGCTCCCGTCGCTTACCTTACCGACGCCCGCCGCGCCAAGAAAGCTGCCAAGGCTTAATCCGACAACAGTCTGCTCCCGCAGCAGTCTCCGATAAAATGTGACAACGTCCCGGAACCGAAGTTCCGGGACGTTGCTGTTTTTAACAGGTGTTTATAACTTTGATTCCGCCGTTACGGCAGGAAAAATCAGTCGGCATTTAGAGGTTGTTAAAAAACGACCTCTTACTTACCTGACTCCATAGCAGCTGCCACTGCCTGACGGAGTTCATCGTCCTGCTTGTCGCGGCTGACAATCGTTCCGTCAGGACCAAAAAGAATGATAGTCGGAATACCCGCGATGCCATAGATCTCAGTCGGAATGTTCTGCGCGTCGATGACATTCATCCAGGGAAGCTCATGACTTTCGATACCCTTGAGAGTGTCTTCAGGCTTGTCCCACACGGCAACGCCGATCACCTCAAGACCTTTGGGACCGTATTCCTTGTAGAGATCCTTGATGACGGCAGTCTGACGGATGCACGGTCCGCACCAGCTTGCCCAGAAGTCAACCAGCACATACTTGCCCTTGCCGACATGATCGCTCAGGCGGAAAGTGGAGCCGTTATATGTCACCTCGAAATCCTTGAACATCTTGCCTTCGGAGGTCTCGGCATACTTCAGCAGACCATCACGCACCTTCTGGACGCGCTTGTATTCGCCAAGTGACGGATGAGCGGCAATAGCCGAATCCAGCTCCGCAAGGTCCATGCGGCGGCAGGGGCCGTAGAAGAAACAATAGTAGCCCAAGGCATTGTCGATGTTTTCTTCCAGAAGCTGAGTTTCCATATCGCTGATCTTTGTCTGGAACTCCTCATAACGCTGTTTCTGCACGGAGTCAGGCAAGGAACGGAACTCATCGACCAGGGCCAGACGCTCACTCCAGTGCTTTTTGTTCAGCTCATTGAGCTTGCCACCCTTGGCGATACCGTCGGTAATGAAAATCGAATCGCCGTCAAGGAAAAATTCGCCCGCGCTGCTGCCGTCGACCATCACCGACACATAGCGAGGTGCCTCCAGCGAACCGTTGAAAACAGCCTTGCCCTGAGAAATCACGGCGCTGTCAAGATTTTCCTCCGTGTCAAAATCGACAATGTAGGCAGTCTTGCCTTCAACCTTGTCATCGGCATTGAGTGTTACCACATACTGAGGCAACTGAGACTGTGAGCAAGAAGCCAACAGCAAAAGACCACCTGCATAAAATAAAGAATGTTTCATGTGATGAAAAAATTTAATTGATTTGGTTATTTCCTCAGAATTATTCTAACGGCAAAGTTAATAAACTAAAGTCTATAAACAATACCTGATGCAATTATAGCATATTCTATTTTTTGGGGCTTTGAAGATCTTTTCTTTACCTGATGCAATCAAAAAACTCCACCAACTTGGTGGAGTTTCTGATTTAGAGAGGTTAAAAAACAATCTCTAAAAAGCATGGGGAAAGGGGCTAAGAGGGTGTTTCATAACAATAGATAAAATCTGAGCGAAAGATTTTAACTCTTGTTATGAAACACCCTCTAAAACTTGCTTTCCTCAACTACTATTACAAGTTCGTTATTATCGTTGACAAAGCCGTTTTGCGACCTGTTATAAAGACGAAGGCCATCAGAAAAGATATTTGTATCACCCTCACCGATCCGATCAAAGTTGCGCGGATTAATCTGCATCCACCTGTCTCCGCCACCGTAATTCTGTTTGATATAGTAGCGGCCCTCATAGCATATAAAATCCTGACAAGTCATGTCAAGAGAGGTTGTGAGCTTAGCCCACCCAAGACGATTGAGATTGGCATCGACTGTAAAGAAATAGACCGAATGACCGTAAGTCTCTTTAACTTCGACTCCCACCACAGCATAACCGTTATGAAATGGACTTATATAAACATAATTGCCGTCTTTTTCTGCCGGATATTTGTGAACAGGTCCAAGTTTGAACTGACCACTGCGGTCCATATAGTAGCCATCGCCTGCTTTATCAATCACAAGAGAATAACCGGAATCAAAGTCCGAAGGTTTCACCGTGAAACGTGGAGCTATGACCTGACGGCCATTTTTATCAATAAATCCCCATCTGGCAACTCCGTTATCAACTTTCATAACAGCGGCGAGTCCATCGTGGAAATCGCCTACCGCATCATAGTCTGCCGCAATAGCGATTTTGCCCAGAGAATTGTAAAACCCCCATTTCCAGTTGTCATTATCTCCATTTTTAATGCAAAAAGCCGTGAGCCCCTCAGATGTCTTGCGGTTTGCCGACTCCAAAGAAGGAAGATAAAGCGACTTAACCTTATAGGATAGATCAGGATAGATATAATTGCCTTTAGTGTCTACATATCGGACCGTATGCATATAATTGATCTCATCTTCAACTATTATCGCTTTCCCATCTTTAAACTGCGTCGCACTTGATGCCTTTGGAAATTCCTTTACAACACGGCCCTGTTTATCACGGATGCAGATAGGTTTTTTAACCGACTGAGACGGTATTTCCATAAACACTCCCTGCTCGAAACGTGGCATCCTGGCAAGATCACTTTGAGCCATGTCGGTTTCAAACAGTTTGCGCCCTTTCTTGTCAATAAAAAACGCCTTTTGCGGATAGGAATAGATATAAGCCGCTCCGTCATAAAAACTGGAGATTGCAGGCATATCATTTTCAACTGTAATTCGTACTGTCGAAGCTGTTGTCTGAGGAGCCGGAAACAGCATAAGGTCATCTATCGAACCGTGATGAATCCCTTTCAGAGCATCAGGCGTTTCATCCGCTTCGTCAGAAGCATTGCTTGAATCAGTTGCCGAGGAGGAAGCCTTAGTTGAAGTTGAGGCTCCGGCTTTAGCCGCTGACGTTGATGCCGGAGACAGACTCCGGCCTGCATCTTTGAGTGTTTTGCCGGCCTTGTTTTTCAAATCCTTGAGAAATCCCTGAGCGCTGACAGGTGTTGCGCCTGCAAATAACAGACAAAGCAGTATCGAGACTAATGACTTTTTCATAGAGATATTATTATAGATTTTAGTAAATGTCATATTTTATAGTGATCGTACCTTCTCCTTTACAACGGCGACATATTCCGGGATCAGACGCGCACTTGCGGCAGCTTTTCGGATCAAGGTAGCCGTCTCCGTCACAGTGGACGCATACGCCCGTACCCTCGCATGAAGGACATGGCTGTGTGGACTCCGCATCGCCTCCGCCAAAAAGGCCACCCAACAGATCTCCGATTCCTCCGCCTGCGCTTCCGCCGAACATGTCTCCCATAAGTTTCGCCCCCATATTGGAACGGTCAACTTTGATTGTACTTCCGTCGAGATCCACAATCTTCATTTCACCTGAATCCTTGTCGCCCATACACAGCAAGGAGATTCCGAGTTTAATTTTGTTGAGAGCACGGGTCTGGTCTGTGACCACCCACTGATATGGCATCGGAACCATCAGTTTGCCATTGTAGTTGGCCGATGGAATTGTTATCGCCACCACACTCATGGCTTCGCCTTTACTGTCGGCAAGTGTATTTTCATTTTCATCAAGCGGATTGACAATACACAACACTCTTCGGCCCGACATGCCCGCAGCCTTTATGCCGACCGTAACTTCAAGACACATGCCTGAGTTATCAACAATGATGCCATTGTCGTCAAGGCGTATAAGACGCTTGTTAAGACCGACATTGTCAACCGTCACCGAGCCGATGCTGAGGCTTCCGGCAGCAGATGGCAGACACACACATAACACTAATAAAGAAAAAAATTTACGCAGTAGGTTCATTGCACTGGTATTTAGATAAATATTAATAAAAAATCCGCTGGACGGGAATGACAGCGCCATGAACCGATTAGGCAACTCTACAAGATGCCACGGTCATCACTCCGTAGAGTATGTGTCCGTAAAGCCATACCCGACCGGACATTCACCGGTTGGATATGAATCCAATGCTTCTGCATCCTTGCCTCATACCCGGCGCCTTGCGGCAACCTGACATGAAAGCCGGGACTCAAATCAATCTGATTTTATCGGTCAGATAACACAAATCAGCTCTGTGGCTACTATCAAAGTATATACTACTATCAAATATCAAAAAATTTTAGTCTGTCGATAAGTAACTCTTAAGACTTATCTAACAAAAGTAGACAAAACTTTTTTAGCCTTTATTATAGTTATTGTTAATTTTTACTAACAATAACATATTCCATCAGCGTGATTGACACATAAGACAAAAATACTATCAATATATTCAAAAACAAGAAGAGATTAATCTCAACCGTTTTTTTCAGACCCGAACGAAAAATAATTGTTCAATCTGACGGATAAATTGAAAAATTCTGTATTTTTGCCATCGGGAACAAACTTGTAATTTATTGTATATCCTACAATTAGCCCGCAGCTGAACTTAACAGGCTGTTCAACATCAGCCTCTATGTCAGATGGATCCCATCACAGTCTGTGCCTCTTCAGCTTATGCCAGACAGCTGAAAGTCTGCGATTATCAAGTTTTTCTCAAAAACATCCGCCATCCGCAAGCTGTTACTTGACTCATATCCTCAGCACCACCACAAATCGCCACAACGCGTTCAGTGAGATTTATGACTAAGGAGCGCTGACTTTTTCACTTCCCTATCTGTTATAAAAAATATGAATAACAGACTGAACGAACATACCAATCCTCCGACCGTCCGGCAGTCCAAAGCAAGCCTGCTGCGGCGCATCGCGATGTTCTATATCGACGGTTTCCGCTCGATGACGGTCGGCAGGAAGCTGTGGATTCTGATACTCGTGAAACTGTTCATCCTGTTCTTTATCTTCAAACTGCTGTTTTTCCCCGACATCCTGTCAAGAGACTATTCCACCGATGCCGAACGGGCCGAAGCCGTCAGAGAGTCCCTGCTCGGAAGATAGCACTCCTGTCAGTGCTCCCTCACAGACCTACCACGTTTCCCCCCTCTTTCAACTATAAGTAACTCTAATATAAGTAACTCTAACTTAAAAAATCAGAGAGTATGGACGATTTAATGACCGTAGTCGATTGGTCGCGATGGCAATTCGCCCTCACAGCCATGTATCACTGGCTCTTTGTGCCGCTGACACTCGGACTGAGCGTGATAGTCGGCATCATGGAGACCATCTATTATCGCACACGCAGCGAGAAGTGGCTCAACACCACCAAGTTCTGGATGACACTCTTCGGCATCAATTTTGCAATGGGAGTGGCCACAGGAATTATCCTTGAATTCGAATTCGGCACAAACTGGTCGAATTACAGCTGGTTTGTCGGCGACATCTTCGGCGCACCGCTTGCCATCGAAGGCCTGCTCGCCTTCTTCATGGAAGCAACGTTCATCGCCGTCATGTTTTTCGGATGGAAAAAGGTCAGCCCCGGATTCCATCTCGCATCGACCTGGCTGACGGCACTCGGCGCCTCGATCTCAGCCCTGTGGATCCTGATCGCCAACGCATGGATGCAATATCCGGTCGGGATGGAATTCGATCCGGGTCAGATGCGCAATGTGATGGACAATTTCTGGGACGTGGTTCTCTCGCCGGTGGCCATGAATAAATTTTTCCATGCCGTGTTCGACGGCTGGGTTGTCGGCGCAGCCTTTGTCTGTGGAGTCAGCGCATGGTTCCTATTGAAAAAGCGCCGTCGGGAATTCGCCCTGGACTCAATCAGGATAGCAGGATGGACCGGATTGGCGGGCATCATCCTGACACTCTGGACCGGTGACGGCTCCGCCGTACAAGTGGCCCGCGTGCAGCCAATGAAACTTGCGGCGATGGAAGGCCTCTACAACGGCAGCGTCGGTCAGGAAATTGTAGGCATCGGCCTGCTTGATCCCTCAAAAACGCTTCAGGATGACAAATCGCCCTTCCTCTTCGACATCTCCATCCCCTACGGACTCTCCATCCTCGCCAACCACGATGCCAACACCTTTGTGCCCGGCATCAACGATCTCCTCAACGGCATAAGCCTTACACCCGAAGGCGACACCATCAGGACCGAATCCTATGCCGAACGCATCGCCATCGGCAAACGCGCCCACGAAGCCCTGCGCGACTTCGACACCGCTATGGCCGCAGGCGACAAGAGCGCTATGGAAGAAGCCCGCGCCCGCCTCAAGGAAGACTACCGCTATTTCGGCTACGGCTATCTCGACAGCCCGGAGGAAGCCGTGCCTCCGATCGGCATGACTTTCTATTCATTCCACATCATGGTCCTTGCGGGAGGTTATCTGCTGCTGTTCTTCATACTCGGAGTGATCAGCTCGGCCCGCGGAGGCAGACTTTGGGAAAAGAAATGGTGGCAGTGGACAGCGATCCTGACAATCCCGGTGGTCTGGATCTGTTCCGAAGCCGGCTGGGTCACAGCCGAAGTCGGACGTCAGCCCTGGATCATCGAAGGGCTCATGCCTGCACGCGCGGCAATCTCGGCCATTTCGGCCTCAACGGTGCAACTGACATTCTGGATGTTCGCCGCCGTGTTCACCGCACTGCTAATCGCCGAGATCACCATAATGATCAACCAGATCCGACGCGGCCCGGAAGAGATCAACTAAGAGGTTGTTAAAAAAACCGCTAATATATCACCCCTCTAACTGAAATATAAATCATGGAACTTGAATCCTTACAGACATACTGGTGGCTGCTCATTTCAGTGCTCGGTGCGCTGTTGGTGTTTCTCCTCTTCGTTCAGGGCGGACAGACATTCCTCCTGAGCGTCGGCGGCTCCACCGAAGCCTCGCGCCGCATGATCAGTTCTTTCGGCCACAAATGGGAACTTACGTTCACGACACTCGTAGTGTTCGGAGGCGCGTTTTTCGCATCGTTCCCGCTTTTCTATTCCACAAGTTTCGGAGGCGCCTACTGGCTGTGGATGCTCATCCTGATCAGCTTTGTGCTTCAGGCCGTGAGCTATGAATTCCGCTCCAAACCCGGCAATCTGTTCGGGACACGCACCTACGACACCTTCCTTTTCATCAACGGCTGTGCGGGCTGCATCCTGCTCGGAGTCGCAGTCTCGATGTTCTTTTTCGGCGCCGAATTCTCCGTCAGCAAAGGCAATATTCTCGACGGCAGCGCCCCCGTTATCTCCATCTGGGCCCCCACCCACGGCTTCGAGGCGATTTTCTACTGGAAAAACCTGATCCTCGGTTTCGCCGTTCTCTTCCTTGCCCGCACTCAGGCCGCACTCTACCTCCTGAACAACAATCCCCGCAACGATGACTTTTTCAAGGCCAACCGCCGCAGGGTACTGGTCAACGCCGTCATTTTCGTGGTGTTCTTCCTGCTGTTCGTCGGTCTGCTGCTCTCATCGGCAGGTCTTGAAACCACATTTGACGGAAGCATCGACGGCCCGCGAAGCACTTTCGAGGTCCGGGAGTTCAAATACTTCTTCAATCTGATCGAGATGCCCTGGACTCTGGCGATCTTCCTTGTCGGCGTCGTCATGGTGCTCTATGCGATAGGCCGTTCAGCCTTCGCGGATCACTGGACCGACGGCATCTGGTGGAGCGGCACCGGCACAGTCCTTGTAGTGCTCGCCCTCTTCTGGATCGCAGGCTACAACAACACCCCCTACTATCCCTCGCTGACCGATCCCGCCTCTTCGCTGACAATCTTCAACAGCTCCTCAAGCCACTTTACCCTGACCTGCATGAGCTGGGTTTCCATAATCGTACCGGTTGTGGCCGCCTACATAGCCTATGCCTGGTATGCTATGGACCGCAAGCACGAATAAGACGCCTATCATCTTGTAAATTCCTCCGATCCAACACAATCAAAAGTTCCGGAAGTCCTGTCACCGACTTCCGGAACTTTTGTCATCCCGTTAACCTCAGCAGCTCACTTTTAGCGAGCGGACAAAAGACGCTGACAGGTTCTTCTAAAGCACTGCGACATGAATTTCAAGCAGCTTCTTGAATAAAAGAGCATGACTGCGCTATAAAAGCCTGAGCGGAATATCATATAAAACATTTTTGAAATCGCAGGCGCGGCTTCCTCCGGATCATAATTCCGATAGGCTCGTTTAAGCGTTTCCAATGCTTCGCGGCGGTCATGAGCCGATAATTTCGGATAACTTTCAACATATTTTGCCATCTTGTCGGCAAGGCAAGCTGACAGATGAAGCTGCAATCGTCTCCATAGCGGACCTTCACTGCATCCATGATCCAACAAGGCCTGACGGATAAACATATTTGAATCCAAGACATTGAAACTCCTGGCCGATTTGATTTCCACAAGCGAATCAGGATTATATCTGTAATTGTAAAACGCCTTAGCGGCAAAAGCGACTTTTTCCGCATCCATCAGAAGGACCCGGCTGCCGACTTCGTCAATAAACAGAAGAGACTCCGTAAGTGCCACCACAGGAGACTTCACCGTCAATTTCAGTTCCAGAAGATAATTCAGACACTTCTTATAGAACTCCTTTTCATACAAGCCGCCGTTCATTCCAAAGTGCCACTCATAGAGCGTGTGGGCAACCAGATCCCAACCCGGATAAACCGAGTCCTTATCCAGAACTTCGGAATCAAAGATTTCCTCCTCTTCCCCGGATCGGCAATTTCTCATGATCGGCAATGTTATTTCGGCTCCGGTCTCCAGCGCCCTGTCAATAAGCTCCCTGATAAAGTCTGCTGAGACATCGTCATCCGCATCTATCGGGCATACATACTCTCCCTTGGCCATCTCAGCGCCCTTTACCCTCGGTCTCAATGGAGTTCCGGAATTATGTTCCGTCTTGTAAAGTCTTACACGCGGATCACAATCGGCTATACTCTGTACCACAGCCGCAGTCTGATCAGTCGAGCAGTCATCCACAAAAATCAGCTCCCAATCCGGATAGGTCTGCGCCAATACACTATTATATACTGTCTTTACGTATTCAGCAACATTATATGCAGGCACTATAACTGATACCAGCGGACGCCTGAGATCTCTTCCATTCTCAATCATATTTCAATTCCGGCTAATTAGAGGGTGTTTCAACATACGAAACAGATTTATAAGGCCCTGTTACCTTGACATGACAGGGCGCTATGTATATGAGACTCCGGCCATCGCGGGTGCGAAACCGGATCTGCACCGACTCCATGCCGTCAAATCTCCGGCCATCAGCACACTCGTAATCACACTTTATGTCACGCGACGCCACTTCAGCCTCAGTCCCTGACCAATGAAACATAGTCATCCGCCTGTCAGGCATGATCAGTTCATCGCCATAGGCAAACACATCTGCCCCACCTGAAAGTTTCTCCGGAAATCCGGGCCGTTCATGACAGTCATGACCGCCCTTGGAGCAGAGTTCCATCCAATCGATCATTTCAGCCGTCAGACTCTCCAGTACGGGCGGAACAACTGCAAAGACTTTGTCGCCGGGATAAAAATCATTGTAATTGTTGATGTGGAGCGTGGTCCGCCAGTGGGCGTTGACCGGATGGAGCAGCGTCAGTTTTGACATTGCAATCGTATAATCGCGATAGACAGTCCCCGTCTCCGATTTCGCCATCTGCCGCTCGATCTCCTGCTCTTCATTCCATAGCCGCTTCTGAGTCCTGATGACATTGATATAGAATACCATGATCATAAGCAATGCCACCCCGGCCAGACATTTCAGCACCGTGGCCGACCATCTGACAAAGACCGTTCGAAGCAATCCGAACATTGTCAGCGAGGCAAAAAGATTGCAGATCCAAAGAGCCCGCGGATTGGAAGGAGACGACTTGAAAACTATCACCGCTGACACCACAAAGGCCATCGCGACAACGACATCCATTGCTTGTGGATGCCAATAATGATCCCCACATCCTCCAATCGCGCATTTTCGGATGCGGCAGGCCATCATGACAACGGCCAATCCCGCCAAGACTATTACAGGCAGCGACAGCGTCAGCACTGTCTTCAGATTGACCGAACCGCCCACAGAGACTGATGAAAACCTCATCCAAAGGCCCGGCGCGCTGACAACCCAGAGTGCTCCCGCAGCAAAAACGGCGGTGAGAATCCACCACTGCCGCCGTATGCGGAAACGCCGGATAAGCGCCCACACACCCAAGCCGCACCCGACAGGCACAGCGTAGCCCTCATGGATCCAACCGCACAGAAAGGCATAACCACAGCCTGCGACAAGCGCCGGAACCGGGAGCCTGCCGCTTGCCACACGACGCAGCATGACGAGAAACCACACCGTCATGGCTGACGGCAAAAGGACATTGAAGGAATTGTCGATTCCCATCGTGCCGAAGCGCCACGAAAACGTAAAAGTCATCCACCCCCAGAAAGCGATCATGACCAGAGGCAGATCCGAACGACGGGGTGAGCACAGCTGTCCCGCACCCCTGACGAGTGCGGCCCCGCTCAGTCCGACAACAAGCGCCAACGTCCATTTGGGCAACAGAGCCATACGCATGGACATGAACACGATGTTGTCCAGCCGACAATTGTCGATCGACCTCAGATAGGCCGTGAAATTCCACAGCCTCGACCAAGAAAACTCCTTGACACCGCCGTTGGCGGTCATCCAGTCGACAGGAAGGGCAAAATCGTCACCGATATAAGGGACATAGAACGAAAAGAGCGCATAGGTCAGCGCCGTGAGAAGCACAACCGCCCAACAGACGAGTCTCCCTCCTGGCGACAGAGGTCTGTCAGCGCCCGGAGAGAGAGTCTCATATAATTTTTCAGAAAACACTTTGGTCCGAATTTGTTTTTAGAGGCTGTCGGCTTACGCAGATCAGAGATCGAAGAAGGTCTTGAAAGCCGTGAGCGTATAGGCATGGTCTTTCACGGCCATTGTCTCGCGGATCGAGTGCATGGCCCAGATAGCCTCGCCCATGTCAACACCGCGAAGGTCGATCTGCGAAGTCAGGATATTGCCGAGAGTCGAGCCTCCGGCCACATCGCTGTGGTTGACAAAATACTGGCAGGGCACTCCGGCCTTGTCGCAGATCGAGCGGAACACGGCTGCCGACTCGGCATCCGTCATGTACTTGCAGTTGGCGTTGATCTTTATGACAGGGCCGCCGCCGACAACAGGGTGGTTCGTCGGATCATATTTTTCCGAATAGTTCGGGTGGAAGGCATGGGCATTGTCTGCCGAGATCATGAACGAGCGGTCGATCGAACGCAGATAGTCCTCCTCACTGCCACCAAGACAGCTGACAATGCGGCGCAGCAGCTGGGCCAGAACAGGAGAAGCCGCCCCCTGCTTTGTTCCGGATCCGGTCTCTTCGTTGTCAAACACGGCCATCACACGGGTCTGGGCAGTCGACGATGTCTCCAGCAGAGCTGTCATCGCGCCGTGGACCATGCTGAGATCGTCCAGACGTCCCGAAGTCAGGAATTCATTGTCAAGCCCTACGAGGCAGGCCGGTGTAGTGTCGAAAAGCGAGAGATCGAAGTCAAGAATGTCGTCCACACGGCATCCGAGCGCCTCGGCCACTGTCCGCAGCAGCAGATTGTCCTTCTCGGCTGCGTCTTTCACTATCGCAATGACCGGAAGCATGTCTTTCTGCTTCGACAGCGGATTGCCTTCATTGACGGCCCGGTTGAAATGGATGGCGAGATGAGGGATCGTGAGCAGCGGACGGTCGAATTTCAGGATCTCCGTGCGCGGATGCAGCGGATCTTCACCGCGAAGCACCACACGTCCGGCAACCGAAAGCGGACGGTCAAACCAGGTGTAGAGGATCGGCCCTCCGTAGACTTCGACATTCAGCCGGACCACACCGCCCTCACTGAGCATCTCGGCATTAGGCTTGATGCGCAGACAGGGAGAATCGGAATGGGCCGAAATGATGCGGAAACCGGCCGCAGGCCCACCGGTCGTCACCGTGAAAGCAAAAATCGCACTCGAATTTTTGACCAGATAATACTTTCCACCCGGCTCAAGCTCCCAGCTTGCGGCAGGATCGAGCTGTTTAAAACCGTTCTCGTCAAGATGGCGTCTGACAGTCTTCACAGCTAAAAAATTGACGGGACTTTCGTTGAGGAACTCCATGAGGTTCCGTGCGGTGACTTTGATATCTTCCATGTCTTTCATGATAGGGGGTTAATTTCCAGGAATCACTTAAGAGGTTGTGCAGAAACAAACTCTCAGTGCTTTGGCAAATTTACAATTTATTCATGAGATTTTTCTACTATGGCGGAATTTCTCACGATTTTTCACTAAATTTGTGCGTCTATAAACCTTAACGACATCACATTAAATTATATCACAAACCTCTCTATGACTTTCCGATCACTAATGTCAGCCGTCATGGCTTTCGGCGCTCTGACACTCGCCGCCGACACCAGGACCAACGCAGGCTCAGCCTATCTGCTCAGCCAGACAGTCGACGTCAGCAAGGATTTCGCCGACTTCACCAATACCTACTTCTTCGCCGACTCCCTCGCAACGTTCGACCCCTCGACGGGCTGCGGCACCATCTGCTGGAAACGTCAGCAACTCATGCCACGTCAGGCCTTCAACGCCAACACCTATCTCCACCAGCCACTGAAAAGCCTCGACTTCCCCGACACGGCATATCCGCAGGACCCTCAGCTCGGCTTCAGCATCGAACCGGTCAACGCCCGCACCCTGCGCCTGCGCATCCACACTTCACCAGTCACTCCCGCCGAGGCCGACTCGCTGTCGCCCATGCTTGCAGGGCCTGTCGGGAAAGACGCTTCCGAATGGAAAATCCGGCGCGAGGGCGCAGACATTGTCTGCACTTCGCCCAACGGCTCCCTGCGCATCAAGGCCGATCCCTGGCGCATTGTCATCCTTGACAAGAACGGCTGCGAGCTCAGCCGCACACGCACCTGGAGCGACAACGATTCGACCCAGATCAAAGTCCCCCCGTTCAGCTTCATCAAACGCGGATCCGACAACTCCCGCTCGATCAACCCCGTCTTCTCCCTGACTCCCGGCGAACGCATCTACGGACTCGGCGAAGGTCCGGGCGCGCTTGACAAAGTCGGTCAGAAACTCAATCTCTTCGTCACAGATCCGCAAGGCCCCGAAAGCCCCGACATGTACAAGCCGATCCCATTCTTCTTCAGCAACCTGGGCTACGGCATGTTTATCCACACCTCCGCACCGCTGACAGCCGACGTAGGCCAGAGCTACATAGGTGCCAACAAACTGTTCATGGCCGACGAAGACCTCGACCTCTTCATCATGTGGGGCAGCCCCAAAGAAATCCTGAGCGAATACACAGCCCTGAGCGGACGTCCTGAGATGCCGCCGCTGTGGAGTTTCGGCACATGGATGAGCCGCATCAGCTACTTCACCGAAGACGAAGGCCGCGATGTCGCCGCCAAACTGCGCGAAAACCGCATCCCCGCCGATGTCATACACTTCGACACCGGCTGGTTTGACGTTGACTGGCAGTGTGACTACGAATTCTCCCCCGAACGCTTCAAGAATCCGCGCAAAATGATAGCCGACCTGGCAAAACAGGGCTTCCACATCTGTCTGTGGCAACTCCCCTACTTTGTCCCCGGCAATAAATACTTCCCCGAACTCGTCAGCAAAGGTCTTGCCGTCAGAAACGGTCGCGGCACACTACCCTATGAAGACGCCGTGCTTGATTTCACCAATCCTGAAACCGTCAGCTGGTATCAGTCCAAACTCGCCTCTCTGCTTGAGATGGGCGTTGGCGCCATCAAGGTCGACTTCGGCGAGGCCGCGCCGCTCGACGGACTCTATGCCAACGGCCGCAGCGGGCTTTACGAACACAATCTCTATCCCGTGCGCTACAACAAAGCCGTGGCCGATGTCACCCGCCGCGTCAAAGGCGACAACATCATCTGGGCCCGCTCGGCCTGGGCCGGATCACAGCGCTATCCCCTCCACTGGGGCGGCGATGCCGCAAGCACCAACACCGGCATGCTCGGCACCCTCCGCGCCGGACTCTCTCTCGGCCTGAGCGGCTTCTGCTTCTGGAGCCATGACATGGGCGGCTTCGTCACCTCCACACCCGAATCACTCTACCGCCGCTGGCTCCCGATGGGCTTCCTCTCGTCCCACACCCGCGCCCACGGAGCACCTCCGACCGAACCCTGGCTCTATGAAAACCCGGACTTCACCGACTATTTCCGCCGCTGCGCCGAACTGAAATACTCACTGATGCCCTACATCGAGGAGCAGGCCAAAGAATGCACGGCCAACGGATGGCCGATGCTGCGCGCCCTGCTTGTCGAGTTCCCCGACGATCCGGGAGCGTGGATGGTTGAAGACCAGTATATGTTCGGCTCGGACATCCTTGTGGCCCCGCTCCTGACCGAGGCCGACAGCCGCAACGTCTACCTGCCCGCCGGACAGAACTGGAAAGACTATCAGACCGGAAAGACCTACACTCCGGGCTGGCACCGCATCGCAGCCGACAGCCCCATCAAATGCAACATCCTCGTCCGTGAAGGAGCCAAAATCCCCACCGTGGCTCCCGCGCAGTCAACCTCGGCAATCGACCGCTCCACCCTGCGCGTGACCAAGTACTGACCCGATTCCGTAAAAAACGGGGGCAATGCAGAAAAGCGGTTGTTTTGCAAAGATACAACACCCGGCCCCCGGAATAGTGCGATAATACGGAGACACCCCATCCGGGGCGGCCGCCCGGCAGGACGGATTCCGGATGGCTGCGCGGATGATGACATCCACAGAACAGAAACCGGGCCTTGAAAGCGCGTTGAATCCGCTTTCAAGGCCCGGTTTGTATGGTATGTGTGATCAGATTTCAGATCACTTCACAAGAACTTTGGTGACACTGCTGCCTCGGCGAACAATGTAGATGCCGGGGGCAAGGCCTTCAGTCGAATCGCCGAGCCTGATGCCGTTGATCGAATAGACTTCCACAGGACCGTCTACAACCACATCGGCCACCGGAACATCAATGCCCGACTCATCAGAGCCGTTGACGCCGTAGACAAGTTCAGGCCCGTCGGCATAGAGCGTAGAGGCGATGATGCGGCATCCGCCCTCGTCAGCTCCTTTGCGGACGGTCACAAGACCATTGTTGTCAACGGTAGCGACAGCCGGATTGGTAGAGCGCCAGAAAATCTGAGGCAAGGTGGCATCTGCGGGCCACACCTTGGCCGACAGCTGGATGCGGTCGCCGGGCTCTCCGCTGATGCTTGTCTCGCCGTCGCCGTCTATGCGCCGGGCCACAGTCATCGAATAGCCTGTGAAACGGTCCCAGCAGGTATAGGCATCATAATAGGCATCGATCACATCCTGACCGCCCTGCAGATAGAGCTTCGCGCTGTAGTCGCTGAAGGCAGTGTAGGGCGCTGTCGGGGGCTTCTGAGCGGTAATCGCCACAGATTCCACATTCGCGCTGCCGGCAAAAGCATTTTCGCCGATAGCCTCTACTCCGCAGCCGATAATCACTGATTTTAAATTATTGTTACTGAATGCATACGCACCGATAGAGCGCACAGATGATGGAATCACGACTTCATGCAGCATTCCGGCTCCATGGAAAGCGTAAGATTCAATCGACTCCAAGCCACTGCCCAATGTCAGACTCGCAAGATTACTGCATACGGAGAACCTGCCATCCGGAATGACCTTTACAAGGTTGCCTATGACAAGGGTCTTAAGTACACCCGGATAGCCGGTAACATTTCCATCCCAGTCACGGCCTATATACATGGAGCTTAAACGGGCTCTCGTATCCGGGGTCGAAATGTAATTATAATATCCAAAAACATACTGCCCAAACGATATCGGCTCAGTCGAATCTTCAATCCGTAATTCCGTCAGAGACTTGCAGGCAGCAAACGCCTCATCGCCGACTGTCATTACTGCAGCAGGAATGCTTACGGAGCGCAGGCCTGAGCCATAAAACGCTTTCGCCTCAATGCTCTGCACGGACTCAGGAATTTCAACCGATTCCAGAGCCGTGCAATCCTTGAAAGCACCACGGCAGATGATCTCAATCGAAGCACGCGGATTTATAGTCAGCTCTTTCAGCCAGGAACAGCCACTGAATGCCTCCGGACCGATCACCTTGACATAATAGCGGCGGGGATTGTCAGGATCTGACATATCTGTCACTCGTTCAGGTATAGTGGCACTGGTTATTCCTTTTGACACAACACCGGCAAGTATGGCTGCCGGTTTCTCCGGATCGTCATTGACAAGTCTATATCTGAATATACCGTCGTCAATGCTTGTGTGAGACATATCTACACCACCGGCATTTATGGATTTGAAATTATTCCAGTCAGTTAAAATATAGTCAAGAATTGTACCTTCAGGGACTTCAAGCACAGCATCAGAATATGTATTTGAATTCCATACCGAATATTCCATAAGCGGAGGCACAGGATTCAGCACCTTTATTTCTGTAATCTTACTGTCTATCGGATATTGATAACCCATATTGGTATCATAACAATAAAATGCTTTATACCCGATTGATTCCACTGACTTGCCAAGGCAGACAGAGGTCAATGCTCCACAACTTGAGAATGCCGATTCTCCGATTGTCCTGACAGAATCAGGGATGACAAGCGAAGTCAGACTACTACAGCCTGAGAACGCAGATTCTCCAATTGTTTCTACCGATTCGCCGATTTTCAACGATTCCAGTTTTGTACAATCTGAGAATGCACTAATTCCGATTGTTTCCACTGACTTGCCAAGGCAGACAGAGGTCAATGCTCCACAATTTAAGAATGCCAATTCTCCGATTGTCCTGACTGAATCAGGGATGACAAGCGAAGTCAGACTACTACAGCCTGAGAACGCAGATTTTCCAATTGTTTCTACCGATTCGCCGATTTTCAACGATTCCAGTTTTGTACAATCTGAGAATGCACTAATTCCGATTGTTTCTACCGATTTGCCGATATTTAACGATACAAGATTATTACATCCTGAGAATACACTATCGGCAATTGATTTTATACTATCTCCGATTGAAAGTGATTTTAATATCTTTTTATCCTTAAACGGCAAAGGCCTATTCCCTGTCTCCAGATTTCTACCATAGTGCAGCTTTTCTAATGGGGAGGTACTAAACATATAACCATCGAACTCTTTATAATAATTACCAACCACTACCAAAGGAGTTTCTCCATCTTGAATAGTCAGCTCTTTCAGGCTGCTGCAGTCTCCAAACGTATAACACTCAATTGTTGTGACCGTATTCGGTATAGTCATTGATGTCAGGCCACTACATCCGTAGAACGCATATTCCCCAATTGTTGTGACTCCACTCGGTATAGTTATTGATGTCAGGCCGCTGCATCCGGAAAACGCACTACCCCCAATTGTTTGAACTGAATTTGGAATTGTTATTGATGTCAGGCTGCTGCAGCCACAAAACGCATATTCCCCAATTGTTGTGACTCCACTCGGTATAGTTATTGATGTCAGGCCACTGCATCCGAAAAACGCAGTACCCCCAATTGTTTGAACTGAATTTGGAATTGTTATTGATGTCAGGCCACTGCATCCGAAAAACGCATGACTCCCAATTGTTTGAACTGAATTTGGAAGCGCTATTTCTCCTTTTTTAGATGGAAGACACATATTGACACTCGACATATCTTTGGAATAGACAATATCATCAACACATATAAAATTCGGATTATCTTCATCAATAATGAACTCTTCCAGAGCGCTGCATCCATAAAAAGCCTCTTCTATCAGGCTAACTGATTTCCCAATTTTCACAGATTCAAGCTTGGAGCAGTGAGTAAATGCAGAGAGACCTATTCCAATAACTGAATCCGGTATGACCACCGAAGTCAGACTATTACAGCGAGAAAATGCTCGTTGATAAATGTAGTTAAGAGTTTTAGGCAAGCTTATAGAGGTAATCGAACTGCCAGTGAAAGCTTCACCATAAATCGCATCTACTATATATTGTTTCCCGGACGTATAAACCGTATCAGGAATTATCACATCTCCGCTTGCGCTTGGATTTTTATATACTGCTGCAGTTCCCGGAAGTCCGTCTGCCGGCTCATATAAAATATACCTAATGCCATCATATTCAATAATTGGATTGGCACTGCTTGCCGACAAACCGGAAATTATTGTCAGCAATAGCAAAATTATCTTTTTCATATACTGGTTTTTTGATTGTTTTTTCGGTTTTAATTGTTCTGCTGAGATCGTTGGGATGTCTTGCTGATCTGCTTGCGGCTGTTGTGAATGTGCAGCATGGCATCGATATTGTAGAACGACAATATGCGCAGAGTCTCGCTGTGCAGGCCGGGCAGCAGGGGCTCGATCTGCGGCCAAAGCTTGCCGAGCTGGGCTACAGTGGTTCGGGGAGTCACTCCAAGAGCCTTCAGTGCCTGCATGGCCTGCAGTCCGGGGGCCAGACGGCGCAGAATCTCCTGCATCTCCGGATCATGGTCAAGGTCGATCTGCCTAAGCGTAAAGACACCGGTCATCGGGCACCAGGCCTTTGATGAGAAGTCGAACGAATAGACCTGATGGATCAACGGATTCTTTTTGGTCGAGCCGAAAAGCTTTATGTAAACGTGGCCTGCACTGTCAATGCCGATCTCGTCAATCGAAGCCAATGTATAGGCCCACATTCCGTCGGGCAGGCGGGTGAATCCGCGGGGATCGCTCCGTTCCTCGGCCACATAGAAGAGTATGCGGTCGGTGATAGTTTCAATGACATCGTCAATCTCGGCTTTCCACGCGTCCCACCAGGCTTTCTGCGAGAGCGAGAGTCCGGTGGGAGAATTCTGTGCGAAGTCTTCAGCATTGTGGAAGATAGACCGCACCGCTTTCAGCGGGAAGGGTACGGTGGTGCCACCCTTGCGCGACTGGGTGACGAGACGCCCGCGGAATTTGCCGCGCACTGACTGCGGAGCTTTTCCAATGAAGGGGTCAACAGTCGTTTCACGCACCGATATCCAGTGGATTCCGGCAGGCACCGGCGCTATGCCCTGGGGCACCAGGGCGGATGCCGGCAGCTGCTGCAACTCGGCCTCTTCGGGGAGATCGCCGGAGGCGGCATCGGCTTCATCGTCGGCTTCATCATCGGCCATGAACACTGCATCGGCGTAGTCACGGAAACGCCTTAGAGCGGTGAGGCGGTCGGCGAGGGTGCGTTGGTTTTCGCTGTCGGCTGATGATAATAAAACAGTCTCGATAATGCCGTCTATGAGGCTACGGGCGTATGACGGCGACGGATTTTCTTCAAGCTGTCCGCAGAGCCACTGAAGCAGGTCGGTGTCGGCCGGTAGCTCTTTCAAGCCTGCCGGACGGAGAGAGCGGATGCGCGACATGGTGCTGTCGGCACTCTGAGGCAACATGCGCCTGCACAGATAGTCTTTAAATCCAACTGCAGAAAAAAGATTGGTCGGCATAAAGATGTGTGTGTGATTGGTCTGATATATGTCCAGCCGACACCCCTGACGGGACTATGAGAAAAACAAAAAGCGTGGGTGCCGAACAATTGCTCGTCCCACATCTTGAGGCTCTGGCATGTGCCCATCATAGTAAGACGAGCAATGTGCAGAGCCCACGCAAATATGCATGCATACGATAGACCAAAGGCAAGACCCCTCACAGGGTCACACCTCAGCCATCGGATGCCGATTACATATCCATGAGCATCTACCATTGCATCAGTCCTGACTATGATTTTGAAACTGCCAGATTCCAAGATGTCAAGAACAGAAGCGCAAGTAAACGCTTTTTTTCAGTATGTCCTTGCCCACGGCATGGCGCCGGAGCAAGACTGCCTCCCTCCCGCATGACCCACACGCGCGGGCTCTGCTAAGAAGTTGTATTCAAAACAACCGTTAAGTCGGCATGCAAAATTACAAACAATTCTTAAAAAAGTCAATATCCCGACAGGGAATTAACAGTCCGGATCAATAAAGATTCAGAATAGGCAAAACGCACTAATTGACATAGGCACACCATCCGGAGCGGTAAATCGGTGTCCTCGACCGGACACCACATGCCGAGATATATCGCAAACCCGTGACACCTGCGCTTTGCGCTCCGGTGTCACGGGCTACGAGTAAACAGATGTCCTGGCGGACATCACCATCCGAATTCTGAGCGCATCCATCCGGACTCTGAGCGCATCCATCCGGACTCTGAGCGCATCCATCCGGACTCTGAGCGCATCCACCCGGACTCAGCACGCGAAGCGTGTATGAGGCTATGCGCGAGAGGCGGTCAGAAGCCCTGGTCGAAAAGGCTCATGATCTCAGGGCGGAGAAGGCCTTCCACCTCATTGGGGTAGACGGCCACGTCGACAGGGCCCATCGCATACGGCCCGATCTCATAGGGATCATAGTGGAAATAAAGCGTGTTCGAATCTATGTAAGGCTTGCCGGGATAGGTCAGCTGGGATGCAAAGATTCCGGCCCGCTCAAGCCCAGAGACAGGCACCGACAGCTGTCGGGCAAGAGCCTCACGGATGACAGGCATGATCGAATCAGAAGTCACACCAGGCAAAAACATGTTGTCCATATCCAGCACCTGCTTCATGGCAAAGGAATAGGTGAACGGGCGCGTAACCGTCATCGGATGAGCGCCGCCGAGATAAGTTGACGACACCACCTGATACGTCACCATCTCCTCGTCGACCTCCATGATCGAAGCCATCACGCTGTTGAAATATGTCATCGTATCGGCAGGCAGAGAGTCGACCTGAATGACGGATTCAGCCCCTTCGACAACCGATGTGTCATTCAGAAAAGTCTTGATCGCCTCGCGCACATCCGCAGCCACCGTATCGCCGTAGGCATAATACAATATAGAGTCCTGCAACACCCCAAGATCATTCTCTCCCAGCTTCTCAGGCCAGTGGATCGAAGTGTAAAGCTCCAGATAAGCGCTGCCATAGTCAGTCGTGACCCGATAGTTCTTGTCGGCGGTCATCAGAGTCTCGCTGACCTGAAACTCATTGATGACATCGGCGCTTCCGTCTGAACCGTCGGCACCGCGTCCGCCGCAGGCAGTCATTGCAAGCGCAATCGCGGGGAGAGCAAGTAAATAATGTTTTCTGTCCATAATCCTAATTACTATAATATATATATGTGTTCGATTTGTCTGACCAATCCGGCCGAAACCGGGGCCGATGGAGAGAAATTCCAAGTTTTCAAAGAGGTAACACACAAACGGCGTAACATGTTTGTAACAACTATGCAGAATAAAAATCGCTGAAATAGACCAATCAATCGGCAAAAAGCACCAAAAAATGATCAAAATCGAGCTTAATTAACATCTTTATACGTTTGTTGTATTCCAAGTTGATAAAAAATAATTAACTTTGCACCGCAAATGTAAAAATTTTTGCGATTCCAATCAAGAAATTACTAATCAACTCACAAATTTAAAACTATGTCTGAAATTGCATCTCGAGTTAAAGCTATCATTGTTGATAAGCTCGGTGTTGACGAAAACGAAGTAACCGAAACCGCTGAATTCACTAAAGATCTTGGCGCAGACAGCCTCGACACCGTAGAACTCATCATGGAATTCGAGAAAGAATTCGGCATCACTATCCCCGATGATCAGGCCGAAAAGATCAGCACCGTACAGAACGCTATCGAATACATCGAGGCTAACACTCAGAAGTAAAAACCGGTCCGCGAGTCAACAGCCCGCGCTCTGACCGAGCCACAAAAGGCTCCCCACGCCAATTAAAATCAGCGCGGTGGAGCCTTCTTCTCAATTAGCCCCTCACCTCTCTCTTCAGACCCTAAAACTTTCCTCCTTAACATTTTACGAAATTCATTCTGCCATTATGGAACTTAAAAGAGTTGTGGTGACCGGACTCGGCGCCATTACCCCTATCGGCAACGATGTAGAGACCACTTGGCTCAACGCCGTAGCCGGAAAGAGCGGAGCCGCTCCAATCACCCACTTTGACGCTTCCCAGTTCAAGACTCAGTTCGCCTGCGAGGTCAAAGACTACAATCCCAACGACCACTTCGACCGCAAGAAACTGCGTCAGCTCGACCTCTACGCACAGTATGCGATGGTCGCAGCCCGTCAGGCCGTTGCCGACTCAGGCATCGAAGCTGCCGAAGGCCTCGACCGCAACCGCGTCGGCGTCATCGTAGCCGCTGGCATCGGCGGTCTTCACACCTTTGAAGAAGAAGCCGGTTACTACGCTCTCAACGGCCCCCAGCAGGGACCCAAATACAACCCCTTCTTCATCCCCAAGATGATCGCCGACATCGCTTCAGGCCACATCTCGATGGAATATAACTTCCACGGACCCAACTTCGGTGTGGTTTCGGCATGCGCATCATCCAACAACGCCATCATCGACGCCTTCAACCTCATCCGCCTCGGCAAAGCCGATGTCTTCGTGACCGGCGGCGCTGAAGCTGCAATCTACCCCGCAGGTGTAGGCGGCTTCAACTCGATGCACGCGCTCTCTACCCGCAACGACGATCCCGAACGCGCTTCACGCCCCTTCAGCGCCTCTCGCGACGGCTTCGTGATGGGCGAAGGCTCGGTTGTCCTCGTTCTTGAAGAACTCGAACACGCCAAGGCCCGCGGCGCAAAAATCTACGCCGAAGTCGCAGGCGGCGGCATGAGCGCCGACGCTTACCACCTCACCGCAACACATCCCGAAGGCCTCGGCGCCATCCTCTCGATGCGCAACGCCCTCGAAGATGCAGGCATGAAACCCGAAGACATCGACTACATCAACGTTCACGGCACCTCGACCCCCGTCGGCGACATCTCCGAAGTCAAGGCCATCGTTGAAGTCTTCGGCGAACAGGCCCACAAGCTCAACATCAGCTCCACCAAGTCGATGACCGGCCACCTCCTCGGAGCCACCGGCGCCCTCGAAGCAATGTTCTCCGTGCTCTCTGTCCAGAACGACATCGTTCCCCCGACAATCAACCACGAAGAAGGAGACAACGACGAAAACATCGACTACACCCTCAACTTCACCTTCAACAAAGCCGAGAAGCGCCCCGTCCGCGCAGCCCTCTCCAACTCATTCGGCTTCGGCGGCCACAACGCGACCGTCATCGTCAAGAAGTACGAGGAATAAGCAAATTTTCAGATCCGGCTGCTCATTCAGGAATTCAACCCCCTGAAAGACCACATATAAGCAATGGCGCGCGGACCCAGACATTCCGCGCGCCATCGCTGCATCAAAAAGATTAGTTAAAATGTGTGACCTCTTCCTAAAAAGTTTGAATTTCGCTTGGCAAAGCGGGAATAAATTCTTAACTTTGCAGCCGAGTTTTGTGGCACATCCTTAAAAAGAGGTTAAGAA
>NZ_JAIDEN010000125.1 GCF_029054785.1 Duncaniella sp.
GCGCCTAACCACTCGGCCAAGGAACCATTGCGTTGTGATTACGGGTGCAAAGGTAGGTGTTTATTTTGAATCCTCCAAATTTTTCAGCAACTTTTTATTTATCTTGCAAAAGCGTCTGCCTCCACAACGGCAATAATAGACTGAAAACATGGTAAATTCAGCAGTGGGAATTTTTTTCATCAATATCCGATAACATTATATTTCCAAATTAGCGCTATTTGACGTATATTTGCTAAAAATCTCACTTCAACCTTAAATTCAACCAAAATATAGTACAAATGAAGAAATCAGCACTCTTTGTTGGCCTTTCCCTGCCTTGGCTTGCGATGGCAGCGCAGGGCGATGGCGGAATCAACCAAAAAGACATCGAGGGATTTCGGGCTTCGTATGCCGCGACTCCCGGCACAAAGGCAATCCATAATGCGATTGCCAACAATCCGATCAATGCGCTCGCCCTCAATCATGAAAATCTCAACAACCTGGACACTCATTTTTCGCATCGTGTTCCAAGCAAAGGCATAACCAACCAGCGTTCGTCAGGCCGCTGCTGGCTTTTCACCGGTCTGAATGTGTTGCGTGCACAGGCCATGACCGAACATAAACTTCCTCAGCTGGAGCTGTCACAGAGCTATAATTTCTTCTGGGATCAGCTTGAGAAGTCAAATCTCTTTCTCCAAGGAGTGATTGACACCGCCTCAAAACCGTTTGAGGACCGGACTGTCGACTGGCTCTTTGCAAATCCTCTCAGCGATGGCGGCCAATACACCGGTATTGCCGACAACCTGATGAAATATGGTGTCGTACCCATTGAAGTGATGGGCGAGACAGAAAGCAGCAAATCGACAAGCACCATGCGCAAACTTCTTCAGCTGCGCCTACGCGAAGACGGTCTTGAACTGCGCAAGATGGCTGCCGAAGGCAAGAATGCCGAGGCTCTTGCTGTGCGCAAAAAGGAAATGCTTTCTCAGATTTACCGCATACTCGCTCTGAATCTTGGAGAACCTCCCACAGAATTCACCTGGACCCGCCGCGATTCTGAAGGCCAGGCAGTCGACACAAAGACTTATACCCCACAGACGTTCTACAAAACATTCTTCGGCAATGACCTCAAGAATGATTATGTGATGCTGATGAACGATCCGACCCGCGAATATTACAAACTTTACGAAATCGAATATGACCGCCACGGATATGACGGTTATAACTGGACCTATGTCAATCTGCCCATAGAGGAAATCAAAGAGATGGCAATCTCTTCCATCCGTGACGGCAAAGCCATGTACTTTTCTTGCGATGTCGGCAAATTCCTCAACAAGGATCTCGGACTGCTTGACGAAAACAACTATGACTACGGCTCTCTGTTCGGGACAAAATTCGGCATGGACAAGGCCGATCGCATCCGCACCCATTCATCTGCATCATCTCATGCCATGACTCTTGTAGCCGTGGATCTTGACTCAAAAGATCAGCCGAAGAAATGGATGGTTGAAAACAGCTGGGGAAAGGGCGCCAACAACGGTCACCTCATCATGACCGACAAATGGTTTGACGAATACATGTTCCGCCTTGTTGTCAACAAAAAATACCTGACTCCTAAAGCAAGCAAAGTACTCAGTCAGAAACCCACCCTCCTTCCACCGTGGGATCCGATGTTCGCACCTGAAGAATAAACGGTCGATTCCACCCAAAAGGACGGATATCCCCGGCAACAAACAAAATATCCGCGCTTCGTTTGTGAAAGCGCGGATATTTTGTTTTCATCGCAGGTATAGCCTGCTCTATAATCGCCTCAAGGCAATGATGTTTTTTTAAGTTTCAACCGGTCAAAGCCGTTACCGTAGACGCTTCTCACACTTGAATTGGTCACATAGGCATTCTCATCTGTCTCCTTGACGATTCTCAAGATGTTGTAGACATCATTCTGACGACACCAGATCAACATCAGCTTACGAGGTTCACCGGTCCAGTAACCCGTGCCGTCCCACATGCTCACTCCTCGGCCCGTTTCATGCGTGATCCGATAGGCGATCGTCTCCCACTTTTCTGAAAGGATTATAAACTGGATGGTCTGCTTCCCTTTGTCGATATACCTGTCTGCAAGCCACGAGTAGATATAAATGGCCAACCAGCCGTAGATGATTGTCTGGGTGCGGGACTGGACTCTGGCTTCCATGTCTCCGTCAAACGGCAGGAAAAACGAGAATGCCACGATCGAAACGTCGATTATCATCATGACACGCCCCATGCTCACATCGCTGATGTGTGACATGATGGCCGCGACAATATCGGTTCCTCCGGTTGTACCGTGATGGCTGAAATAGATTCCTATACCAAGACCGAGCATTACGGCCCCCATAAAGACACTCATCGGGGCACTGCTGACCAAAGGAGGATGAGAGGTGAAATATCCCTCGACCGATCCGATCAGCACCGACAGCAGAGTCGCACCGAAAATCGTGCGCAGCACAAAGCCTTTGCCCAAATAACGGAAGCCGCAGAGCAAGAGCAGAACATTTGTTCCGTACATGACAACCGCAACAGGAAGACGGCCGCCAGTGGCATAAAAAATCAAAGAACTGAAACCCGCCATACCGCCGATGACTATATGGTGCGGGAGGATAAATACGGTAAAGCCTACGGCATAAATTATGATGCCGCATACAATTGCTATGTAGTCCCGGATATTCTGTGACAAAAACGGCTTCGAGACCACCTGGTCAGACTTTATTTGTGTTGACATGGTTCATTTAATTTTGCTGCAAAGTTAAGGATTTCTTGAAGATATTTAACAAAATATTCCCGAACCAACGCCTCCTGGATGCGTTTTTAGGATATAACGAACTTCTAAAACGCAATAATCATCATGACTTATACACTTCCTGAATTGCCCTACGCCAATGACGCTTTGGCTCCTTCTATCTCGCGTGAGACAATCGAGTACCACTACGGTAAGCATGAAAAAACATATATCGACAATCTCAACAGACTCATAAAGGATACCCCCTATGAGGATATGGAGCTTGAAGATATTATCAAAACCGCATCCGGGCCGTTGTTCAACAACGCATCGCAGGCATGGAATCATATTTTCTACTTCTTCACCTTCTCACCCGACGGCGCACATGAGCCTGACGGACATCTCCGCAAGGCGATCGACGAACAGTTCGGCTCATTCGACCAGTTCAAGAAAGAATTTGAAGATGCCGGAGTCTCGATTTTCGGTTCTGGATGGGTATGGCTGTCAAAAGATAAAGACGGAAAACTTTTTATCACACAGACATCCAATGCAGGCAATCCTCTCTGCGAGGGTCTGACTCCTCTGTTGGTTTTCGATGTCTGGGAACACGCTTACTATCTTGACTATCGCAACCGACGCGCCGACGCCCTCAAGGAGTGGTGGAAAATCGTCGACTGGGATGTAGTGGCAAGCCGCTATCTATAACAGACCCGTCAGCATGATAAGAACTTTAGTTAAAGTATAAAAGAATAAGCACTAAAATAAGCATAATGTGATGAATGGAGAGAGAGGCAGTCGTGAGACCCCCTCTCTTTTTTTGTCTCTACTAAGATTGACAGCCAAATGATTGACGGTAATTCCGCGTTGGTCAATCCCCCAACAGCCTGCCGTTGTCATGCCAGTCGCCGATCATGACTCCCCTTTCGCTGGATTCAATGAGTTTGGCAAGACGGCTTGCATAGAGCCCGGGCGATCCTGCAACCCGTTGGATATTGTCGATGCGCACTCGCTGATACAATGGCGGGAATCCACAGAAGTTCTCCCACGCCAACGGTTTTGCTTTGAATTCATCAAGAATTTCCGGCATGATGACAAACTCAGCATCAAGATCAGGACAAGCCCTTCGGCCGCTCTCTGTCATCAGTCCGGCACGTTCAAGCCTACGGCAACGCTCCTTGTTCAATTCCGTCCAACGGCTGTTTTGGGTCCTCGGTCCGAATCGCTGAAGGGTCACGCCTTCGACAGTTTTCACCGTAGAGTCAATCCAGCCGAAACACAAAGCCTCCTCGACAGCATCGAGATACCACAGCGAATCTTCCGGCGCCACCTTACCACGCTTAGCCACGACCCAGCATTCCGTCTCTGTGGCATGGTGCTTGGAGAGCCAATCACGAAAGGCGCTACGGTCGTGTATGGCAAGGATATTTTTGGGGTTCATTATTGTCGGCTGATAAAAACAGTCAAAAAACTATTATCAATATTTCTTACGGCTGCATATAGAGTGGGAGACAGCGGACAAGATAATCCTGGGCCGTATTCCAGGGGATATAAATCATCGAGCGTCCGGGGATCAGAGGAACCGGAGTCTCGTTAAGGTCGACACGCACATAATAGCGTCCGGTTTCAGAGCGGAAAAGAATCATCTGAAGATTGGCCGCCATCGGCACCACGTAGAAGTCACGCCAGTGCAATCCGACTGTATCGAAATAGTTGGTCATATAGTAGCAGCCAGGGAGGTGCATGAGGGAGAAGAGCGGCATCAGAGTCTCGGCATGACCGAAACGCAACATCACACTGTAAGGATTGGCCCCGGATATAGCATCCTGACACGTCTTGATCAGATCGGCGAGCAAAGGCGCGGCCATAGTGGCGGGCGCAGTGGAGAGCGTCGAAGCCGAATGTGTCAGATAGTGGTGAAGATTTTCGATGCTCCAAAGAGCGTTGATCTCCGGCTCTGTCAGATAGAGCGAAAGATCGACCCCGATAGCCATAGCGCTGCAACCGGCAATGACTTTATATACCGCAAGGCCGAAATCGCGCGCCTCACCTTCGGTCAGGGGATAATTCTTGTCTAAAAGACGTGGAGCTACTGTCAGAGGGGCATGGCTATCGACATATTCGTCATAGACTTTATGCCATTCCTCCCCTGCCATGAATGCCTTATAGTCCGAATCGCTGTCCCACGGGCGCACAAGCGGAGAATTCTGCCGACCTGATGAAGTATAGATCTCAATATGATTGTCCAGACGCGTCAGCTGGTGGGTGAATTCATCCATTGACATCACACAACGTGGAACATAGGATGAGATCGCATTGATTTTGCGGTCTTTGAACAGCATCGGATAGGCAGCGAAAGCCCGCGAGGCAATGGCTCTCTGTTCAGCCATGCCAAGCGAATCCAATGCGCCCCAGCGACCTGCGGTCCTGCTGACAACAAGATTACACAGATCCAGAAGTTTTTTCCCGGCAGGAGAAATTGTGCGCATGGAATCGGCCCGGTGCAGGATGCGTGACAGCGACGTGGTATATTTTGACGATGACAAAAAGCGAGCGCCGTGACGCCCGACGTGGTTGAGATAGACCGGAGTCAGGGAGTCGGGATAGACAAGATCCTTCACCGACCGCACAGGATAAGGTATTGCCGACCCCTGGCATTGCTCCATAGTATAATGTGTGTCTGTCGGATCGGCAGCATGTGTCAATGTGGCTGACGCGAAGAGTCCGAAAACTGCGGTTGCGATAAAAAGAATCTTATTCATTGCTTATGACAGTACTTTTTGTTAGTTTTGTCGGTAGAAAGTTCTATTTGAAATCTCTCCAAATTTAGGCAAATAATGGATAAACACCAAAAATACAAAGACCTGATTGTTTCCGGGCGGTATAATGATGCCTTGGAGACTCTTGATTCATTGATCGGACAGGACCGGACTGACGACCGACTGCTGTTCGAGCGCGGGAAACTCAAATGGCGTCTCGGCGACCGAGCGGGCGCTATGGGTGACTACTCCAAAGCCTGCGAAATAAATCCGGACAGTCCAGCGGCCCTTGCCTTGGCACAGGCCCGTGATATAGCCGATTTTTTCAATCCTGATCTGTACAATCCCTGAACGGCGATTGTTTCACAGCTGTCACCGTACCTGACTATCCACGGCCACGGTCATCCGGATCATTCTTTTTCCGAAAGCTCAAGCCAACGCATTTCTTTTTCATCAAGAATATCCTTGAGTTCGGAATACCTCTTTGCCTTGTCCGCAATATCATCCAGCTGTTCTCCTGAATTGAACAGATTTTCAAGTTCCTGGCGCTCTGCTGTCAGAGCGTCGATCTCTTCAGTCAATGCTTCGAGTTCTTTACGCTCTTTGAATGTCAGTTTCTGCGGACGATTGTCTCGGTTCCTGTTTCTTGACGAAGTGTCAGTCCCCGCAGCGGCTTTCGGCTGCTCATTGGCTTTCAGTTCCCGGAGATAGTCACGATAGTCGCTGTAATTGCCCGGAAAATCCTTAATGACACCGTTGCCTTCCATCACGAACAGATGGTCCACGATGGAATCGAGGAAAAAGCGGTCATGGGAAATGACAATCACGCAGCCTTTGAATTCCCGCAGGTATTCCTCAAGGATTCCAAGAGTCATGATGTCAAGATCGTTGGTCGGCTCGTCGAGGATCAGGAAATTCGGCTGCTTCACCAGGACTGCGGCAAGATGAAGGCGGCGCATTTCTCCACCACTCAATGTCGAAATATATTTCTGCTGGTCAGCCGGAGTGAACAGGAAGCGTGTGAGAAACTGCATCGGCGACAGACGCGTTGCCCCGCTGTCAAGCACAATGTCGTCAGTCAGATCAGTGATTGCATCAATCACCTTTTTGCCGGGGGGCAGCTGAAGTCCTTCCTGAGAGTAGTAGCCGAAACGCACAGTCTCACCGACATTCCACTCTCCGCTGTCAGGAGCGACAAGTCCCTGAAGCATTTTGACAAATGTCGACTTCCCTACCCCGTTTCCGCCGATTATGCCCAGCTTCTCATATCTGGCAAAAGTGTAGGTAAAATCATCAAGAATCACTTTGTCTCCGAAACGCTTGCTGATGCCTTCCGCCTCAAAAATCTTTGATCCGATATAAGATGAGCGCACATCAGTGGGATCAATCTGCCGCTCTGTGTAATTCGCGCGCGAACGCTCTTTGAGATCATAGAAAGCGTTGATTCTGTAACGGGCCTTCCCGGCACGGGCCTGTGGCTGCCGTCTCATCCATTCCTGCTCCTTGCGCAGAGTGTTGCGCACTTTGGCCAATTCTCCCGTGAGAGCCTCGATGCGCTCCGCGCGACGCCTGAGATAGAGATCAAAGTTCCCTTCATAAGTGAAGATGCGCTGCATGTCGATTTCAATGATCTTGTTGCAGACACGATCGAGGAAATAGCGGTCATGGGTGACCATCAGGAGGGTGATTCGCTGACGGGTCAGATAGTTCTCAAGCCATTCAACGGTTTCAAGATCGAGATGGTTGGTAGGCTCGTCGAGGATCAGCAGATCAGGCGACGCGAGAAACACCTGAGCCAGAGCCGCACGTTTGATCTGACCTCCGGACATGTGCTCAGGCATGATGGAGGGATCATGGAGGCCAAGCTGCGAGAGCATCTGTCGTGCGCGGTCTTCGCGGTTCCACTCGTCGTGATGTCCGACCGGCATTTCAGCCAACAGATTGTCAAGTATACTTTTTCCCGGCTCAAAGACAGGAAGCTGGGCGAGAAAGCCCACCCGGAGTCCGTTTCTGAAAGTCACAGTGCCGCTGTCAGGAGCTTCGGCACCTGACAATATGCGCAGGAGAGTGGATTTTCCGGTACCGTTTTTGGCGATGAGTCCGATTTTGTCACCTTCGTTCACGCCGAAAGTCACGGAGTCGAACAGCAGGCGGTCGCCATAGCTTTTGGTCAGATCTTCAACTTGCAGATATGGTTTCATAGGTCGAGGCAGTCGTCAAGGGCTTTAGTGATGGCGGCGCGGTCGAGATGCTGTCCGATAAAAACAATTTTAATCATGCGGTCACCGTAGTCGGCGTCCCAGTCACGCATAATTGACGGATCCTGGGCAACGAGTTCTTTCAGTTCGTCCTCAGGCGCGGTTACGAACCACATTCCGGCCTCTTTCAACTGCTTCTGACGACCGGCGGTTTCAAACAGATATGACATGTCGGGATTGTTGCCGAAATAGCAGATACCTTTGGAGCGGATGATATTCTCAGGCCATTTGTTGGCGGCGAAATAATCAAATTTGTTCAGATCGAAGCCCGGACGGCGGAAATAGACGAATGTCTCGATTCCATATTCTTCCGCCTCCCCTTCGCCGTGATGGTGGTGATGGCATCCGCAGGTGCATTCCGGGCCGTGATGATGGTGGTGATCATGACATTCATGATCATGGTCTTCTTCATGTTCGTGCTCATGTCCGTGTTCATCGCCATGATGGTGTTCATGCCCGTGATGATGTTCATGATCGTGGTGGTGACGGGCGTCTTCATGCTCATGCTCCTCCTTTGCAATCTCTTCGGCAGATTTCTCGATGTGGCTCACCCACGCAGCCGAAGTGGCGACTTTGTTGAAATTGAACATGTGGGTGTCAAGGATCGACGAGAGGTCTATATCGGCATAGTCACACTCGATTATGCGCACACCGGGGTTGAGCGCAAGCACGATGGTCCGAACCCGACGAAGCTCTTCGGGGGTGATTTCCGAAACCTTGTTGAGTATGACAATATTGCAGAACTCGATCTGCTGAATGACAAGGTTCTCAATATCTTCATCGTCGTGGTGATGCGCTGTCAGGTCCTCGCCACAGCCGAATTCATCACGCATGCGTAGTGCATCGACAACCGTCACTATACAGTCGAGCTTCGGAGTGCCGTTGTGGGTCAAGGCACCCTCCGCCATGTAGGGTATCGAGCAGATGGTCTGGGCTATCGGTGCAGGTTCGCAGATACCGCTCGCTTCAATGACAATATAGTCAAACTTCTTCATCGCCATGATGTCGTCGATCTGCTTGACAAGATCCATTTTCAGAGTGCAGCAGATGCAGCCGTTCTGGAGCGGTACGAGCGAATCATCTTTGGTGTCGACAACGCCTCCGCGCTGGATGAGGTCCGCGTCGATGTTCACTTCGCCGATATCATTGACGATGACTGCGAAGCGGATGCCGCGACGGTTGGAGAGTATATGGTTTACGAGAGTGGTCTTGCCACTTCCAAGATAGCCTGTGAGAAGAAGGACGGGAGTTTCCATATTGGGGATTGATGAAGAAATTTACCAGTTTATACTTACTGCAACGCCTTTGAGCCGGGCATTGATCGGCGGATTGAGTTTTGTCAGGGAAATATAGCCTCCTGAGATAAGTGGCCAACGGGCAATGAGCGCCGCGCGGATGCGTCCGACCACATGTTCGAGCAGATCTGAAGGCTCGGCCATTTCCTCCTTGATTATGTCCACAGCCTCGGCATAGTTCAGCGTCTGGCTGACATCGTCGGTCCGCATAGCCTCTCCGATCGGATAACGCAGGCGGACGGTCAGTTCAAATGTATTGCCGTTGAGCCGCTCGAAGTCAAACACTCCGTGTCGGGCAAAGAGCTGAAGTCCGTTTATTTCGATTGTTCCTTCCATAAATCTGTCTTTTGTCAGCTCCAGCTGAGATTTGATCCTCTTCTGATAAAGCCTTTGATGCGATACCACAGATTATAGACCGGTTCGAAAGTCAGGAACCAGGGAACAGTCAGAAACAGCGAGCGTGAATGCAGCGAGCGTGATGTGGAGCGCCAGGAGAGAGAGAGGATGACTGTCAGTGCTATGAAGAGGACACCAGCGGCAATCATGGGCACAAACGAGGGCAAGCCGACCAAGGCGAGAGCCACGCAGCTGCCGACAAATCCCCACCAGGCCAACGAACAACTGCCGAAAAAGAGACGGGCGCCGGTGCGGAGTTTCCCGGCGGTGTAGCCATAGCGGAGTTTTGATACCTTATGGGCTGCCTGGGGCTGCATCTCAGGGACTTCGACAATGGATCCCTGAGAGATCTCCACAGCAGTATTGTCACGGTTTGCAACTTCGTTGACAAAAAGATCGTCATCGCCATATTTCAGATGCAGTGTGCGAGAAAAGCCTTTGTTTCGGAAAAAGACCGCACGGCGATAGGCCAGATTGTGACATGTCGCACGATACGGACGCCCGGCAAGTCCCCATGAAAGATATTCCACGGCGGTGCGCACCGAGTCAAAGGCATGAAGTCGTTTCCAAGGCTCCTTGACCGGCTCTTCGGTGTCAGGATCTACTGCGGCCACAGGGGCGGCATAGCCTATGACAACCTCTTTGCCTTTGCTGAAATGACGGGCCATCAGTCTGAGCCAGCGGCCTGAAAGGATGCGTGTGTTTCCGGTGGTCAGCACGACTACTTCATGGCGCGCAGCCTTGATGCCGAGAGTCAGCGCAAGTTTCCGGCGTGAAAGCGAACGCGATTCCAGCGGAGTGAATGTCATGTAGAGATTCGAATATTTTTCCTCCAGACGGGCGATCACCTCTTTGGTGGCAGGCAAGGCCCCGTCGTTGACCACAATGACTTCAAAGGGTGCCGGATAGTCCTGGGTGAGAATTGCGGGCAGGAGGGTCTCAAGGTTGCGAGCGTCATCCTCGGCGCATACAATCACCGACACTGCGGGGAGCGAGGCGGCATCAACTTCGTCAGTCGGGTCATCGACGTCAGCCGCACGGCCTACACTCCTGACATAGTGACGGAAACCGAGCAGAAGATAAAAGAAACATACAAGGACTCCGCACAGCAGAGCTATTATAATAGGTGTAAACTCAATTTCAAACATAGATCATAAGCGATTTTCAACCTGCAAATTTACTAAAATTGCCCGAAATAATCTCCCCTATAAAAAATTTTTACACACCCTCCGGAAAGCAATTGCCAGGAATTGCCGTCAACGGCCATTATTGATATTTTTTCACGGATTATCGCCGCTTAATTCAAATTTTATGCTAACTTTGCGTATGACACCAATCTACAAACACAACCATCCGTAATCATTGCTGTCCGTTGGCCCGGACTGACATCGGATTTTAACAGAAATCCCGGAATAGCCTCGCGAGCCAACAGACAAGTAAATCAAACGGATGAAAGAAGACAAACTTATGAAATTGACAGGTCGCCAATCATTAAAGTTTCGCATATCATTGACAATGGCATGTGTAGGAGTTTTGGGCGCAGGCATAATGCTTGGGACCGGCTTGAACTGGGGATTATTAGCTGCTATGGCAGTCACTGCGATTGTCGGCTCGGTATGGACTTCAAAAATACTAAAACCCGTGCCGAACGTTGGCCTCATCATAAAATACAACTTCCCCAAAGATGCCGGATATTACCAGAAAGGGAAACGAAAGACTACGCCTGTAAATGATGACGATATTCTATATCATATCAAGATGTTTCTACCATTCATTCAGATTGGTATGTTCGTATTTGCCGCAGCATTGAGAGATTTGGAGGCTCAGGTATTTTTGACAGCCAATCATCCCACAGCCAAAACAAATATTCAGTTGGAATATTCTTGGCTGTAATAATTGCATCAGTATTAATATTTTTAGCATCCTTGCAGTGATTCTGAAATAACACATCCTAAAATGAAACTTACCAATAAACGAATTGACATATATCCAAGCGTCTGGAGAGTGATCGGTTTTATCCTAATCTGCCTCTTGTTTGTTGTTGGAGGGTTCTTTATGACAAACAATCCTCGTTCTGGTATAGATATATTTATCGGTTATATGGGAATGATATTCTTCTCTTTCGGGGTGATTGTCGGGATAGGTTGGCTGATATTGATCGCGATGCGCAAACCGCTTGCAAGGATATTTGATGACCGTATCGAATATCTGATACCGGCAAAGATGAAATATGAGATTATTCCTTTTCTGCGTGTTGAGATGTTTGTCATAACAAAAACAGGAAGTGCTAAAATCATAAGGGCGGATTACTTGACCGGAGGTGGGAAAAACACCGGAATTGTGAACACTTTTGTATCAGTTGGCAAAGTATGCGACATACTGAATGATAAACTTGAACGGTATTGGGAACAGCCGATGTTGTCACAGAAATTAGACCAAGCATCGGTGGAACAATATCTTAAAGTTATGGGAATTGAATCGTATCGATTTGGATTTGATACAACCAGCAAACCCGACTGTGTGGTGGTAATGCGAGATGGAGACACATATAAACTTGTTTATATCGATGACAGAGGATCTACAAAAACATTGAGCAATCATCTTACTGAAAACGATGCGTGCCATGCGTTGCTTGAAAACTTTATTGAGGAAGAGGCTTTCAAATCCAAATATGGTGTGAGATGAAATCTGACAGTAAGATATATAGGTTTTTCTTTGGTCAACGGGGTGAGAGACGCTTACCCTTTGGCGTTATGCTGCTGATTCTTGTGCCTTTTCTCATTGTAGGTCTGTTTTTCCAGAATCGCAAATACAATGCTTTGTCGGCAAATCCGGAACATACATTGACAGTGATTTCAAATATCGGCTATATAGGCAACAGTGGTCCTATAATACATTACAACTTTACAGTGAACGGTGTAACATATAAAGGTGGTATGCATGCCAATGGTTTTGCCGTCGGTGACAGTATTGGTGTGGTGTATCAGAAAGACAATCCGGAAAACAATATGACGGTGTTTAAATATTAAATATTATGATGGGCCAAAGTTTGGATTGGTCATAATATTTGTGATTGTTGCGATTGTTTTGGCAGCATATCGTTGGCTCAGAATCAATCGAAAATATAACGATCGATGCCCTGAGTTGGGGCGCTCCGGGAAGTGTGCGATATATCGCACTGATAAAGGATATATATTTGTCACAGTATATTATGTCAACTCAAGTTATCCGATTAAATTCTTGCCTCTTGACTGCGATAATGGGGTATTTGAGAATACTCTGACTGATATTTTCCACGCAAGTCTGCATGACAAATACACCGAAATAAAGGCATCCGAGCTAATCAAAGCGATGAAACAACGCTCATGGCGACAGCTCTATATGCACTGTACAAGTGTTCTTGTGACACACGACAGCCGCAAACTAAAAATACTGCCGACCCGAAAAGCGACTGGCAAAGGACTTGATTGGGATTATGACCGAGAATTGTCTTTTGACCTTGACAGCGCGTCATGGAAAGATATTATCAACTCAATCCGCAAACAGCTTGAGGGTCATGAGGCAGACTGATAAGTCTGTTGTAATGCCATTTGGACTATTGTATCCGCTGTTTGCGGAAACAGCGTTCAACCTGACTCCCTATTTGTCGACGGAATGATGACGGATGATGGATTCGCTCAGGAGAGAATAGATTTTTTCCGGCTGACCGGAGAGCATTGAAAGATGCTTGTCGATTATCGCCCGGTCGCCTCTGACTGCGGGTCCTGTCTGACCCTTTTCGGGCGAAACTGCAAAGGCCTTTTTCACGGTCTCTTCCAGGAGCGGCTGCAACACCTCAAACGGAAGACCTTCTTTCTGAAGAATTTCCGCAGCGATTGTCCACAGATGGTTGGTGAAATTGCAGGCAAAGACAGCTGAAATGTGCATCATGCGACGCGTGTTGCTGTCAGCATGATAGACATTTGCAAACACCTGAGCACCGAGACTGCGGATCTCCGCCTCGACAGACTCCTCGCAACCCTCAATAAACAATGGAACGCGAGAAACGTCAATGTCAACACCCTTGGAGAAAGTCTGCAAAGGATAGAACACCCCATAGCGGTCGGAAAGCGGGGCCAGGACTTCCATTCCGACCGAGCCGGATGTATGAAGCCACAAGGCATTACCCCCCTTTGGCAGTCGGGAAACAAGAGGCGATATGGCATCGTCGACAAGACTGACAATATAGACATCAGCATCACTGCGGATTTCCGATACGTCGCTGACTGCTGTCGCACCCCGCAGGCCTGCGGCCAAAGACTGAGCTGATCCGAGGCTTCGGCTATACACCTGCACCACTTCTCCCGCGCCCGCCGATTCCACCGCCGGGGCAAGGTGTGACGCAACATTTCCGGCACCGATAAAAACAATTTTCAGAGACATCCGCAGGGATCAGAATTTACCGATATGCACATTTTCCCATTTCAGTTTTTCGAGATCCTGAGGTTTGCGGACCTCGTCCTTATGTCCGAAAGTGAGCACACAGACAACAGGACAGGTTTCAGGGATGCCAAGCAGCTCCTGGACATATTCCTCAGATGGAGTTCCGTCATCTGTGAAGCGGCCATGAACCTGAATCCAGCACGAACCAAGGCCGAGAGCCTGAGCCTGCAACTGCATGTAGGAAGCGGCAACGGATCCATCCTCAACCCACGGTTCAGTGGCAGTACAATCGACGGCAACAACCACCGCAAGCGGACATTTTGCAATCGGGGCCGCACCCATCGGCTTGCAGAGAGCGAGACGTTCGAGCATGTCGGGATCCTCAACGACTACAAACTGCCATGCCCGCGCAGACTTTGATGTAGGAGACAAGAGTCCGGCTTCAAGGATGAGTTTTACCTGTTCGGGATCTATTTTTTCATTTGTGTAGCGGCGGATGCTACGGCGCTCCACGAGCATTTGATTGAAGTCCATGAGGGAAGATTAATTTTAGAGGCTATTAAAATAACTATCTGCGGCAAACCCACACAGAGGGGTAAGTCGCAGAAACAGATGCTGCCATCCGGCGGGCTTCGTCTATGGTCGGCGCCGATGCGGCATAAATGCGGTAGTTACCGTCCATCTCGATGACACGAAGAGATTCATCTCCGACATTGGCAATATGACGGTTGGCCGATGACCGGCTGGGGAAAGATCCGACAACAAGAAGATAGCGCTGCGGCATGGAAGCCTTTTTGTCGGCAAGCGTCTGAACCGGGACTGAGGACTCCGGTTCGCTGATCTCTTCACTGTTTTGCGGAAGAGCGATGTTAAGGATGATCTCTCGCGAGACATTCTCAGCCAATGCAGGCTCGAAAACCGGGGCCGACTGCTCGATCCGCGAGCTGAGACCGGTGTCAAGAGAAGCCGAGTTGGCTCTCGGCCCGTTTATGAGGCCGGTTGTCGAATAAAGGATTCCAAGGGCGACCATGACGACAATAAAGGACGCAACTATCTTAAGGGGGGCAGGTATGGCCACAATTCTCTGACGGGCGGGGGCCCCACCATCCTCTGCGGAGTCTTCGTCTGAAAACAGAGGCGAACAATCCACAGGGGCAAGATTTCCATATAATTTCAGCGGCAACGAGTCAGCAGACGGCTCAAAGACAGGATACCCGGCGCTTTCTCCGCGCGTCAGCATTCCGAGATCTCCCAAGGGAAATTCACCGCTCACTTCGAGCTGATGATGAAGCGCGGCGACTTCCGTCTCAAGATCCGCTCTGGCTACCGAAAGCGAAACACCGCTTCTGCGCGAGATGCTTCCGAGGAGCATCGCATCATTATGGCGCACTTCCGGATTGAACCCGACCGTACGCCGCGGCGGCATAAACCTATGGCACACCGCGTCATAGCGGGCACTTTCATCATTCATCATGAAAGCCCCAAGACCCGGCACCACCACACAGTCATGATGCAGAAGCAGGTATTCTATATGTTGAGCTATGTCAATCACAGTGCAAAGTTACTAAAATTTCCCCGCTCCTGCAAACAAGAATCAGTTCTTGCAGGATGTTTAACAACACGACCGAAAATCCAAGCGGCATATCTTTCATATAAAACGAAGAAGCATAACCGTGGAGGCCATGCTTCTTCTTTTATGAGCCATATCCATTTTTCAGGAATTCCGCTCAAATCTTACTTTTCATTATTTTTATCGAGATCCACAGCGTCGAAATTCAGTTTGTCTTTCATTTCCTCATCGGCAGTCAGAATCTCCGGCTGCTTGCCATTGACTGTGACATTCTTGAGTTTTACATCAGGATAGTTGCAACGGAAAATGTCAGACGCAGCTTTCAGACTCACGTTCTCAAAACTGAAATTCTCCACCTTGTCGTCAGGATTGGCTGCGATAACGCCAAGACTGTTGCATTTCAGATCGACATTGCGGATCGAAATATTGCGGATCAGACCGACCGGCTTTTCGTCACTGCCCTCCAAGGTAAAGAACTGCTTCCAAGGGAGCACCTCAACCACCGTGCCGCAGCGACCGGTGACGTTCTCAATCCGGATATTCTCATAGATCTGATATGTGTCGGGGCGCATTTTCAAACGCAGAAGCGAGCAATCATTATCGAGACGGCAATTGCGCAGGACAACATTGTCGGCATGGATACATTCGCTACCTAATGTCAGAGTCCCGTGGAGATTCGGGCCGAATATACAGCCTTCGACCAGCACATCGGTGACGCTGTCATTTTCATGAGACTTGTGGGCGTAGACACCCTTTCCGCCCTTGAGACAGACACCATCGTCATCGCAGTTCAGATAGCATCCGCGCACAATCACCCTGTGGCATCCGTCAAGGTCGATAGCATCGCTGCTCGGCGCACGGACAGGCTCGCGCGGCGCCTGAACCTCGCAGTTCTCGACAATCAGATCATTACACAGATAGAAATGAGATGTCCAGAAAGCAGAGTTGATCAGACGCACACCGCTGAGGCGGGCATTGTCACAGCCCCAAAGAAATACCAGGCGCGGACGGCGCACCTCAAGATTGGTCCAGCTGCGATTCTCCACACGGGCTTTCTCTACGTTGTCCCAGAACTGCACCCAGAACTTATAGCCGTTACCGTCAATTGTGCCGGGGCCGTTTATCTCAAACCCGTCCACATGATAGGCATTGATCAGGGCCGCATGATAGTAGATGCTGCGACCCTCCATGCGGGAAGGTATCAGCGGATAATCCTCGATATTGTCAGAACCTTTGATGACCGCTCCCTCTTCAAGCCGCAATGTGGTGCCGGGCTTGAAGAAAAGTGCACCGGTGAGGAAGGTGCCGCGCGGAACAATGATCTCTCCCCCACCCATAGCCTCGGCTTTGTCGATCACCCTCTGAATAGCAGCCGTCTGCAAAACGGTGCTGTCATTGCACACCCCATGATCCGTCAGTTTCAGCCGCGGCGCTGACTTTTCGCCCTTGAACATACGGTCAAGAAAACCGACAGCCCGCTCGACCGTAGTCTCAAACCAGGGATGGAAAAACCAGAATGTGTGCACATCGACGGGAATGCGATGGCGCTCGGTATAAATACCCAAAGAATCATATTTCTCAACAAGCTCGTCGCGCCCGTCACTGTAACGCGGCAGTCCGCTGTTGATAAAGCACACAGGCGCGGATTTCGGAGTGATCCAGAGAAGTGCTGAAGCCTCTTTCCAGTTTTCGGGAGAATCCTCGTAGAGGCCGCCGAGCCATTTCGCATTGACAGGCAGTTCGCCCTTCTTTTCAAGACGGTCGACAGCATCGGCTATATTGGATTCAGAAACAAATGTAGCGATACCGTCCATGCTTATGACAGCCTGCACATCGCTTGACGTCTTGCGCCACTGGCCTTTACCCTCATGGCGTTTAGAGCCGTTGGTGACTCCGGCCAACGTAGCGAGCTGCGCACCCGCCGAGCAACCGGAGACCGCGATTCGGTCAGGGTCAATGCCGTAGTCAGCCGCATGCTCCCTCACCCATCTTATAGCAGTCTTCACATCGTGCAGACCGGCGGGATAGACAGCCTCAGGAATCAGGCGATACTCGACAGGAATGGTAACATAACCTTTTGCAGCTATCTGCTGGGCCATCGGCACCTGAAGGCTCTTGTCGCCGGAATTCCATCCTCCACCGTGGATCATCAGCAGCGCAGGATAGACCTTGTCATCATCAGGCCTGAAAATATCAACATGGAGATCACGGCGTCCATATTTAGTTTTTGGCAATGTGGCATAAACCACATCGCGCCATTCTTTCACCCCGGCGGGCAGCTCAGGCAATGCCAGAACGGCCTCAGGGTGATATTTACGTATTTTCTTGTTTGTCGAATAGGCCGTAAAAGAAGTATCTCTCGGAACTTCAGGCGCCTTACCCCAGGAGAGAAACGGCACCATCAGGCCTACGGCCAAGGCCACGGTCATTTTTTTCATGGCATTCATTTTTATCGTTTGACAACTTTGTCTGTAACTACACGACCGTCACTGTAACGGATCCTGCGGATGTTAAGCCCTTCGGCAGGTTCCGCAAGTCGTACGCCTCGCAAGTCGTAATATTCAACACTCTCAATCTCGGATCCGGCAACGACCTCTTCAATCCCTGAACTTGCGCTTTTGCAGGCGGGGTAATACTCATCCACCGCATCAATCGCATCGCTGTTACCGGCTTTCATGATCTTTTCGACCAAAGAATTAAGATACACCTCAAGATTGGTATACCAGCCTTTCTCAGTGTCAAGCGTGTACTTCTGGCCGTCTGACGCATCATTCGGATCAAGACCGTTGGCAAGTTCCCAGTCATCGGGCATACCATCGCCATCGGTATCGAATCCTGCCGGACGGACATTCATCGGCAATTCCGGGAAACTTGCTGTTTTCGGATTGGCTTCACCATCCGGATCATTTATAAAGTCCAGAATTCCTTCTGTTTTTGAAGTAGGATATTCCTTGCCATCCTTCACATAGGCCACATCACCATGATAAGTCACAGTCCCGGTGCGTGTTTCTTCCATATAACGGGCATCGACAGCATCGCGATAAAGGCTTGCACCGGCATAACCCATAACCTTTTCATAAGCATCCTTAGCGGAATGAGTGGTCACGACACCCGGATCAATCTGGCTGTCAAGTTTAAGCCCGACGCAATCTTTGCCTGAAATAGAGACATACGACACTCCCTCACCAAAATTATGGTTTGGATCCGGAATATAACGTTCGCCATTCGAAGTCAGCAATCCGCTGTCATATTTCACACCGGTCCAGTCATAGTCTTCCGGAGCAGAGGCGGCAGCCATATAATTACCTTTAATATAATAGCGTGATGACAGCCCGTAAAGTTCCGGATGTTTTGAATCGGCATTACCGGATGTAGCTACTGTCACCTGAGTGACTGTCGTCCTGTTTTTAGTACCCGGTCCCGCCTTGTAATAATTGTTCACCATATTTATATAGCCTCCGCCGGGACCTCCGTAGCATGCAGCCCCGGTTCCCCAGTTATACATCAGGCAGTTCCGGAAGTCGACGCGCTCGGCATCGACAGCCGACGAATAGGCATCCTTATCGTAGCCGGTCCAGCCATAACGCGCACCATTGAAACGGGGAGCGCGGTTCTGAACATGAGCTATAAAATTATGATGGAAGGAGGCATTCTTACCGCCCCATATACCGCCGTAGCTATGAGCGCCCTTTGAATGGCCGGGATTGGCAAGGCCTTCGCCAAGAGAGCACCACTGCATGGTAAAATCGCGGTTGTCATAAAACGAAGCGATCTCATCAATGCTCCACGAGAATGAGCAGTGGTCAAGGAGCAGATTGGTTCTGTTTCGTTCCCAGATTGCATCTGCACCATCGTTCGTGTCTTTCACCTGCGACCGGCGCGAACGGATAAACCTGACAATTATATTGTTTCCGCTCAGACGAAGCGTATAATAACGCAGAGTGATGCCCCCTTCGGGAGCGGTCTGGCCGGCGATAGTAGTATTCGCTGAAATCTGAAGATCAGCCACGAGATCAATATAGCCGCTGACATCAAAAACAATAGTCTTGGCACCGCTCTGCTTTAAAGCCCAGCGAAGCGAACCTTCAGCCGGATTGTTTTTATCATCAGTCAGATTCGTCACATGAATTACCTTTCCACCACGGCCACCCGTTGTAAAACGTCCATGCCCTTCGGCGCCAGGAAAAGCCGGCGCCTGCGCACAAACGACAGAAAATCCTGACGCCAAAAGCAAAGACAGGAATGAAGTTGTTATTTTTTTCATTTTTAGCATTTTCGCGCTCTATCAGCGCAAGTCTTCATGGTTTTAAAACTAAATTTGACACAAAATTAGCAAAATTTCATTTCTCCAGCAAGATGCGCCACGACTCATAAGAATATCACACCAATCCACCATAAAAGAAACATCATGTAAACTCACCACCCCAATTTTACCAATTTTAGGCAGGCAGACTTTGATCTTTTACCAAAAAAATTGTAATTTTGTGGGGATGGAACAAATCCGTCTGATCCTAATCTCATTATCGTGAAACAAGTAAAGGATTTTCTAATCATTGAAAATATCAGCATCAACAGCAACTATTCCAAGCTGATATTAGCTCCTGCCGACGGCTCGAACCTGCCCATGATTCTGCCGGGACAATTCGTTCAGGTCGCAGTCGAAGCTCCCGACGTCTTTCTTCGACGTCCGATTTCAATCAACGACGTCGACCGCAGTGCAAACACGCTCACTCTGCTTGTGAGGAATGCAGGCCGCGGAACTTCCGCGCTCATCGCCTTGAAAGCAGGCCAAAAGCTCAACATAATGCTGCCTTTAGGCAACGGCTTTACAACAGATTGCACCGGCAACGCACCTCTGCTGCTTATCGGGGGCGGTGTCGGCGTGGCTCCCCTGCTCTATCTCGGACGCGAGCTGAAAGCCAGAGGCTATCGCCCGGAATTTCTGCTCGGCGCACGCTCGGCAGGCGATCTGCTCTCGCTGGAAGACTTCCGCAGCATCGGCCCGGTACACATCTGCACTGAAGACGGCTCTGAAGGAGTCAAAGGCCTTGTGACAGCCCATCCGACTTTCGGCAACACTTATGAACGCTACTACTGTTGCGGCCCGGCGCCTATGATGAAAGCCATCGCTGCTATCGCATATAAAAACGGAACCCAGTGCGAAGTTTCGCTCGAAAACATGATGGCCTGCGGACTCGGTGCCTGCCTCTGCTGCGTTGAAAAGACCGTCAAAGGCAACGTCTGTGTGTGCACCGAAGGACCGGTATTCAATATCGAAGCTCTTACCTGGAACCAATAAAAAACTAAGGAGAGAAATCAATGGCAAATCTATCTGTCAACATAGGGAAACTGCAACTGGCAAACCCCGTAATGACCGCATCAGGCACATTCGGCTATGGCGAGGAATTCACACCGTTCATCGACATTGACCGCCTTGGAGCCTATATAATAAAAGGTACTACACTCCACCACCGCGAAGGCAATGACTATCCCCGCATGGTAGAAACACCGTCTGGGATGCTGAATGCTGTCGGACTTCAGAACAAAGGTGTAGACTACTTCATCGAGCATATCTATCCGCGCATCCGCACCTTGGGTTCAAAACTCATTGTCAACGTCTCCGGGGCAAATGTCGATGACTATGCTGAAACAGCGCGCCGGCTTCATGCGCTCGACGATGTCAGCGCCATCGAAGTCAACATCTCCTGCCCGAACGTCAAAGAAGGAGGCATGGCTTTCGGCACCACAACAAGCGGTGCGGCAGAAGTCACACGTGCAGTCCGCCAGGCCTATCCTGACAAGACACTGATTGTCAAGCTCTCCCCCAACGTCACCTCAATAGCCGACATTGCTAAAGCCGTTGAGGCCGAAGGCGCGGACTCCGTCTCGCTGATCAACACCCTGATGGGAATGTCGATTGACGTCGAACGCCGTCGTCCACACCTCTCAACCGTCACCGGCGGCCTTTCAGGTCCGGCAGTGCGTCCGGTGGCAGTCAGAATGGTATGGCAGGTTGCAAAAGCAGTCAAAATCCCGGTGATCGGACTGGGAGGCATCATGAACGGGCGTGACGCAATCGAATTCATGCTCGCAGGAGCAACGGCAATCGAAATCGGAACTGCCAACTTCATCGATCCCGCAGTCACCATGAAAGTCATCGACTTCATGGAAGACTATTGCAGCCGCCACGGAATCTCAGACATTAACGAGATCATCGGTTGCATCTGAGGAACTGTTAAAATTCATATTATCATATAAATTTAAACAGTTCCTGACAGAAGCATCCAAACAATCCACACACATGAAATATTACCACCTCTCACTCCTGCTTCTCGGAACCGCCGCGATATCATCGTGCAGTCATCTCAGCAAAGAAGCGAAACAGATTGTCGGCACCTACTACAACTCCGAACTGTCGCAGACAGAGCCGGTCATGCAACTGCGAAAAGATGCAAGCTGCACCATCACAGCGATAAAACCCGGAGTTCTCACTTTCAGTGTCGATGGCGAATGGAATGTTGTCAACGACTCTCTCATCATTGAGCTTTCACCACAGTCAATCCGTTTCGACGGTGACAGCACCCTGATAGGAAATATTCCGGAACGTGTGGCTCGTAAGGTCGTAGCCCATACCGACTTTTCGCTTCAGCTGGAAAGCGGCGGTGTCAGCTATCTCTATCAGCGCCGCAACGAATAAGAGGGACGGCAAAACCAACCGACTGTTAGAACACTCAACCATCTGAAATCTTTAATGAGACACATATTTAATTATATATCCGCAAGCGCTGTCGCCTGTATGGTCCTGCTTAGTTCATGCGGCAACGGACACTCCGTTTCAGAGCAGTTTGCGGCTGCGGAAGTGGCCATTGCCGACGAGGACATGACTGCTACGCGCGACATCTGTACCGGAATCCTGACTACTGCCGAAAAGCAAGGGATCGAAGCTTCGGACTATGCCCGTCTGTCCATCATTTACATGCAGCTGAACGACCGCACGGACAACCCGGATGACATCCAATTGGCCGCACAGTGCTACCGCGAAGCATTCAAACTCAATGCAGACTCAGCCCGAAACTACTACCGCACACTTCCGGTGGAGCAGGAAAAGTATGCCATGACATTGAGCACCATAGTTCATGCGCTCGACAATCCGCGAGAAATTCCATCGGACCACGACTGGGAAGTCCCGGCAAACGAAGTGGGCAAAATCACTGATCCGACCGATTCTGTCAGCCCCGAAGCCATTCCTCAGCCATAAACAGCAATACTATCGGAGCTTTGAACCGGCAGTTATCAGCTGACCATATTTAAATCAAAGTCCTGCTCATCAGGCATCATCTAAAAACTCTAAAATCTTGGACTGGAAAGATCTTTTATCACAAAAAATCGCCAACGGAGAACTCGAACGAGAAGAATTTGTGGCTGAAAAGCCGGAAGCGCCCCGACAGTCTCCCGAAACGATCGAAGTAATTTTAGACAAAAAAGGCCGCAAAGGAAAAACAGCCACTCTCGCCGTCGGCTTCAAATGCGACGAAGACCGGCTTAAAGAAATCGCGTCCAGCCTGAAATCGCGCCTCTCAACCGGAGGTTCGGCCCGCGGCGGGGAGATACTGATCCAAGGCGACCGCAAAGAAGATCTGAAAAAGCTACTCCTGGAGATGGGTTACAAAGTACGGTAAACCCGCGGACTCCTCCCCTGCGTTTCCATCAATCGTCAGACAATGATCAACATCTATAAAGCATCCGCCGGCTCCGGCAAGACATTCACCCTCGCCCGCGAATACATCAAACTGATGCTTGGCAGGAAAGATGAGGATGGCAACTATCATCTGCGGAAATCATCCGGCGGATCTCATAGGTCTGTGTTGGCGATCACATTCACCAACAAAGCCACCGAAGAGATGAAAATCCGTATCATCCACGAGCTGGCCGTCATTGCCGGACTGGAGAAAAACTGGACCAAACCAAGCCCCTACGAAGCTGATCTGTGTGCCGCCTTCCGCTGCTCGGCCGATGAGCTGAAAGCCGCGGCCGCCTCAGCATTGCGCGGATTGCTTTATGATTTCAACTTTTTCAGTGTTTCGACAATCGACTCATTCTTCCAGCTGATTCTCCGTTCATTTGCCCGCGAGGCAGAAGTTTCAGGCAACTATGATCTGGAACTTGACGACAAAGGTGTCATCGGAATGAGCGTCGACAAACTCCTTCAGGACCTGAACCACGGGGAGCAGACCGCCCGGACAAACTATCTGATCAACTGGCTCTCCAGTTACATGACCCATCTGATCGAGGACGGACGCACATTCAACATCTTCAACCGCAACTCATACATCCACCGCGATCTCATCTCTTTCATCAACGACATCACCGACGACGTTTTCCGCGAGAACGAAAGCCGTCTGATGGAATATTTCTCCGACGAGAAAAAATTCGACAGCTTCAAGAACCATGTCTACAATCTCATCGGGAAAATCACCCGACAGACAGCCGAGGCATGTGAAGCCGCAGTGCACACCATCGACAACAGCGGGGCCAGGGAGATAATCTCGGCCAACGTCTACAAGCCCTTGCTGAAATGGATGCAGACCGGATATGACAGCAAAGGACTTTCAGCCACGATGTCGAAAGTCGAAAATGACATCGAGCAGGCTTACCTGAAAAAAGGCAAGAACTCGCCACTGCGCACAGCCGAACTGGACGGACGGATCAGTCATGCCGTAACGGCGATGGCCTTTTGTGCCACACAGGTCAAGGCCCTCCGGATCATCGCATCCAACCTCTATCAGCTTGGAATGCTTTCGACCCTTTCAGCCTATCTCGACAAATTCCGGCAGGAAAACTCGACAATTCTACTTAGTGACACGAACTCTCTGATCGCAAAGATCATCGGCAGCGAAGACGCACCCTTTCTCTATGAGCGCGTCGGCGTCTGGTTCAAACATTATCTGATTGACGAATTTCAGGACACCTCCCACAGCCAATGGCAGAACATCCGCCCACTGATCAGCGAAAGTCTGGCCTATGACCACGACAATCTTGTCATCGGCGATGAAAAACAATGTATCTACCGTTTCCGAAACAGCGACCCCTCACTTCTGCACAATCTTCACACCGAAGAGATGGCTCTCGGACGCACGGTCATAAGCGGAAACACAATCAAAGAAAACACGAACTGGCGCTCGTCAGCCGACGTGATCCGTTTTAACAACACCTTCTTCTCAGCCCTTGTCAGAGATCTCGGCTATGAGGACATTTACTCCAACGTGGCCCAGCAGATCTCACCCAAACATCTTTCACACAAAGGATATGTGCGTGTGAAAATCTACTCCGGCAGTAAAAAAGACGAGTGGATGGAGGAAGCGCTTGACAACCTCACCACAGAACTGCGGCGGCAGCTGTCATCGGGCTACCGTCCCGGCGACATCGCCATACTTGTCAGACGCTGGGACGAAGGAAACACCGTCATCAGCCATCTCGAAGAGGTCCGGAAATCTGATCCTGATTTCCCGGAATTCCGCATAGTCTCCGACTCCTCGCTGCTCATAGGCAACTCCCCCTCCGTATCGCTCATCATCAGTCGGCTCAGGCTTCTGTCGTCCACAGACTTTTCAGCCAATCCGCGCAAAAAGACCCAACGCGAGATCGCAAATCTGATCAACCGTTTCGAATCGCTGCGCAGCGACGGGCAGCTATCTCCGGCTGCGGCGCTTGACATCGCACTCCATTCGGACGAAAATCACAGCCCCACAGCCCCGGAGCAGAGCGAGAGCAAGACTCCATCCCAGACACCGACCTCGATCGACCTCGTTTCATTGGTTGAAAACATAATCGCCAACTTTGTCCCTGAGCAAAACCGCCAGAGCGAGAATCTCTATCTGACAGCGTTCCAGGATCTGGTGACAGAATTTGTTGGCAGAGGCCACGGTGATATCCGCGCCTTCCTCAAATGGTGGGATGAGAGCGGCAACAAATCAGCCGTAGCAGGAGCCAAAGACGACAGCGCTCTGAACATCCTGACCATCCACAAGTCAAAAGGTCTTGAATATCCCTGCGTCCACATTCCGTTCGCTCAGATGAACAGCGGCAGCCACTCGGAACTCGCCTGGTTTGAGATCAGCGAGATTCCCGGAGTCCCGACAGAATGCATCCCGCCGATGATTCCGCTGAAGCTCTCTTCGTCAATGGAAGGGACCGTCTTCGAAGAGCGTTACTCCAAAGTCACCGCACAGGCAAAACTTGACACCGTCAATCTGCTCTATGTGGCATTTACGCGAGCCGTCGATGAACTCCACATAGGCCTCACATCGCCTGAAGCAAAAGGAGCGAGCATCGGACCTGACATTTTCAATGCGCTGTCAGGCTGCGACCAGAACTTCTGCCGCGAACTCGAAGCCGCGAACAACATCCAGGACAGCACACGTTCTCCCTTCACATCGTTCGCAATCACAGACAACCTCATCACCCTCGGAGAGCCTTCGGTCAAATCAGTCCAGGAACATGCCGAAAAGACCTCTCTGACACCGTCAAGACTTCTGGAAGTCGCCAACTATGACACCCAGCTCCACCGATCATTTTGGGACAACACCCATCTGGAGGAGAAATATTACAACATCGAAGATGCCCGTGACCGAGGCATAATGCTCCATGACACTATGGCGGCAATACGCACCGTAGCTGATATCCCTTTAGCTGTCAACAACCTCCGTCATTCAAAGAAGGCAAAAGAACTTACTGAGGCTGACATCAAAGAAATCCGGACTATAATCGAAACACGCGTGAAAGATCCGCGGGCCTCCCGATGGTTCTCCGGCTACACCCGTCTGCTGATCGAACGGCCTATTGTCATTTCTACCGCTGAAACCCGACGGCCGG
>NZ_JAIDEN010000126.1 GCF_029054785.1 Duncaniella sp.
CTGACACTACTGTTATTTTGGTTTTCAATCTGCTGCGCATGGAGATCGACAAGGCTCTCCAGCGTTCACGCCGTGCGCGTCAGCGTGCCGCCGACAAGGCTGCGAGCATGGATAAGCAGTTCAGTGCGCTCGCTGCTGTTTTAGCCGCCTCGAAGGGGGCAGAACAGGAAACAGCCGTGAAGGACAATGCGGATGTTGCGAGCGATGAAGAATCGGAAGATCCGGCGCCGTTCGTCCCACGTAACCGCCGCGAACGCAGGCTCTACGAGCAGGAGGTGCGCCGTGCGGCAAACCGTCTGACGCGCCGTCTGGCCCGTCAGTAGGCCCACATGTTTCGCACCTACGGCGCTCTGTCGGGGTGGGGAATGGCGGTTAACCACAGCTGCGGACCGCGATGCGGCCCTTGCAGTGGCCTGAATTCTCCCGACCGCTAACGCGGCCTGCCCCAGTCGCCTGATCTCAAACAGCACCCAATTCTCTACCCACCGGACAGTCCCGCTGCCCCCGCGCCTGATCTTAAACAATCCCCGTTCACTACCCACCGGACAATCCAGCTGCCCCTGCGCCTGCCGCCACCCTCTTGTAGGGATGCTCCACGGAGCATCCGCCATTCCCACGTGATCCCCGGACTCGGTTTTCCCGTGTGAAACGGCTGCACCGTGGTACAGCCCTACAAGTATGGAACGCCCCTCCACGCACGGCATCCGCCCCCGCCATCCCTACATGACATCTGCCCTGCATCAGGCTGGCCGCGTTAGCGGTCGGGAGAATTCAGGCCACTGCAAGGGCCGCATCGCGGTCCGCAGCTGTGGTTAAACGCCATTCCCCACCTCGACAGAGCGCCGTAGGTGCGAAACCGCGTCATGCGCCCCTTGCAGTTTTAGAGATTGAGGTTCAAGGATTTTTACTAATTTTGCAGTCGTGAAACCAAGAGTCGGCAAATTTTACCAAGGAAAAACTTTTGCTGACCGCCGGTTGTAATTCAGATATATATCCACACAAAAATATGAAGCTCAACAGACTACTGATCGCATGTGCTTTAGCGGCTCTCTTCGCCGGAAGCAGCTGCACGAAGAAAGACGAATCGGCCAACCGGCTTGTGATCCTCCACACAAACGACACTCACTCGGCCATTGACCCGGACCGCCACAACCTCGGCGGCGTGGCGCGGCGCGATGTGCTGATCGACAGTGTGCGCGGCGCTAATGAAAACGTCATGCTCATTGATGCAGGCGATGCCGTGCAGGGGTCGCTCTACTATACGCTCTTCGGAGGCGAGGTGGAACGCAAGGTGATGAACGCTATGGGCTATGACATCCAGATCCTCGGCAACCACGAGTTCGACAAGGGCATGGAGCAGCTTGCCAAAGAGTGGAAACAGCTCAACGCCGATCGCCTGAGCACAAACTATGACTTCTCAGGCTCGACGCTTGACGGCCTGTTTGTGCCTGCCGTGATGAAAAAAATCGGTGACAAGACCGTGGGCTTCATCGGCATCAACCTCGACCCGGCAGGAATCGTGACCGAGTCGAACTACACCGGCGTCAAATATATCGACGGCATCAAGGCGGCCAACGAACAGGCCGCAGAGCTGAAAAAAGACGGGGCCGACATGGTGATCGCCGTGACCCACATCGGCTATGACAACGAACCGGGTTACAGCGACATGGATCTTGCCCGCAACTCGCGTGACATCGACGTGATCATCGGCGGACACTCCCACACTGTGGTCAATCCTGCCGACAAGCGCGCCGGAGTCCCGACATGGAGAGTGGCCAACGCCGCCGGCGACACCATCAGCGTGTTGCAGACCGGATCAAGCGGCGTGAACCTCGGCGAGATCGACATCAACCTCGACACCAAGGAGGTCTCTGCCAAGCTCATCCCCGTCGACAGCCGTCTGGACAGCCGCGTAGGCTCGAAGATCGAAAGCATCGTGGCTCCCTACCGCGCGAAAGTCGACTCGATGCGCTCGCAGGTGATCGGCAACTCGCCTTTCGAGTTCGAACGCAAGTCGACCGAAATGCTCAATCTTCTGAGCGACTTTGTCAGAGTTCGCGGCAAGGAACTTTGCGGAAAGCCAGTCGATCTGTCGATCATGAACAAAGGCGGTATCCGCAATTCTCTGGCGGCAGGCCCGATCACACAGGGCAAGATCATCGACATCGCACCGTTTGACAATTCGATCGTCGTGCTTGAAATCAAAGGCAAGGATCTGCTCGACAACTTCGCCGTCATGGCCTCGCAGGACGGCAACGGTGTGAGCGGCAATGTCAATGTGGTCTACGATCCCTCGACCAAGAAGGTCAACAGCGCCACCATCGACGGCAAACCCGTTGATCCGAACCGCACCTACCGTCTGGCTACCATCGACTATCTCGCCGCCGGCAACGACTATATGGAGCCGCTGAAGAAGGGTGTGATGATTGCCAAGAGCCCCGAAGTGCTCTACACGATCCTGATCGACTATATCTCTGCCGGAAAACTCGACAGCCTGCTCGGATCGCCTGACAACAAACCGCGAATGAACGCATTCTAAAAATAAGAGCATACGACGAGACTATGAACGGATGGCTCACGCTTGGAATGCTTGTCATAAGCAACATCTTCATGACTTTTGCCTGGTACGGGCAACTGAAACTTTCTGAAATGAAAGTCATCACCTCACAGACGCCGCTTCTGACGGTCATATTGCTGTCGTGGGGTGTGGCTCTGTTCGAATACCTGTTCATGGTGCCGGCGAACCGCTACGGTTTCATCGGCAACGGAGGCCAGTTTTCACTGCTGCAACTCAAAGTAATGCAGGAAGTTGTGTCGCTGCTGGTATTCACGGTCTTCACAATCCTATTCTTCAAGGGCGAATCGCTCCACTGGAACCACTTCCTGGCATTCTGTCTGCTGATAGCCGCCGTCTACCTGGTATTCATGGAAAGCTGACGGGATCACTCGCCGATGTGGTAGAGATTCATCCGGCAGGCCTGACAGTCGAAGTCGGCCCGAAGTTTCAGAGGTCCGCTGACAAGTGTCAGCGGGCCTTTCCATTTACGGCCCTCAGGCTCGCGCAGACAGTGGCCCAGCTCACGGCGCAGACAGTAGCGGGTTGTCATCACCGGGGCCTCGCAGCGGTCGCCGCCGGTCTCGACTGCGGCACCGATCTCAACGGCCCCGTGGTCGGCATAGAACTCACGGGCAAGGCGGTTGGCCACGTTGTCATGGACGGTCAGACGGGTGCCCTGCGGGAGTGTGGCTTCCGCGTTTTCCGCACGCCGGATTTCATAACGGTAGGTCATGCGCGAGGCCCGCTCAAGAGCAGCGACACAGTCGCGGCGGAGTGAGGCAAGGGCGGAGGCGGGAATGAAGAAATCGCCTGCAAGGTCAGCGATCCGGCCCGCACGATAGTCAGTGGCTCCCAATTTGTCAAGAATCTTCCGGCGCGGACCTGCCTGCGGAGTGACAGCCGATTGCAGCGGAGAGTCAAGCACAGTGACCACCGAGGCCGAGACGCCGCGCTCGTCAGTCATTTCGAGCATGACGCGATCAGGAAGACGGACGTGAAGTGACATGTCGACACTCAGCGTGCGCGAGGACTTCGAAGCTGCGATCTGATCGTCAAACTCCTTGTCGCGGTTGCGATAGAGAGGAGTGCCGACAGGAACCGACTGCGGGGAGGCCGGGAAAAGGCGGTTGCCCTCAACACGGTTGAGCCGGAAGCCGGAAAAAATTCCCGCCGGGGTGAAAAATCCAAGGCCGTCACCGTTGGCCAGAGTTGCATCGAGCCGGGCGGTGATGAATTTCTGATTGCAGGCTGTGACGGTTCCGATTTTCGTGCCGATCGCCTTGGGACTCGCCATCGAAGCCATCCCCTTGGCCGGGGCGCGTCCTGTCAGGAAATAGGACGTGAAGCCGCGGTTGAAGCTCTTGTCAAGCGAGGGAGTGAAGCCCAGGCGGACCGTACCTGCCGACTGGCGGACATAGCGGCCCTCGCTTTCACTGACAAAGCGGTCTAGGATACGGCTGTAAGCGCCAACGGTGTTTCTGACATAGGCATCATCCTTCAGGCGGCCTTCGATCTTGAAAGAGCTGACACCCGCCGCAACCATCTCAGGGATGACCGACGAGCGGTTGAGATCGCGCAGCGAAAGCAGATGTTTGCCTCTGACAAGAGGCCGTCCGTCGGCATCAATCAGGTCAAAAGGCAGGCGGCAGATCTGCGCGCACTCCCCGCGGTTGGCGCTGCGTCCGGTGGAGACGAAGCTCGCACGGCAGTCGCCGCTGTAACTTACGCAGAGAGCGCCGTGGATGAAGGCTTCAAGAGGAGTGTCAGGGACGGCTGCATGGATCTCGGCAATCTCTTTAAGCGACAGTTCGCGGGCGAGGACCAGGCGCGAAAATCCGACATCGGCAAGGAAACGGGCTTTGGCCGCATCACGGATGTCGCACTGTGTGCTTGCATGCAACTCGATCGGGGGCAGATCCATGCGCAGGAGCGCCATGTCCTGGACGATGAGTGCATCGGCACCGGCGCGGTAAAGCTCTCCGACGAGCTTCTCAACGGACCGGATCTCGTCGTCATAGACAATCGTGTTGACCGTCGCATAGACCTTGGCTCCGAAACGGTGGGCGAAATCAGCCACACGGCCTATTTCAGCCACGGAATTGGCGGCGGCGCGACGGGCGCCGTGGCTTGAGGCGCCGATATAGACGGCATCGGCACCGGCGTTGACAGCCGCGATGGCAGTGTCGGCGGTGCGGGCCGGTGCGAGTAGTTCCAGAGGTGTCGGAGTCAGTATGGCCATAGAGACAATCAGATTGTTAAATGACGTTAAAACACAATTTTAATATTAAACCTAAGCGCTTTTGTCGAGTCAAAAAGACATAAAACGTAATAGAATTAGCTTTTTGATTATAATGATTGCTCTGCGTCGGCTCGTGAAGAGTGGCGCAGAGCACGTTTTTTGAACAGGGGGTGCACGTCGGCCATGAAAGGCCGCATCACCAGCTCTTCTATTCAGAAAACCCTCGCGGCGCTAATAATAAACGCTGCGAGGGTTATGATTATTGCCGCAGGGGGAACGAGACATCAGTCAATCGCCCCGGCTTCGGCTCGTGAAGCTGACGGAGATCAGTCAATGAAACTGTCGAGAGTGCGCACAGCCTCGATGCACATGCGGGAGTTGTGGTAAGGACACTTCCAGAATCCGGCTTTGTCGTCAGAACGGTTGACGGAACCGTCGGCAGCGCGACGGGACCAGTGCCATTCACCGGCGGGATCCACAAGATTGTCGGCGATATAGCGCCAGGACTGCCGGGCGCGCTCAAGCTGTTCGGGCATGCCGTGGAACTGCGCGAGCCAAAGCTGTCCGATTACGTTTTCGGCCTGGACCCACCAGTGCTTGTCGTTGTCATAGTTTCCGGCAGGATGACGCTCATAGACCATCGAGCCGTCGACACAACGACCCTGGAGGCCTGCGGAGGCGATATGGAAAGTGTGGTCAAGAGTCTTAGCGGTGAGAGCCTGGTCGCCGATGACATGGGCCGTCTCCAGGAGGAGCCATGAGGCCTCGATGTCATGTCCGTAGCTCTCGGCTCCCGGCTGCTCGTTCCAGTCGTCGTCGAAGAAGAGTGTCAGATGGCGGGTGGCGGGATTCTCGATGCGGTCAAGGAAAATCTCCAGCAGGTTTGCAGTAGCCTCCTCAACGTCCGGGACGCGGCTTTCGAAAGAAGCCGGACATTTCTCTTTCAGGGCGCGCAGCAGGTTGGTGTAGCCTTCGAGGATGTGAAGATGAGTATTCATTGTCTTCGAGGCGTTCGCATCATGGTCGCTGAGGCGCATGTCGGCGATCGGCTGCCAGTCACGGGCGGTTGCCTCGATGTAGCCGTTTTTCAGGCGGTCGCGCGAGTGCTTCTCAATGGCATCGAACAGCCCGACGGCAATACGCAGAGACTCCTCGTCGGAGCAGGCACGGTAATATTCCGAAAGTCCATAGATGATGAAGGCTATGGCATAGAACTGCTTCTTGGTGTCGAGAGGAGTGCCGTCGGCGTTGAGGCTCCAGTAGGCACCGCCGAAGTCGGAGTCAATGAAGTGTGAGACGATATAGTCACGCGCACGTGTGGCGGCGGCGAGATAGTCGGGGTTGCCGGTAGCGAGATAGGCTGCGGAGAATGACCAGAGGATACGGGCGTTCAGGATGGCACCTTTGGGTGCGTCGGCATCAAGGCGGTCATCGCCGTCGCGCCGCCCGTAGAAACCGCCACGCGGATCGGTCATCTTTTCAAGCCAATATGGAAGAATGTTTTGCGTCAGGTTGTCAAGCAGTTCCTGACGGAAGATTTTGATTGTTTCCTGATTCATTTTTTCATTCAGACGGGTTCGACAAATTCATCGGGGTCGGCATCAACAGGCTTCTCGCGCTGGAGTTTGAGCTTGGCGACGATTTCGGTCATCTCCTTTGTGCCGAGCGGATAGATCCAGACGATGAGCATCGAGAGCAGAGCCACACCGGCGGGAATGAAGGTCATGAGCATCCAGAGACAATTGATGGCGCTCTCAGGCTGGACGATATTCATACCCTGGTTGGCATCGGTGCGCTCAATGTAGCCGCAGCCGCTCAGAAGCCACATCACGGCAGCGCCGCCGATGGCCCCGCCGAACTTCTGTGCCATCGAAGCAGAGGAGAAGATCAGACCGGTGGAGGCTGTGCGGGTCTTGAGTTCGGAGTAGTCGCTGACGTCGGCATACATAGACCAAACCAGAGGCGACATCACGCCGGTCAGGACGGAAATCACGATCTGGAGAAGCAGCATCAGCAGCAGACCTCCGTTGGATGCGGGCGAGAGGGTGAAGAAGATGACGCTGAAGATGATCAGCAGAGCGTCGACCATGATGAAAGTCGGTTTCTTGCCGACCTTGTTGGTGATGGGCACAGCGAGGGCCACACCGACCATGTTGGCAACTTCGCCTACGCCAAGGAAGAGGCCTGAGTAGAAGAGGAGCGAGAGGGAGAAGATGACAATGTGCTGCTCGCCGCCGATGATGTCGGCGAAGAAGAAAGCGACAGTGGCGCCACGGACGGTGTTAAAGAGGTTGAAACAGAGCGACGCGCCGTTGAGAAGCCACCAGGGCTTGTTGGTGACGAGAGCCTTGAGGTCGCTTCCAAGCGAGGCCGAGCTGACGGTTGTGAGCTGCTCGCGGGTGAAATAGAAGCAGAGGAGGAAGAGGACGAAGCAGCAGGTAGCGATGACGATCATTGCGAACTGCCAGCTGCTCTGAAGCGACATGTCCATTGACGAGGAGAAGAATTTGCAGAGGGGATCCCAGGCGAAGAGGGCGATGAAGGAACCTCCGTAGGCAAAGAACATGCGGAAGGACGAGAAGACGGTTTTTTCCTGCGAATCATCGGTCATCACACCGAGCATGGCTCCGTAGGGCACGTTGATGCCGGTATAGACCGTCATCATGAGAATGTAGGTGACGTAGGCCCAGACGAGTCGAGCGGCATAGCCCCAGTCGGGAGTGGTGAACAGGAGGATACCGCAGATGGAGAATGGAGCGGCCACCCACAGCAGATAGGGACGGTATTTGCCCCAGCGGGTTTTGGTGCGGTCGGCGACAATGCCCATCATCGGATCTGAGACTGCGTCCCAGATGCGGGTGACGAGCAGGAGCACACCGGTGTCAACGAGACTTATGCCGAATACGTTGGCATAGAAAAACGGGAGATAGTAGCTGAAGACTTTCCAGAACATGGATGAGGCCATGTCGCCGAAGCCGTAGCCTATTTTTTCTTTTAAAGGAGCCATAAGATGTTAAGGTAAGATGAAACGGCGAATTGGCCCGCTCGGTCGATTGAGGGGCCAATTCGCAGATACGGTTTATTTGCCGAGGATTTCAAGATTACTGTCGATCAGGCGGTTGAGGGTCCTGACGGATTCAGAGGTGGAAAGGCCGTCCTCCGGAGTGTTGAGACAGTAGTCGACGAGGCGGTCGATGGTCGAGGTGGCCACGTGCATACGGGTGTCGGACGAAGCATAGTAGATGAACACCTTGCCGTCTTCGTCGGCGATCCAGCCGTTGGTGAAGAGGACGTTCATCACGTCGCCGATATATTCCTCGCCTACGGGCGCCATGAAGTAGCCGCCGGGAGATGCGATCTTTTTCCAGGGTTCCTCAAGCGATGTCATGTAGAGATAGAGGACATAGCGCAGACCCGAAGCGCAGCCGCGCACACCGTGGGCGAGATGGAGCCAGCCCTTGGGGGTCTTGATCGGGTGAGGTCCTTCGCCGTTTTTGGTTTCCTTGATGGTGTGGTAGTAGCGGCGGTCGATGATGGTCTCTTCGGTGACTTCGGCATTGGTTATGTCGTCGATCAGCGCCCAGCCGATGCCGCCTCCGCTGCCGGTGTCGATGAAACCGTCCTGCGGGCGGGTGTAAAGGGCATATTTGCCGTTGACGAATTCGGGATGGAGCACAACGTTGCGCTGCTGCGACTTGCACTTGAGGTCCGGAAGGCGCTCCCAGTTGATGAGGTCGCGTGTGCGGGCAATGCCGCAGGCGGCAGTGGCAGCCGAGAGATCTCCGGGGCAGGAATCGTCGTGACGCTCCACGCAGAAAAGGCCGTAGATCCAGCCGTCTTCATGGCGGGTGAGGCGCATGTCATAGACGTTGGTAGCGGGATCGTCAGTGTCAGGCATGGTGACGGGGTGAGGCCAGAAACGGAAGTTGTCGATTCCGTTGGGGCTTTCGGCCACTGCAAAGAATGATTTGCGGTCGTTGCCCTCGACGCGCACCATGAGCACATATTTTCCATTCCATTTGATGGCACCGGAGTTGAGAGTGGCGTTGCAGCCGATGCGCTCCATGAAATAGGGGTTGGTGGCGGGATTGAAATCATATTTCCATGTCGGCGGCACCATTTCGGCGGTGATCACGGGGTTGACGTAGCGTTCATAGACACCGTTGCCCTCAATCGCAACATTCGGACGGGTGACAAGTGCCTCATAACGGGCAAGGACAAGATTTTTGCGATAATTAAAAAGATCCATCGGAATAATTCAAAGTTTTTTATGGTTTGAAGTTTCAGAAACCCTGCGAAAAAGTATCGGAGAAAGGCTTGACGGGGTCTCAGTCAACAAATATGGGTCGGGGGGTTGAATGGAATTTGCGGAAGTCTGCTTCGGCGGGATGGCCGGTATAGGGAACATAGAAATGATTGGGTTTCTCGCTCTCGATGGCGTTGCGCCAGACGCAGACGTAGGCCACGGGGATGCTGTCGATCGCGGGAAGGAGCACACGGGTGTACCAGTCGGCGATTTCAAGGCCTTCGAGGCCGGTTTCGGTGAAGGCTGCGATCTTGCCGCGCTTGCGGGCCTCGTCAACCACGAAAGGAAGCTGCGAGCGGATGCGCTCAGTGAACTGCTCAACGCCGTTTTCACCGTCGAAATGATAGATGTCGGTTCCGAGAATGTCGACATATTCATCGCCGGGATAGGTGGAGAGATATTCCTCGCGGGTCAGATCCTTGTCAGGAGAGTAGGCCCAAAGGACATTGTCGACACCCTGGGCGTCGAAGCCCTGACGGGTGCGCTTCCAGAGCGCGATGTACTGTTCGGGCGACGCGCTGTCCTTGCCCCACCAGAACCATGAGCCGGAGTTTTCGTGCCAGGGGCGGAAGATGACCGGAATCGGATTGCCGTCCGAGTCCTTGAGCGATGCCACGAAACGGGCCGCACGGCTGATCCAGGCGTCAAGGGTGTCGGCAAGAGCCTTGTCGGTCTCAAGCAGACGCAAGGGAGCAGTGGAGACATCCCAGGAGTTTCCGCGCGAGGAGGGATTGACGGGGTGCCAGCTGATGGCATTGATGCCGCCGCGCTCGTGCTGAGCTGCGATCTGTGCCGCGATAAAGGTGAAAGGCACTCCGTCGAGGTTGCGGGCCGAGTCGAGTTCGATCATGCCGAGATCCCAGCTCATCAGGCCGGGATACTGGCCGGTGACGTTTCTGACGTCAGAAGAATCGGCGGCATAGGCCCAACGATGGCCATAGGCGGTGTCGTCATGATGGCCGAAGAAGAAGCGGCCTGAGGCGGAGGCAGAGTCGAGACGGGCCACGAGAGCCTGAACCGGAGAGAGAGAGTCAGTCGGCATCTGTTCGCTTGTTGCTTTGCCTGAGCCGCAGGCTGTCAGCAGACAGGCGGCTGCGAGGGATATGAGATAATTTTTCATCAGCTGGATGTGTGGAGATGACGAGGTAAGAACTGGGGGACTATTCAGCCCAGGATTACTTCAACTTTATTTTCGGTGCCTTCAGGCTGGAGGGGGATCACATTGCCTTCGACGGGCTTGCCGTTGACGATGATGCTCTTCACACCGCGGCTGACATGGTCGGGATTGGTGACGGAGATGCGGTAGGCAGCGCCACGGAAGCGACGGCTGACGTCATAGCCCTCCCACGATGCGGGAATGCAGGGATCGACGACAAGGCCGTCATAGCCGGGACGGATGCCGAGGATGAACTGGGTGATGGCATACCAGTTCCAGGCAGCGGTTCCGGTCAGCCATGAGTTCTTGGCCTCGCCGGGCTTCGCGGCGTCCTTGCCTGCGGTCATCTGGCAGTAGACATAGGGTTCGACCTTGTGCAGATCGCTCTTCTCTTCGAGATATGCGGGGCAGATCTTGCGGTAGTATTCCCAGGCGCGGTCGCCGCGGCCGAGGACAGTCTCGCCGATGATGACCCAGGGGTTGTTGTGGGCGAAGATGCCGGCGTTTTCCTTGTAACCTGCGGGATAGGTGGAAATTTCGCCGTAGTCCATGACATATTCGGTGAAAGCGGGGTTGTTGAGAACGATGCCGTGTTCGCAGTCGAGATATTTCTTCACTGAGTCGAGCGACTGTTCGAGCAGACCTTCCTCAAGTCCGATTCCGGCCATCGTACACCAGCCCTGCGACTCGATGAAGATCTTGCCTTCCTTGTTTTCATGAGATCCGACCTTGCGTCCGAAGTAGTCATAGGCGCGGAGGAACCATTCGCCGTCCCAGCCATGTTTCTTGACAGCCTCGACCATTGCCTCGACATGAGCGCGGGCGCGGTCGGCCTCGGCGTCGAGACCCATGCGGCGGCAGAGTTCCTCATAGTCGCGGCCATAGATGACGAACTGTCCGGCGATCATGAGCGACTCGGCTTTCGAGCCTTCCGATCGGTTTTCGGTGGTCTGGAACGATTCGTTAGGATCGTTCGAGAAGCAGTTGAGGTTAAGACAGTCGTTCCAGTCGGCGCGTCCGATCAGCGGGAGTCCGTGAGGTCCGAGGTTGTTGATGACGTGGTCAAATGAGACTCTGAGGTGGTCCATCAGGGAGACTTCCGATCCGGGCTGATTGTCGAAAGGCACGGGTTCGGAGAGGATCGAGAGATCGCCGGTCTCCTTGATATAGGCGACAGTGCCGAAGATGAGCCACATGGGGTCATCGTTGAATCCGCCGCCGATGTCGTTGTTGCCGCGCTTGGTCAGGGGCTGATACTGGTGGTAGCAGCCGCCGTCGGGGAACTGAGTGGAGGCGATGTCGATGATGCGCTCGCGGGCACGGGCCGGGATCTGGTGGACAAAGCCGACGAGATCCTGGTTGGAGTCGCGGAAACCCATGCCGCGTCCGATGCCGCTCTCGAAGAAGGAGGCCGAACGGGAGAAGCAGAAGGTGATCATGCACTGATACTGGTTCCAGATGTTGACCATGCGGTCAAGACGCTCGTCGCCCGAACGGACGGAGAAGCGGCCGAGAAGCTCGTCCCAGTAGGCGCGGAGTTCGGCGAAGGCTTTGTCGACTTTCTCAGGGGTATCGAATGCGGCCATCATCGCGCGGGCGGGAGCCTTGTTAATTATGCCCTTCGACTCCCACTTCTCTTCCTGGGGATTCTCGACATAGCCGAGCATGAAGATGAGATCGCGCGACTCGCCGGGAGCGAGGGTGATTTCAAGGCAGTGGGAGGCTACGGGCGACCAGCCGTGGGCCACGGAGTTACGCGGGCGTCCTTCCATCACGGCATCGGGTTCGTCGAAGCCGTTGTAAAGTCCGATGAAGGTCTCGCGGTCGGTGTCAAAGCCGTCGACGGGGGCATTGACGGTGTAGAACGCATAGTGGTCGCGGCGTTCCTTGTATTCGGTCTTGTGGTAGATTGTCGAGCCGTCGATCTCGACTTCGCCGGTGGAGAAATTGCGCTGGAAGTTCTCCATGTCGGTGGCTGCGTTCCACAGACACCATTCTATGAATGAAAAGAGCTTGAAGCTCTTGGGGGAGTCAGATTTATTGGTAAGCGTGAGCTTGGTGATTTCGGCATGGGTGTCGAGGGGGACGAAGAAGAGGGCCTTGGCCTCAAGTCCGTTTTTCTCGCCGGTGATGACGGTGTAGTTCATGCCGTGGCGACACTCGTAGGCGTCGAGCGGAGTTTTTGTCGGTTTCCAGCCGGGGTTCCAGACGGTGTCACCGTCCTTGATGTAGAAATAGCGGCCACCGGCATCCATCGGGACGCCATTATAGCGATAGCGTGTCAGACGGCGGAACTTGGCGTCCTTGTAGAAGCTGTAACCGCCGGCTGTGTTTGAGATGAGAGAGAAGAAGTCTTTATTTCCGAGATAGTTGATCCAGGGCCAGGGAGTGCGAGGCTCGGTGATCACATATTCGCGGTTCCGATCGTCGAAATAGCCGTATTTCATTGTTTTTTACAGTTAGTTAAATATGTGGATTGAAATCCTGCAAAGGTAACTAAAATGGAATTTCAAAAGAATAGAGGAAAGAAAGCGAAAAAAGAGAAGGGGGTATCAAAATGTTGCCTGATGGTATCGGTTTTGATACCCCCTTATTCAGTCCGGGCGATCCGGATCATTCATCAAAACGAGAAATCGCCCTGGTTAAGCACGAGAGGATTGTTGAGAACGGTGTTCCACTCGCCGTTGAGGTTCCATGTCAGGAATCCGGGGCCGTTGGCATCCTGCTCATACCATCCCATAAAGAAGCTCCAGAGAGCGTTGTTGTTGAACTGGGAATCGGGATCGAGGAGATTGCCGGTTTCTGTGAGTGCGATAATCTTGCTGCCGTTGGTGGCTTCCTGAATCAGATTGAAGACGGCTGACTGGTCAGACATGGCTTCCTTGTAGATGTCAGTGCCGACGATGTCGACATAGGCGTCACCGGGATATTCCGACTGGAGAGTCTCGACGTCGGCGAGGTCCATGCCATAGTTATAGTTTGCGGTCCATACCCAGATGAGGTTGTTGAGGCCATAGTCATTTGTCAGTGTGTCATGGAGCCATTTCCAGAGATCTTTGGTCACATCGACACCTGAGTTACCCCACCAGAACCATGTCCACTGGTATGCGCCGGCGGCTTCGTGGAATGGACGGAAGAGCACGGGGATGTTGGCATCCTGGAGAAGTTTCAGATAGCCTGCGAGCTTGGCCACGTCGGCGGTGGCTACTGTGTTTTCGCGGGTGCCGGGGGTGAGTACCTTGGAGGCATCAAAGCCTTTGACATCTTTGGTGTCACGGCAGGTAAGCTCGAAGTAAACGCCGGTGACGGTGTAGTTCTGACCTGAAATGATGACACCGCCTTCACGGATCTTCGCAGCGGCTTCGCCATTGAGGCGGACGCGATATTCACCGGCGGCTTTCTGATCGTCGGTAAGGTCAAAATATCCAGTGGACGGCATGACGGCATCCCAGTCACTACCCTTGACAGCTCCCTGAGCGTCAGCGGCTGCATCCTTGAACTTGACGACAAGATAGGTGCCGTCCTGGGTATTTTCCCAGAAGGTCATTGCACCGGGCATTTCCTCTTTGTCGAGACGGAGATTACCCCAGTCACCAATCTGGCTTTCACCGGTCCAGACTTCCATCGGGACGTTCCAGTGCCAGGTGACAGCGGGGATGCTGCCGGCGTTCCAGACTTTCTGCACGGGGGTGATGTCGCCGTAGTCAATCCAGTTGGAGGGCGAAGATGCGAGGTGGATATAGTCAAAGCCTACGATTGCAGGGAATTTGCCGGACTTCTCCTTGATCAGATCGCAGAAGGCAGTGCCCCATGCGACCTCACCCATTGCGCCGGAGAGCTGCTTGACACCGTAGTTGTCGAGAAGGAACTGATAGACCTTCCGGGCTTCGGGAGTGGCGTTGGGGTTGGTGAGCGACTTCGCGAGGTTGGCGGGATTGGCACCGGCGTTGGTGTTGAATGTGATCGTCATGCCTTCGGCCATCACTTTGGGATTGTCGCTGCGATAGAAGGCACCTTCGGGAATCACAAGGGTGTAGTCCGTATATGGTTTAAGGGATACGGGGATGATCACCTGCATGCGGTTTTCAGGATTGACAACCGGAGTGAGAGCCTGACCGTTGAGAGTGACAGCCTTTTCCGCATCAATCCCGACCAGATTGTTGTAGTCGAGGGTGATTTTGTCAAGCTGACCGGCATGTACAGTCACACCGTCGGTAACCGATACAGAACGGTTGACCATCCCGATGCCGTCGAGCATGTTGTAGCTGTTGTCGTCGTCATTACAAGCTGAAAGCGAGAGGCTGACCACAGCTGCTAAGAAATAATATTTAATCTTGTTCATTTTATTGGTATCGGATTTTTTAACCCGCCTGCGGACAAGGTCTTGTCCGCAGGACGGGATTTTCAGTCATCTTTATTCGATAGTCACTTTGTCAAGACGATAGCCCTGGCCGGTGATGACGAGTCCGTTATTGGCCACGAGGTCATCAATGATCTCCTTCGTCAGCGAGACTTCAAGGAGGTTGTTTTCAGGAGTGTCGATCTGGCTGTAAACATTGCCGGGAAGATTTGCCCAGCCATCGCCATGACGGAGAGAAATACACCACCATTCGCCGGGAGCGACTGCCGGGGTCATGTAGAAGCGGAGGATCTGACCGGGTTTGACAGAAGACCAGTCATAGCCATCCCATGCGAGGTCCTGGTTGCCGCCCCAGGCGCCGCAATCCCAGGCACCTGTCCAGATAGCGGTTTCAAGAGATATCTCCCATTCGATGTCGACCTTGTTGAGTACGAACTGAGATCCGGTGATGACAAGACCGTTGCAGGCAACGATGTCCGCAAGGACTTCCTTGGTCAGGACTACGGAGAGAACGCCGTTTTCAGGATTGTCATACTGGCCGGGGATCGGGGCGGGCAGATTGCCCCATCCGTCAGCGTGACGGAGAGATACGCACCACCATTCGCCTTCGGCTACGGTCGGAGTCATGTAGAGAGTCAGGGTCGCACCTTCGGGCACCTGGCTCCAGTCATAGCCGCCCCATGCAAGGTCCTGATTTCCGCCCCAGCCGGTGTTCTCCCACATGCCTGACCAGATGGTCATTCCGACATGGGTAGCAGGAATAACAGCGATGTCATAGCTGATCGAACCGTTTGACGAAACAAGGGTGAAGTTTGAGTTCTTTCCGGCGGAACCGGGAACCTGAATAATGAGCATCGAACCGTTGAGGATGTACTGGACGTTCTGACCGTTGACCTGTACGCCGGTAAGTTTATCGGCATTGGCTATTGTCACTACGAAAGTTTCTCCGGCACGGATCTCGGTGTCTTCACCGGGAAGTTCAGTGGCATAGGCACATTCGGGAGCCGAGAGTTCGACATTGCCGACTTCCACGCTCTCGCCGTTTGTCAGAGTGAGTGTTACGGCGTTAGCTCCGGCTGAAAGGGTTGCGGGGACTGTCACGGAGAATTCTGTCGATGTCGGGTTAGAGACTTCGACTGTTGTCGAGCCTGCAAAGGTGATTGAGGCTACGTTCTGAAGGTTGCGGCCCTTGACGGTGAGAGCGCCGGCGAGTGCGGCGGGCTGCGGGTCAAAGCCTACGGCTTCGGGCTTGAGGGTAGCGACGGCCACCTCAACTGATTCGCCTGAGGCGGTGTTGAGGATGAGGTTGCCGCTCTGAGTTCCGACAGGGACAACGAGGGTGATTTCAGTGGCCGACTGGGTTTCGGGAGCCACAGGCTTTTCAACATTGGGGAAGACCACTTCGGTGATCAGCTCCATGTTGAGGCCTTTGAGTTTGATGACGTCACCGGCCCAGATGTCAGCGGCGGGTTCTGCAACTACATCTTCGGGCACTGCGACTCCGATAGTGGCAACTGCGATCTCAACGCCTGAGGCGGGAACCATGCGGATTGTGCCGTTTGACACGTTGGCAGGAAGTACGAATGAAAGCTCATTTCCTTCGTCATTGATAGTAAACTCGACTTCATCACCGTTAGGCATCACAATCTTTGTGACGAGGTCGAAGTCGGCACCCTTGACGGTGATGGTGTTGCCGGGCTTGACACCTGTAAGGTCAAGAACGTTTTCAGCAATCGGCAGAGTGACAACGAGTTCTTCCTCTGAATAAATCCAGTTAGGCATTTCAGCTGCGTCGCTGAGAATGATCTTGCCAGACTGAGCCTCAGCGGGAACAAGGAGCTTGATTTCAGCACGTGAATGAGCAAGGAAGTCATCTTCCGACACAACCACATCCTTGCTGAAAATAACTTCGTGGATGAGATTGAGATAATCACCGGCAATGGTGAACTCGTCACCGGGCTTGACAGTTGTCGGAGCGAAGCTTTCAAGCGAGATAGGCTCGGTGAAAGAAATAGGAGTCTTAGTCGTAATGGTGCCTTTGGCATATTTCAAAGTCACCAGACCGGGTTCGGCATTCTGGGGAACGGTGATACGGATTTCGGTATTGGAAATAACCCTGATGTCGGTTATCTCACCGGTACCGGGAAGCGTGACAGACTGAATCTGATTCATGCCGGAACCGAGGAAGCGGAGTTCACCGCCACGGGCAACGGGACACGGACCAAAAACATTCAGAGAAACCCCTCCCACATATTGGTTGGTATTGAGGTCATTGTCATCGTCACAAGATGTAAATGTGACACCAGACAGCATCAATGCACCAGCCATTAGCAATGCTGAGAATTTATATTTGAAGTTCATTGTTATTCGTATTAAAATCAGCGAATTAATTATTCGGAACAAGGCGGATATTATCAATGGCGATATAGATCCGGCTTGATACTTCCGAAGACTGAGAGCCGGCATAGACAATAAATGTAAGGCCTGAGAAAGATTCTGCACTCAGCGGAACTTTAGGAGTGTCCGCATAACGGGTGAAGACAAAATTCGAGAGCGGAATGGTGACGGTGGTCCAACGGCCTCCGGTATCGTAAGAACCTGTTGAGCTCCAGGGAGTCCAAAGAGCACGTGCGTTGTCATCACTGCCGATATAACCGTTAGTAGGATTATTCTCCATGTTTGTCTCGGCATAAGAAGTGAAGATGCAGTTCAGCGCAACACCTGTCCACGGAGTTGACGACGGGATGCAGACCTCAAACTTCAGGGCATAGTCAGACCAGGATGTGGGATCGAATTCATCGCCGAGCATGGTGCTCAGTTCCTGGTGGCCGTCGGAGACATTGGGCCAGTAGTTGAACGAAACGGCATCCTCATCAGGCCAATCACTATTGGTCATTAACTCCTTGTTGAAGAGAATATAGTTGCCGTCAAGAGGTTCGATACCTTCCACCGCTCCTGTCTGGAGGACTTTTTCACCGCTGCGCCAGCCGTTGCCGATGGCAAGACCGTTGACGCCGTCCCAGTCGAAAAGCATGCCGCGGGTATCGCGATAGTGCAGCGAACTCTGACCGGTTCCATAGATGGATGTCACGGAAATCGTGCCTTCAAGATCTGCATTCTGCGGAACAACAACATTAAAGGAGTTTTTGGTTATTTGGGAAACCTGCTCTGCCTTGATGTTTCCAGGGAAAGTTGCGTAGAGGGGTACGTTGGGATCGTCAATAAAGAAATCGCCGTATACGGTTATTTCTTCACCCGGTTTGGCCCATTCGTTGGACACAGAAGTGATGACCGGTTTCGGAACAAGGACCTTGAAGTCATATTCAGTTCTTTTTCCTGCCTTGTTGACCATATAGATCTTATTTGTCACTTCCTCAGGAATACCGCCGGGGATAGCGACAATAAAGGTATGGTCTGTCAGATAGCTCGTGTTGAGGACCGCTTTCTGATCATTGAAATAAATTTCATTGATGCTGCGAAGATTGTCACCGACAAGACAGATGACGCTCTCCATGTAGGCTGCTTCGATAAGAGAGTCTGCCGATTCCACTGAAGCCATGCGGACGTATTTGACAACCGGTGTTCCACCCGTGGCTTCAAATTTATCAGGCTGATCCTCGCATGAAGTGAGGGAAAGCCCCAACACTCCCGCCATGAGGATTATCGAAGATAAATATTTATTTAATTTCATGTCGTGATATACTGATTTGAATATTAATAAGAATAGGTTGAACGGATATCAACGCGAACCGGGTCGTTCATCAACGAGGGGTTGAACACGATATCGGTTTCAGGAAGAGGAAGAGTGTATTTCGACTTGTCGACAGTAATGTTAGGCTCGATTTCTTCAGCATAACGTACAGACTCTGTGAGCACCCAGCGACCTGTCTCATAATATGTCTTATAGAGGTCATCAAGTCCGTAATAAGTGGATCTGCGCTGGCTTTCAAGCTCACGGCTGCAAGCTGCGGCATCGTAATAGCTGCGGCGGACGTAGTCAAACCAACGGTCACCCTCGAATGCGAGTTCCAGGCGGCGCTCTTTCCAGACATCGTCAAACGATACGGATGCAGGACGGGTGGCGCCGTGAACGGCACGAGAGCGCACGGCATAGAAAGCGTCGATTGCCGAAGCGTCGGAAGTCGAAGAGTTATTACCGATTACAGACTCGGTATAGACAAGATAGATGTCGGAGAGACGGAGCAGATGGGTTGCAAGGCCGTTGGCCTGATCCTGCGGATAATAGCCGAGGCCCTGATAGTGATCCTCAGAGTTTCCGTAAAGATGCTTCACCTGATTAGCGCCTGTTCCTGAATTGAGCGAATAAGTCTTACCGGGTGCATAGTCAGCATCGTAGAGGAAGCGCAAGTAGTCGAAACCGCCTTTGTTGCGCCAGAACTGCGGATAGACGTCGCCGGGCATCATCATCGTGGCTTTGCGGCGGGTGTCAGCCGAGGGGTTCTGCTCAGGCGAACGCAGCGGGCTTACGCCGAAAGCGTCCTGAAGGTCTGCGGAAGGCACTGTCCAGTCGCCCCAGCACATTCCGTAGCTGTCGAAACCGTTCATACCAACCTCCTGCTGCAAGTAGTTGTTGGCAGTCCAAGGATCACGCGAACCATACCAGGCAAGAGAAATCAAAGCTTCCTGATTCTTATTAAATTCCAGTTTGAAGTTGTCCTCATAGTTAGAGAGCAGACTGCGACCGGAATTGTCAATCACATCTTTGGCATAACGAGCTGCTGCATCAAGATCATCTTGATTTCGGCTGCCTTCCAGACCAAGGCCGGAACGTGTCAAAAGAACTTTTGCCAAAAGGCCTTCAGCAGAATAATAGTCAATGCGACCGGGTTCGTATTTTTTGCCGTCAAGAAGTTTCATGGCTTCTTCAAGGGTCATCACGATATATTCATAAATGTCACGGCGGTCGACTTTCTGTTTTGTATTGGATATACCGGCACCGATTTCAGAACCGTTGTCATGGACAAGAGGTACATCTCCCCAAAGTCTGACAATATAGAAATAAGCAAGAGCTTTCAGGGTCAGAGCCTCACCCATAGCGCGTTCCTTGGCATAGCCGGAAGCGTTGGCACCTTTCAGGAGTCCGTAGACGGTGTTGCAGTGTGCATTGGTCTGCCACAAAGCCTCAGAACACTTTCTGATTTTTTCATGGCTTCCATCGACAGAGAAGAGGACAAAAGGAGCATTGTCACCGCCCTCGTGGCAGTTGCCTGCAAGGTCTTCGGTTATATGATAGATCTGCTGGAGCATATCGTTCCAGGGCATACTGTACAGATAGTTGACACCCTGATAGCACTCTTCATCACTCTGATAGAACTGGTCTACAACATAGCCGTCTTCTTTCGGACGATCGAGAAAATCCTCACATGAAGAGAATCCGAGGCCCATCAAAGCAACAGGAATGCAATATTTTAAATTTGATATTTTCATGATTTGGAATCTGAGAAGTTAGAATGAAACATTTAAGCCGAATGAATAGACTGTCGGCGAGGGATAACGGCCGTTGTCAAGTCCATAGACATTGGCAGAAGACGAACTTGCCCCGATTTCAGGATCATAACCTTTATATTTGGTAAAGGTGTGAAGATTCTGCAGATTGCAATAGACTCTCAGGTTTTCGAGTCTCATTTTGCGGATCAGCCTGGAGGGGAAAGTATAACCTAAAGTAATGTTCTTGATTCTGATATAGGAACCGTCTTCTATGTAACGGTCCGAGATGCGGTCGTTAGCGTTAGGATTACCTGTTGTAAGGCGTGGAATCTTAGTCTTATAATTGGCTACACGTACATTGGTGATATCATCATACCAGTACTGTCCGTCAGGATAAACCTTGTCGGGATCAATAGGCACAAGCTTGGCTCGGTCGTTGACAACAGCCAGCTGATTACCCCACGAAGAAGTCATTTTTGTAAGATTCTTCGCCATATAGTTCATGACCTTGTTGCCGTATGAACCGTTAAGGAAAATAGAGAGATCGAAATCCTTGTAATGGAAAGTATTTGTCCATCCGAATGTGAATTTGGGCATCGGAGAACCAATGTCTGTACGGTCGTATGCGTCGATTACGCCGTCAGGCACACCGTCGGGACCGCTGATATCCTTGAACTTGATGTCGCCGGGCCATACGGTCTGATTTCGGTTGAAGACACCGTTAGTCGGATAGGCCGCGGGCTTCGGAGAGTTCTGGATGTCTTCAAGATCGCGGTAAACACCGTCGGTCACATAACCGAAGAAATTGTAGAGCGATTTACCCACTACGGAACGTGATACTTCATCAGACCACTGGCCATAGCCCATGATGACCGAAGCATCACTGCCGTCGATCTTGATAAGTTTGTTGCGGTTGAACGAGATCACGAAATCCGATCCCCAAGAGAAGTCTTTGGTATCGATGGGACGGGTGTTGAGAGTGATTTCAAGACCCTGGTTGCGGATGTCGCCGAAGTTGCCCCAAGGCGCTGTAAGTTGAGAAGATTCGTTTCCGTTTGTTCCCATATAGGTCGGAAGCTGCTGTTTCATGAGCATATCCTTGGATTCCTTGGTATAGAGGTCGAGGATAAGGTCGATGCGGTTGTTGAGGAAGGAAAGGTCGAGACCGATATTCCACTGTTCCTGAGATTCCCATTTGATATTCGGGTTGGCAATCTGAGTAGGACGATAGCTGACTCCAAGACCGGTCATGATGCGTGAGCTGAGCGGCGAACCCCATAGATAGCTTTTATCTCCGGCATTACCGGTCTGACCCCAGCCGAGGCGGAGTTTACCGTTATTGAACCAGTCGGCGATACCTGAGAAGAATTTCTCATTGCTGAAACGCCATGCTGCGGCAACAGAGTGGAATCCTGCCCAGCGGTTGTTTGGACCGAAATTCGACGAACCATCATAACGATAGGTATAGGTCAGCATATAGCGACCGTCCCAGTTAAGGGTCTCGCGAGTGAAGAAGGAAGCCATCGCACTTGAACCATAACCATTAGTAAATGCTTGTGTTCCGGTTCCGAGATATGGATTGTGGACAAGGTCATTGGGGAGGCGGGTATTGGAGATTCGTGTATCCTCATATTTGGATTCCCAACATTCCTGACCAAGCATTATCGAATAGTTGAGCAGACTGATCTTGTCGCTCCATGTAAGGTAGTTCTTTACCTGCCAGAAAGTATATTTGCTGCGCGACATCGCCGCAGAGTTCTCATCACGCTTCCAGGAACCGAGGTCGATCACAGGTTTGTAGGTCTGTGCTTTTACCCAGTTGATATCATAGCCGAATTCAGAATGCCACACGAGTTGCTTGACAGGCTGAATTTCCAAGAAGAAGTTGCCGTTGAGTTTCTGACGTCCGAGCTTGATTTCGTCGAGCATCGCGATTGCCACGGGATTGGGATTGGTCTGGCCTTCGCGCACAATGGTCGCATAGCTTCCGTCGATATTATAGATAGGTATATCCGGATTGGTTGTAAGCGAATAGTTTACAATACCGTTTTCAGAATCTGCAAGTTTCAGATTTTCATCGGTATTGGCATAGTTGGCTGACAAACCGAGTTTCAACCAAGATTTCAACTGAGAATCGAGGTTGACGCGGAATGAATAACGAGAGAAATCAGAGCCGATGATAGTACCTTCCTGATCCATGTATGAACCGGAAACATAGTACTGAACTTTTTCGGTACCACCCTGTACGCCTACCTGATGCTGATGCTGGAGAGCGGTGCGGAAAATTGCATCCTGCCAGTTGGTACCCTTACCGAGCAGCGAGGGATCAGAAAGATAGGGATCGGATTTTGCCTGTCCGTCAGCGACAAAGTCGTTGAAATATTCGGCGTATTCACGCAGGTTCATAATGTCAAGACGCTCGTTCTGACGCTGCCATGCAACCATACCGTCGTAGGTAAATTTGGCTTCGCCTGCTTTACCGCGCTTGGTGGTGATGAGCACAACACCGTTGGCGCCCTGTGCACCATAGATGGCGGTTGCGGAGGCGTCCTTTAGAATTTCCATTGACACGATGTCAGAGGGGTTGATGGTGGAAAGAGGTGATACTGATGTAACATCACCGTTTCCAAGAGCATCACCAAGACCTAACGCGTGACCACTTGATCCACCTGCTGACTGAACGATCACACCGTCAATAACGTAGAGAGGCTCTGCGTTGGCGTTGATGGTGGCCTGACCGCGGACGCGGATAGAGCTTGACGAGCCGGGAGCACCGGATGTGGCAACTGCTGACACACCGGAAGCACGTCCCTGAAAAGACTGGTCGATGTTGGTGATGACAGAACCTTTGATCGCATTTTCGCCAAGCGATGTTGAAGCACCGGCGAGGTCGCTCTTTTTCATGGTACCGTAACCAACGACTACGACTTCGTCGAGAACTTCGGAGTCGTCTTCAAGGGTGACGGTCACGTCGGTGCGGCCGTTGAGGGCCACTTCCTGGGATTTCATTCCCACGTAAGAAACTATGAGAACGGCTTTTGCTGACTTCACTTTAAGCGCGAAGTCGCCGTCGATACCTGTTGCGGTACCGTTGGCGGTGTTGCCCTTCTCTTGCACTGTCGCGCCGATAAGCGGTTCGCCCGACTTATCCTGCACGATACCTTTCACGGAGACCTGTGCGACGGCGGAGAGCATAAAGCATAGCATCAATGCCGTCAACAGACCTCTAAGGCCAAAATTTTTACTTTTCATATTGCAATTTTAAGGTAAGAGATATTGGTTTTAGGGTTAATGTTTGCGTTTATATCAGGTTTATCTTTCTTCTATGTATGGCAAAATTAGTGTAAAGCCCCCATAGCGCCTTACACTTTTTTACCACCTACTAACACTTTTTTGCAAATAATTGAGCAGTGAGTTAAATTCTGATACTATTTTAACCTAAACTGCGTTAAATTTATTTGTGTAAGATTTACAATATCCTCACAATCGGGCATTTGCATTCCGGATGATCGAGATTGTGGTCGAATCCGAAGCGAAGACCGAGTTCAGTCCCTGGGCTTCCTGGGCGGGATCGCCGGTGTAGTCGTCGCCCGGCTGCCAGGTCTCATGGGCGGGCTGCGCATAGCCTCCCCATCCCCAGAAGTTGAGTCCGGCAAGTTTGCCGCCATTGGCCACTTCGTCGAACACATAAGTATAATAGCTGTCACGGCCTGTTACGGGCGAACCGGGAGCTATGGCCATGCCGTCGCGCGGGTAGCCGAATTCTTCAAGCACGAGCGGTTTGATTTTCGACCGGTCGCCACCGGCGAGGGCCGCGAGGGCCTTGTGATGGTCTGTGATATAGGCTGCGGTGTTGGCGATGGCCGTACCGACGCTGTCGGTCAGGTTGTGAGGCTTGACCCAGCTCCAGTTGTAGGGCCAAATATGAATGGTAGCATAGTCAATCTCAGGATTTGAATGGATTTCCGACCAGAGGTCAAGCGAGTTTTCGCATCCCCAGGAGCCTTCGCTGCCGACCGAGACAAGATGGTTGGGGTCGATGCTTTTGATCAGACGGGCAGTCTCGGCGATCCATTCGGCGAAGGGGCGCATGCTTTCCTGGGCGAAGGGGCGCGGTTCGTTGGCGATCTGCCAGGCCATGATGGCCGGAGACTGACTGTAAGGACGGCCTGTCAGGCTGTTTTCGCGGCCTACAATGTTGCGCACGTGGGCAGCGGCAAGGGCTTTGGCTGAATCGTTGCGCACGAAATTGGCGGCATAGGCCATGTAGGCGGGATAGCCTGCGTCGGCGGGATTGACGGCCTTTCCGGCTCCGGCCCATTCGAGATAGGTCGAGAAGCCGCCGCTCCACTCCCAGGCGTTGTTGAGATAGATGACGGCTTTCATTCCGCGCTTTTCGAGATCGGCTATCAGATAGTCAAGACCGCGCAGGAGGGTGTCGTTATATACTCCCGGCGCTGTCTGGAGGGTCGGTGAGATGTGTGAGGCGAGGCCTTCATCGCCGTCACCGCCGGCAAGGATACGGAGGTTGCTGACACCGATTTGCTGCAAGCGGTCGAGTTCGCGACCGAGACGCTCGCGGTTTCCTCCGCGTCCTTCCGAGGCGAGTATGGCTCCATACCAGAAGTTGGTGCCTACGTAGCGGTAAACCGAGTCACCGATGTAGAACTGTCCGTCACGGACGGTCACAAATGTAGTGTCGGTTTCAACAGAAACCGATGATTTTCCGCCACCACCTGAGCAGGAGGAGAATGTAGATCCAAGAAGAGAGAGAATGGCGGAAAGCATCAGAAATCTATATTTTTTCATGTGTTTTTAGTTTTTGCAGCCTCTGATCGGCTGCGGGTCAGTGGAATTGTTAGGGAACCTTAGCTTAGAAATTGTATTGGTTTGTATCTTATTCGCTTCTGCAAGGTGAAAAGCTGCTGTCTTGCAGAGGGCTTATTTTTCGGCGATGTTACATGCGCGGCGGGCGTCGGTCCAGTCATCGGTCCGGAAGGGGATGAGCGGCATTCCGTTCATGTCTTTCAGCGTTCCGATGGCAAAGTTGTTGAAGCAGTAGCGGACGGCTTTTATATCCCTGACCTTGTCGGAGCTGACGGTGACAGTGCGCTTGTTCCAGTCCTCGGAGGCCTGTGCGGGATAGAAGATGTGGTCATCTCCGGCCACTTCAAAGCCCTGGAGGTTCATGTTGGGGTTGAGTCCGGCGTCGGCGTTGTTGAAGCTGATCTCAGCCTTGTCGCCACGAAGATCCACAGATTTGAACGACGGGTAGGTCGCGGGGATGCCGCCAATGCCGTAAGTGCGGCTTGCGGCCATGAACGCGAGGCGTTCGCCGATCTCCTGCTTTCTGCGGGCGTGGATATCCTCAAGTTCGTAGGGATATATCAGGTCAGTGGTGCAGACAATGCCGCTGTTCGGGGTGATCCGGGCGGCTTTGTGCTGACACTCGCGGAAGAGTGCGGCGGCTGTTTCCTCGCCGTTGCCGTATTTCCAGCCGGGCAGCTCGACAAAATAGAACGGAAGTTCGCCGAGGCCCCACTCGTCGCGCCAGATCTTGACCATGTCGCGCTGATGGCCGGGATATTCGTCGTGACGGCCTACGTTAGATTCTCCCTGGTTCCACAGGAAGCCTTTGATGGTATAGCCGATGACAGGATGGAGCATTGCGTTGTACATCACGTTTATGCGCTCATATTCTTTCAACAGCGAATCGGCAAGTGATTTTTCTTTCTTCACATCCCAGCCGGGATATTCGTCGAGCTTCCACTCCGGCATCCAGCCCTCGACTTTCGAACCGCCGTAGGCACAGCTGATGATCCCGACGGGAACGTCGAGGATGTCGGTCAGCGACCGGGCGAAGAAATAGCCCAAGGCGGTGAATTCGCCGGCATTTTCCGGGCGCGAGAGCTTCCACTTGCCTTCGACTTTGTCTTCAGGCGTATAGGAACCGCACTTGGGAATGGTGGCCACACGTATGCCGGGATATTTGCCTGAATAGGCTATCGCCTGCGCCGCACCTTCGACCGGCTGGCACCAGAAGCCGCGCAGAGGCATCTCCATGTTTGACTGGCCGGAACAGAACCAGACTTCTCCGATCAGCACATTGTCAATCCTGACCGGGGCTTTCCCGTCGTCAAAGCTCACACTCTGCGGAGTGAACGAGGCTGCCGGAGTGGCTACGCTTACTTCCCAGCGACCGGTCTTGCTGTCGGCCTTGGCCTGATAGCTTTTGCCGCCGCTCCATGAGGGGCTGACCGTCACGGTGCGGCCCGGATCGGCCCATCCCCAGAGCTTGGCCTGGGAGTTCTGCTGAAATACGGCATTGTCGCTGATGATGTCGGGAAGTTCGACCGCAAAGGCGTTTGCGGCAAGGGCCGAAAGGAGCAAAGCGCTTGTCAGACGGCTTTTAAGAGGGTGTTTCATAACAATAGTTAAAATCTGAGCGAAAGTTTTGAGGTGGATATGACTCTGAATCGAAGGAGCATAGCGAGCTATGTGACTGAGATGAAGAGTCATAGGCGCCCAAAACTTTCACAGGCGATGGTATTATATTTTCTTTTTTTAATTACTACTGGTGCGATAAAAATCGCGTTAGTTTAGAAATCATCAAATAAAGAGAGTTCTTTGACATTTTGGTCTG
>NZ_JAIDEN010000127.1 GCF_029054785.1 Duncaniella sp.
GCTGCGTGACTGTGTAAATTGGATTTCATGAGTTTCAAATGTAATCGGCTGTGGCCCATTCTCGTTTTCAACCAAAGGTTCGTTGCTGTTGCAGGAGGCAAATGTGAATGCCATGAAAACGACACCTGCCCCTGTGATATATTTGTGATTCATCTTGTCGGATAAATTTATGAAACTGTTAAGGAAATAGAGTTAGTTGAGATCAATGGATGTGTCTCCTTTACCATCGTCCCAGCCATGTGTGATGACTGAATATTCGATCTGGCCGCCAAGGATGGGATCGCCGGTCTGCTTCAGAGGATCGGGAGTTGCAGTCGTAAATCTCAGATCGTCCAGCATTTCATCAAGATTTGTCTGGTCCGGGGCAATGTAGCCCACGCCGCCGTTTGCTCCGCTACAAAATTTGACAGTGAGGAAATATCTGCGCTGTGGCATCAGAGTCATGAGTTCGGAGGGCATCGGGATTGCAATCCATGCGTATTTGTCTTTCTGCGCAGGATAGATCTGGATGTAGTTGTCGTTCGTACCTTTGACAGAAATACGGGCAAGGAGTGAGATATAGACTCCATCCCGGCTGTTGCCCGGAGTCCATGATTTGCTCATCACCTGAGGAATAAGGAACATGTGTTCAGGCTGATCGGGGAATATGATAGCAAAAGTCTTGTCCTCCGTAGATTGTCTTAATGTCGAAGGAGAAACCTGCCCGGAGGAGAGCTTGACAGTCACGTATGAATCGGTTTCCCTTGGAGTGGACCAGTATGGGGTAATCGCGTCAACTGTGCCATTGATGAGAGCATAGTTTGGCGAGGTGAAATCTGAATTCGTACCTATGTTGACCAGCTTCATGGCTGCGACCTCATATTTTACATCAGGATTTTCACAGAAGAAACCGGCCAGAAAAGCGGATGTGATATGATGCAGCTTGAGGTTGACATAGCTGGGATGGTTTGCACAATCAGCGATATTGAATCCGGCCAAGACATCAGTGCCTCCATATACGTCAGGCTTATAGTTCTTGATTTTCATGACATAGCCGTCCGAGACTTCCACGCTCCCTTTAAGGGTTTTGGGTGAGTAGGCGTTGAAATACATTGTTCCGGTGTTGGGCCAGGGATAATAGAAGTTGTCTGCCGGCCCCCATCCGCGGCCGTTGTATGTGAAGGCCTGATCGGAAAAATAGTTGTGGTCAGTGTTTCTGTTATGTGTCGCTGTCACGCAAAACCCGATACTATAAAAGGGGCCTCCGTTCATGATCATGCCTTGGCGGCTGGTGCTTTCTACATTGGGCTGGAATTTGATCAGGTCGTTGTCCGGCGCATTTGTGATGGAATCCTGTGAACATCCGACCGTCATGGCGGCAGAAAGGATTATGCAGGAAATATGTAGCTTGTTCATGTCTTAGGGGTAATCAAAAAGTTGTTAGAAAGGTTTATTGACGTTGTCTGTTTCAATAAAGGGATTGAATGAATGGCTGATGCGGATGTCACCGTTGCTGACCAGATCGCCTCCTTTTTTTCCGGGGAGCGGATCCGGATCAATGTCAGGGTCACTGACCGCACCGGGAGCCGGGTCCAGGCGACCGCCATTGGCCATATCGACTGTGATTGTGTAAAATTTGCCAGGCTCAAAATTGATGTTCACAGGCACTGCGACCAAACCGTATTTGTCGCCTTTTTCGGGGAAGAACTGTGACAGAGTGTTATATTGGTTGTCTCTGACCCACATTTTGCATTTGATTGCGATATATGCACCGTCCGCAGTTGCTCCTTTGGTCCACGCACCGCTTTTTGACAGATTCTGGGGGATGATTTTGAATGCATAGGGCCAGCCTTCTTTCATGGCTGTATACGATGACGGTGAGTTTGCGGAGCCTATGAACTGCACCGGACTTGTGTTTGAGCTTGTGAACGTTTTGGGGCCTGAAAGATTGCTCCAGTCCGAGTTGGACAGTTCCAGATCATAGTCATCGGCGAGAACCGGATACGTGAAGTCTCCGGTCGATTTGATGCATGCCAGGCGAATTCCGGCCACGTCGTATTTCATCGCCGGATTTGTTGAAGTCACTCTTACCTGAACGGCAGACATTGCATGTTTGAATTTCATGCTTACGGTGTTGGTTGTCGAGCCGAGGGCCTCGCGGCTGTCTTCGGCCACGAGAAGATCCACATGGTCTTCAGGTTTGTCTTTTACGGTCACTCCGGTCAGCTTGCGGCTCTCAGGAGCTATTTCCGGAGTTCCTCCGAAATCGACCGGCGAATAGGCAAAGAAGGTCAGATGATAGTTCGGGAAGTGATATGCGCCGCCGTCAGAGGGTTTGTAAGGCGAGCCTTTTCCTCCGCGGATCATTAAATCGGTAAAGAAATTGGCATCGTTACCGATGGCGGTGACGGCGAATTCAGATGGCGGATAGCCGGGTTCGGTATTGGCACGGCTCACATTTTCAAGCGAGGCCTGGAAACTGATCTCGTTGGCTGATGCGGGAGCGTCAACAGTCTGGTCGTCGGAACATGCGGCGAGCATCAGGGTTGCAATAGCTGATCCAAAGAGGTATTTTTTCATGAAATCTGGGATGATTGGATTTATAAGCTTTTTTGTTTTTCTTGGTGACCGGAAGAGGAACATTCAACCTCGTCCGGCCTGAGGTGTGTAGAGTCTTAGCTGATAAAAGTCAGCCGGAATGACCGGTCTATTTATCCATTGTAATTATTTGTCCGTTCTGTGCGGTCCAGTCGCTGACAGTGACTGAATAGCTGATTTCGTGCTCGATGATTGGTCTTATCGGAGGATTGATCGGGTCGGTATAGCCTCCGCCTGCGAGATCGAGAAGGATGTTGTAGGTCTTGGCCGGGTCGAAGTTGATATTGAAGGGGATACAGATATAGTCGGCATCGCCTGTTTTCGGCCAATAGAGTGTCGAGAAGTCACCGTCTGATTTGCGCAGATAGATTTTGCATTTTACTCCGAGGTAAGCACCGTCAAGGTTGTCACCTTTTGTCCATGCGCCGAAATCTTTCAGGTGCTGGGGAATGATCATGAAGCTGTTGTCGGCCTCGGTTAGAGGGGTACCGATGATTTTTGATGGATTGAGTGTGGTGCCGTATTCATAGCCCTGGATGCTTACGGGAGCGTCCAGTTCGGCAATCAGATCTTTTGGGGTAGTGAGGTTGTTCCATACCTGATCGGCTGTCTTCTGGTTGAGATACAGCATGTTGGTGCCGTCGTTGGCCGGATAGTAGAAGTTGCCTTTGGAGTTGATATGGCCGATTTTGATACCGTAGACATCTACTTTCATTATCGGATTCGAGCAGATTGCATTGAATCTGATCTGCGAGAGTGTGTGGTCGAATATCAGACCTACGTTTTTGCGGATCCATTCGTTTGGCATTGAATTCTGAGCCGCCAGAAGGTCTATCTGCTTCGATATATCGGATTCTACGGTGAAGTCTTTCAGTCCCATTGTCAGGCTTGTTCGGTTCTGGGTGGTTGTCAGAGGGGCGTTGGCGGGGGAATAGGCGCAGAATTTGAGTTCTTCGGAGGGCCACATGTATTTGCCGTTGCCGATCCATTGCGAACCTTCGCGTTTTATCACAAAGTCTTTGAAATATACGAGGTTTGAGAGTTCGCCTGACATTGCTGTCACGCTGAAGTCCCGGATGGTTGCAGTTGTTGTCGAGGTGGCGCGGGAGTTTCCGTTGACTGCTGTGGTGAAACTTATGCCGGGTGCATCAGGTGCATTGACTGTCTCGTCAGACGAACAGGAGGCAATGGCCAGCGCCGGAAGGATAAAGAGAAAAGATGACTTTTTCATATCGTGATAGAGGGATTGTTTTGTTAGGGTGTAATGTAGAGGGGGATGAGGCAAATTCAGGGGGTGAGCCTGTTACATAAAGACAGAGCCGCCGGTAGCCGGAATCCAGTCGTTGAGGGTGACTTCGAAGTCGAGTTTGCCTTTGACGATGGTTTCACCGCCGGAATTACCCTGGGGTTCTGTTTTGCCGCCGCCGGTGAGATTGAGGGTGATGGTATAGCTCTTTCCTGGCTGGAAATTCACGTCAAGCGGTGTGCACATCCATTGGGCCTCGACTGTTTCAGATTCAGACTGTGGAGCTGTCGGCCAGAGGAGTGTATGGTATCTGCTTCCGTATTTTCCGTCACCGTCGCCGCGGCTCATCCATATCTTACATTTGACAGCTATGTAAGCGCCGTCTTTTTTTGCAGTGCCGGTCCAGGCGCCTCCGTTTGAGAGATCCTGTGGAAGCACGAAGAATGCTCCGTTTTCTACTCTTGCGGTGAAGTCATAGGTTGCGTTGGAATACATGTGCTCTTCATAGACATCGAGCACATAGTCCTGAGGTGTTTTCAGGTTGGTCCAAAAACGGTTGGCCGGGCTTTCGGCAACGCCGATTGTGTTGACTCCGTGGAGTATGGGGAAGGTGAAATCACCGGTCGAGTTCATGTTGCCGATCTTGATACCGAACACTTCGACGTGCATCAGGCCGTTGGTGTGAGTCGCTTTGATCTCGACTCTTGACAGTGCGTGTTCGAAAGCCAGATTGACTTTTGACTTGTTCATGAGGTTTGTGCATGCGTTTTCAGCGACAAGGAGGTCTGTCTGATTGAGCACATCAGGTTCGACGTGATAGCTTTTCAGAGTTGTGAAGACGCCCTGTCGGTTTTGCTCTACGGTCGATGAGGCTGCGTTCGAGGGTGAGAACGCGAAGAAACTGAGTTGTTCTTCTGGCCAGGGGTAGCTGCCGTTGCCGGTCCAGCTGTCATTTGTACCTTGGCGCTTTAGCTCATAGTCTTTGAAATAGATGTTGTCAGATGAGAGAGCGCTTTTGAGAGCTGTCACAGCGAAACTGTTGATTGTCGCAGTGGTAGTGGACACCGAGCGGGAGGTTCCTTCAACAGCCGCGCTGAAGTCGATGCCCTGAGCAGCAGGTGTATTGACAGTCTCGTCAGAAGAGCAGGAGACAAATGCGAGAGCGCAGAGGAGAAGGAGCAAATATGACTTTTTCATTGGATATGGTTGATTCGAAGATTTTTGGTGGTGAAATTACATTCGGGTAGACGTGTCGGCCAGTTCCCACAAGCTTGATGATGCTTCATATTCTATCGTGCCATTGAGTACCGGAGTTCCGCCATTGGGAGTCTGGTCGCCGGGCGCTATGAGACCGCCGTTTGTAATATCGACATTGAAAGTGTAGTGATAACCGGGCTGGAAATCAAATTTCAGAGGAACAGCAACGGTAGTTCTGCGCACAAGTTCAGTTTCATAGGCGTCTTTGCTGCTTTTCTGCATGATTCTGCAAGTGACGTAAAGATAGGCGCCGTCAGGTTCCGGTCCTCCGGTCCAATATCCGTTATTTGTGGTGTTGACGGGGAAGACAAGACATTCGCCGACAGTAGAGAGTCGGTTGTTGCCGTCGACGAGCAGTGTCTCAGAGGAATTCGTCGAAAAATTTCCGCGAAAACCGTCGGGAAAGGTCCAGCATGACTGTGTCACTTCGATTTCTTCTTTGTCCGTACAGTCCGGATATGTGAACGTGCCTCTGTTAAGAGCATTGCCGATGCCGGCGCCGGAAACTTCAAAGCGGAGAGCCGGGTTCATCTGCTTGACCTTGATTGTCACTTTTGACAGAGCATGCTTGAATGTCATTTTGACTTTGGGATCATGCCGGAGATCGCGTTTGCCGTTGGCGGCAACAATCAGGTCAAGATTTTTGTAAGATGCGAGCTGTACGTTGGTGATGGCCTGTTTCTGAGGTGTGATGTCTGTGTAGAAACGATAGCGTGTGCCTTGGCCGGGAGATGTCATACCGCTTAATTCATAGCTCCCACCGGGAGCATAAGCGATGAATTTCAGACGCCATTCAGGAAAATAGAAATAGTTGTCGCCTGAGGGAGACCAGGATCCGGCTGCATTTTTGCTCACCCTATGGTCGAAGAAAAAGTTTTCAGTGTTGTGGCCCGGATCCGAACTGAAAGCAGATACGAAGAATTCCTTGAAACTCTCAGGGGTGTGCATTTCAATATCCTGGCTGTTGCCACGGCTGCAATTTTGCAGCACAGGGGAGAAAGTTATGGCATTGTCTTTAAGCGCAGGAGCGTCGATGACTTCATCGGAGGAACATGACGCAGCCATAAGAAGAGCGGGAATTGACAATAGCAGAAGTGATTTTTTCATTGCTGGTCTATTAGGAGGGTGTTTAAAAACAAGGGTTAGAATCTGATCGAAAGTTTTTTGTTTTCGTGGTGACCGGGAGAGGAACATTCAACCTCGCCCGGCCTGAAATGGGGGGGGGAGATCCGGTGGATGGCTATTGCCGTTGAGGCTGCTTTGCTTCAGCCGGATATGCCCGGTTTCTTATTTGTCGGAAGGTTTGAAGTCAACGACGCTGCTGACAGGAGATCCTGCGGGATACCATTCGGTAACAGATACGGTGTAAGAGATTTCACCGGGCAGGATTTCGGGGCCGGGGCCGGGACCGGGCCAAGGTTCCGGATCAATGTCGGGATCCTTGGGATCATCAGGATTGGTGTTGTTTGGATCGCGATAGCCACCGCCGTTGAGGTCGAGGCGGATAGTGTATTTGTAGCCGGGCTGGAATTTTAAGTCAAGCGGCATTGCAACGAAACCAAACTGACCTTCGTTGTCGTTTTTGACCTTCGGGAAGATCTGAGTGCGGCCACCCTTGTTGTCGAGAGTGTAGATGCGGCAGAGAATGGAGATGTATGCGCCGTCTGCATTTTTGGTGTCGATCGACCAGGGGGTGAGGTTCTGGGGGATCATGATGAAGCTGCCGTCAGTGTCCTTCATGATTGAAGTTCCGTCCGGATGGGTGTCGCCGGAATTTTCCATTGCCATGTTGAGTTTGGTGAACGCTTTTTCGCCGTAGCCCTTCTTTGTGATAAAGTCTTCGGCATCAGAAAGCATTGACCAGGCAGTGTTGTTGATCATGTCCATTGAGGCTCCGTGAACAGCAGGGTAAGAGAAGTTGCCTTTTGCATAGAACTGGCAGATCTTCACTGCATTGATCTCGTATTCGAGGGTGGGGTTGGTCACGCGGGCATTGATGTCGATGGCGCTCATTGCGTGGCGGAAGTTGAGTTCGACGCCGTCCTTGTTGTAAGAGTAGGGATAGGCGTTGGCAGCATAAAGCAGGTCGACTTGGTCAGCCGTAGGACGCACCACCTGGAAATCGCTGATCTTCTGAATGTCTTTGGTGATGACGGGTTTTCCGTTTACTTCAGCGGGAGAGTAGGCGAAAAACTTGAGGTCGAAATCAGGCCAGTAGTAGAGGTCGCATGCCCATTTTGCGCCTTCGCGCTTTACGAGGACATCGTTGAAATAGTTTGATGCCTGGTTGTCGCCAAAAGAGGTTACAGCGAAATTGCTGATTGTTGCTGTGGAGGTCAGGCCACCACGACCGGTGTTTTCAACGCTTGCACGGAAATTGATGCCACTGCCATTGGGTGCGCTTACAGTCTCGTCTGAAGAACAGGAAGCGAGAGCAAGAGCCGGAATGGTGAAAAGCAATAATGACTTTTTCATTTTCGGTGATTGTTATTAAATAAAGTTTATTGTTAGGATTTGTATTGCAGGTTTGAATATGCTTGCCATAGGCCTTTACATCGGGAGAACAACCTCGACTTCAGTCCAGTCTGACACACCGACCTGGAAGCCTCCTTCGTCATCGGGATCACCCTGGATCGGTTCGGGGAATTTCAGACCGTCGATCTTGATGTGGACATTGCGGTAGTCACGGGCGCTGTGGACCTGTTCGGTGACATCGAAATCCTTGTACCATCCGCTACCGTCGGCAAGGACAGCATAGATCATCATCTGATGCGATTTGTGGATATCGGAGCGAGAGCCTGTCGGGAGATGGCCGAATACCTGGAAAGCGCCTTCGATACGGGTGTCGCTCACAGCTGTTCCGGAGAAGGGGATGATCGAGTGTTCGCCGGGATGCGAGCGGCTTGCGAGAAGCATTTCAGGCGACATGCCTGAGATTGTGCCTGCAATCTGGCGCACGAATTTCAGGTTTTCGCAGTTGGTGATCTCGTAGGTGTAGTGACAGAGGATGTCTTCAGGTCTGAACTCAATGGTGTAGTTGATATCCGGATGGGCTATTGTTGTGCGTCTGATCGTGTCGCAATAGATATCATCGGGATATGCCATACAGATTTCGTCTTCAGTACCGCGCGCTACCGGGGTTGATTCGGATCGGGACTGCATCCCTTCGAGCACATCGGCCTTACGGGTGCGGGCAATGAAGGTCGACATTGAGAAGGTGTCGTAAAAATGTGCGAATTCAGTGTCCGAGTTGACGCAGATCGCTTCGTAGTTGCCAAGAGGAAGTGTGACTTCGCCTCCACGCGGTCCGACGAAGTCGAAACGCATCGGCTGTGCCTCGGCATCGTCGAGGTTGTAGAAGTAGACTGTCATACCGGCCGGATTTGCAGTCGGGCAGTTCCGCCAGTCAAACGCTATGTTGACGTTGGCCGAGTGCGGGTGTGTATAGCATAGCTCCTTGTGGTCACACGAGGTCATTGCAAGGGCTGTGGCAGTGGCTGTTATCAGGGTCTTGAGGCAGTTGCTGAGTTTCATTTCGAACCTCCTTTCTTCTTGTTGTAGTTGTCAGTGCCGATCAGCCACACGAGAGAGATCTCAGCTTTTGTCGGACCGAAATAATTGCGTTTTTTGGTAGACTGCCATACGTAGTGGCCGTCCATTGGCTTGTAAGTCTTATAGCGGCCCCACATGTATCCGAGACCGAGATTGAAGTCGAGGTTGAGGTGACGGGCGATCGGGAGGGAGAAACCGTAGGAAACACCGGCGGCATAGTTGTATTTTGATCCCTGCCATCCGCGGCCTCCGAATTCGATGTCGTATGTGGCCAGCTGGGCGTATGCGCCGATATGATGGCCCTGAAGCGGTTTTTCAAGGGCGAGGGGGCCGAACCACCAGCGGCCTTCGATGTCACCGCCATAGATTCGCCAGTAGCGCTGATGGTGGTCACACTTCCACCATGAGTACATCCAGTTTGCGGCTATTGACCACTGGTCGGCGAATGCGACTTCGATTCCGATGTTGGGGACGAGAAGTGCATCATAGAGCATGTTGGTCTTGACGGCTGCATACCAGGGAGTCTTTGGACAGAAGCGTGGAATGGTGTCATAGACCACAACCGTATCGCGGACCACGATTGTGTCACGGACAATCTTCTCGATCGTGTCGCGGTGGTGGATGGTCTTGCCTTTTTCGACAATGACAGTCGGGTTTGGAACGCGCTCATACCAGACAATCAGTTTCGAGGAGCGCAGCTCCGGGAAAAGGTGCTGATACATATAGCGGTAGGGAACTCCTCCATGAAGGGCTTTGAGGCGGGCGAAGCCGGTTTCTGCCTGTGGAGAGTCGATTTCGATCTCATAGATTATATCGTTGAGGAGATCGAGAACTCTGTCGCGGTAAGGTACTGACGGATCGTTTCTTACGGCTTCGCGCAGACCGGTCCAGTCGCGGCCGAGAAATTTGAACGTCGTCATGTTTTCCGGCAGTTTACCGTAGCGTTGCAGATAGGAAAAGATTGATTTCGCACGCTTTTCCGACAGTTTCTGGTTCAGAGCAACCGAGCCTTCCGGAGAGGCTCCTCCGACCACCATAGCTCTTGTCAGCCGGTAGATCGAGTCGGAATAGCCGTTTTGCAGCGAGTCGGCGATACGCTGCAAGGCGCGGCGGTTGTTGGCAAAGTCAGGGTCGAGATTGGTCTTGGCTACCCTGAAGCGGATGTCAACCGAGTCAGTAATGACCGGCTTTGCCTGGGCCGGATATAGGAAGCCGGCCAACAGAATGAGCAAAAATAGCTTCTTCATGCGGGTGAAGTCATAAGGCGATTTTCCCGGAAAAACGGTACTCTTCGTCTTATATGGATTTAAGAGTTAAAGTATTATTATGATTAGGTGAGAATCTGCTGCTGTGGATAAGACAGTAGAACAAATGATAGTTGAAGTGAAATTGTGTTTAGGGTTTGTAGTAAATGTGATGATTGATGATTTATGTGGGGAAAATGTAAGAAAGATCAGGTCCTGCTTACAATTTCAGGTTTGTCAGAAATGCTTAGGTCTGTAAGTTTGGTTGTAGAGTCGCCTTAAGAATGAAGGCTTGTAAAGATGTCAGGTAAAAAGCAATATTTTAACTTTTCAATCGCAAATGTAAGTAAAATTTTTACCCCCCCAATTTATTAACATATATTAACATAAAATGACAGGCTGTTCTTTTTGTGTTAATATTTTAGTTAAAATGAAGTCAAAAAAATGATAAATAGGGCAAAGTGGCGGCTATGGGCAAAAAATATGGTCCGGCTGCAAAAATTTGCAATCGGACCATATAGAAGTATTATTCAGGCTTGACAGAAACTGTCAGGCCTCGTTTGCTTTTCAGGATCAGGCGTTTTCGGGACGGAGTGTGCGGACGGTAGCACCTGCGCGCCACATTTCGCTTTCGCGGAGGGCCTTGAGTTCCTCTTCGAGTTTTTCGCGATAGTCGGGCTGGGTGTTGGAGTCGATCGAACGCTGTGCCTCACGGCCGGTCTTCACGCTTTCGTAAAGGTCATAGACCACGGGTTTGATGGCGTCGTGGAACGGACCCATCCAGTCGAGAGCGCCGCGCTGTGCGGTGGTCGAGCAGTTGGCATACATCCAGTCCATGCCTTTGGCTGCGAAGAGGGGCATGAGTGACTGGGTGAGTTCCTCGACGGTTTCGTTGAAGGCTTCAGAGGGAGTGTGGCCGTTTTCGCGGAGTACTTCGTACTGGGCTAAGAGCAGACCCTGGATGGCGCCCATGAGTGAGCCGCGTTCGCCGGTGAGGTCGCTGACTGCTTCGCGCTGGAAGGTGGTTTCGAAGAGATAGCCTGAGCCGATGCCGATGCCGAGGGCGAGTGTGCGGTCAAGCGCACGGCCTGTGGCGTCCTGATAGACTGCGAAGCTGGAGTTGGTGCCTTTGCCTTCCTTGAAGAGGATGCGGAGCATTGTGCCGGATCCCTTGGGGGCTACCATGATCACGTCGACGTCAGCAGGGGGGACAACGCCGGTGCGGTCGCTCCAGTTGATGGCGAAACCGTGGCTGAAGTAGAGGGCTTTGCCGGGAGTGAGGTGCTTTTTGATCACAGGCCACTGGGAGATGACTGCTGCATCGGAGAGGAGACACATGATGACGGTGCCGCGTTTGCAGGCTTCTTCGATTGAGAAAAGGGTTTCGCCTGGAACCCATCCGTCGGCAACGGCTTTGTCGTATGTTTTGCCTTCGCGCTGGCCAACGATCACGTTGAAGCCGTTGTCACGGAGGTCGAGGCCCTGGCCGGGGCCCTGTACGCCGTAACCGATGACTGCGATGGTTTCGTCTTTGAGTACTTCGCGTGCTTTTTCGAGGGGGAATTCTTCGCGGGTGATGACCGTTTCTTCAACACCGCCGAAATTTAATTTTGCCATAATGAATTGGGAAATTTGTTATATTCTTAGTTTTATCAGTTTATCGTGTTTATGGATGGGGGCCGATTGTTTGTGCCGCTGCTCAACGGGCTTTGAAGCGGATGCGTGCGAGGCAGCAGGGGGTGTCGCCGACGCTGATCCGGGTGTCGCTGACCGAGGGATCGTCTGCATGGGTTGCGCGGCGGGCTGTCGCGGTTTCTCCATAGCGGGCTTCGTGTTTGAATGCTACTTCAAAACGGGCTATGCGGTTGCAGTCATAGAAGTCGAGGGGCCAGAGATCGGTGATGAGGTCGATGTAGCGCCGTGTGGTGACGTGACGGTTGACGTCGATGTCAGAGACGGCAAAGGTATAGGCCAGTTCAGCGTCACTGTCGGTAAGCGGATTGATTTTGCCTCCGTTGTCAATGCCTGAGGGAGTGCCGTCGATCATGTCGAAGTCTTTCCAGATGGGAGTGAGATCGCCGGGACGGCGGGTGGTCATGTTGACGGCCATCCATGTCGAATGGGCGCGGAGGACTGTACGGCCAGTTCCGGCATCTGTCATTTCGAAATTTCGGTCCGAGAAGAGCCGGTTGGCGTTTTCAATCCAGGTCGTCATGCGGTATGAGCGGTTGACCGTCGGGGTTTCTTCAAGTTCGATGGTCAGCCGGCTGAGCACCCAGGAGATTCCTTCGCGGATCATGCGGTCGAAGCCGATGCCGAGGCGGTTGGCGTGGGCTGTCGCTACGTCAATAATCGTGGTCACAAGGCGCGAAAGTGGCATTTCGCGCTGCGAGTTGACCTCTGCTGCCGTTAAGAAAAACTCTGTGGTGTATTTTTTTTCTGCCATGTAGCCGTGTTGCTTGGGCTTGTTGTATACTTTCTATTCGGAGACGGGCTTGCGCAGTGCTTCGCCGCGGGCTTCCTGCTCTTCAAGGTAGCGGGTAAAGTGCTCGGTCGGAGATTTTGTGATGCAGATGCGGCCTGAACGGATGAACTGGAGAATGCCGTATTGGGCGAGGAGATCATAGAGGGCCTGGGTGTCGCTTTCGTGGCCGGTCTTTTCCAGGATGGTGTACTCGCGGGTGAGTTCGAGGATGCGGGCGTTGTGGACGCGGATGATGCGCTCGAAGTCTTTTTCGTCGAGTAGTTTCTGGGTGGGGACTTTGTAGAGGGCTACTTCCTGGTAGACAATCTCGTCGTCGGTATATAGGAATGCCTTGAGCACATCTATGCAGCGTTCGATCTGCTTGATGACTTTCTCCATTGTCTCGCGGTCGCTGTTGCAGGTGAAGTTCATCTTGTGGATGCCGTGGACAGAGCTTGCGCTTGACGAGACGCTTTCGAGGTTGAGTCCGCGTCGGGTGAAGATGATGGAGATGCGGTTGAGCAGTCCCACCTGATTTTCGGTGAATACGGATATGGTAAACAGTTTTTTTTCCATCCTGAGAGTGTGTGGCTTGCGTGTGAAGTTTGACAGAGGGGCGTTTGATCGGGGAGGGCGTTTGAATGCCTTTGCCTTTTAAGCCTCGTATTTGTCGGTGGTGTTGATGAGAATGTTGTCGATAGCTGAGCCTGGGGTGACCATCGGGAAGACCATGTCGGTCGGATCGATGTTGACGTTGAGCATGTATGCTCCGTCATGGGCGCTCATGCGGGCGATAGCTTCGTCGAGCTCGGCGCGGCAGCTGACATTTTCTGCGGGGATGCCATAGGCGGCGGCGATTGCGATAAAGTCGGGATTGACCATCGGAGTGGCCGAGAAGCGGTTGTTGTAGAACATGGCCTGCCACTGGCGGACGTTTCCGAGATAGTTGTTGTTGAGAAGTATTATCTTGACTCCGACGCGGTATTCAAGTATGGTGCCCAGTTCCTGCATGGTCATCTGGAAACCGCCGTCGCCCATGTAGGCGAGGACTTCGCGTCCGGGATCGGCGAGTTTGGCGCCGATGGCTGCGGGGAGGCAGAAGCCCATTGTGCCCAGACCGCCTGAAGTGATCATGCTCTTGGGTATGGTGTAGTTTGAATAGCGGGCGCTCATCATCTGGTTCTGGCCTACGTCAGTCACTACGATGGCTTTGTTGCCGGTCGCTTCTGAGATCTTGCTGACAACCTCACCCATGCGCATGGCTGATTCCGGGCCGAGATCTTTCGGGGCGGTCTCGCGTTCGATCACTTCGGCCAATTCTACCTTTTCAGGATGCTCGAATGTCGCAAGCCATTCCTTATGCTCGGCTTTGTTGATCAGCGGAAGCAGCTCGCGGAGGGCATTCTTCGCATCGGCATGGATCGCGATGTGAGCTTTGACATTTTTGTTGAATTCGGCGCAGTCGATGTCAATATGGATTATCTTTGCCTGCGGGGCATAAGATTTGAGCACTCCGGTGACGCGGTCGTCAAAGCGCATGCCGACAGCAAGGATGACGTCGGCATTGTTTGTGGCAATGTTGGGGCCGATGTTGCCGTGCATTCCGACCATGCCTTTGTAGAGGGGATGGTCTGAGGGGATGGTCGAGAGACCAAGAAGGGTTGCGGCCATTGGAATGTCTGCTTTCTCGGCGAGAGCGAGCAGTTCGGTCTCGGCTTCCGACAGCATGACTCCGTGGCCTGAGAGTATCAGGGGGCGTTCGGCCTTGTTGAGCAGCGAGGCGGCGGAGATTATGTCGCCCGGTTGCAGCTGCGGGTCGGGATTGTAGCTGCGGATATAGTTTGTCTTTTCGTAGCTCCAGTCGAGAGTTCCGACCTGGGCGTCACGCGTGATGTCGAGCACCACGGCGCCAGGACGGCCGGTGGTCGCGATGTAGAAAGCGCGGGCCATTGCCCAGGGAATCTCTTCGGGTCGTCTGATCTGATATGCCCATTTGGTGATAGGCTGGGTGATGCCGATCACATCTGTCTCCTGAAAGGCGTCCGTGCCCAGAGAGGCTACTCCCACCTGTCCGGTAATGACCACTATCGGAGTGCAGTCGATGTTTGCATCACCGAGACCGGTGATTACATTTGTGGCCGCAGGTCCGGAGGTGACAGTGACGACACCTACACGGCCTGATGCGCGAGCATAGCCCTGTGCGGCGTGGACAGCACCCTGTTCGTGGCGGGTGAGGATGTGGCGGAGCGAGTCTGCGAAGTCATACAGCTTGTCATAAAACGGCATTATCTGGCCGCCGGGATAGCCGAAGATCGTGTCTACTCCTTCGGCAAGCAATGCACGGCATATAGCTTCTGCCCCTGTGATACGTTCACTCATACTTAGTTTATCAGTCAGAATTGGGTTGGGTGATTTTTGATGTCTGAAGAAGGAAGAGAGGTCGGGTTGTGGCTGCGGATCAGTCGTCGATGTGGCGGACTCCACCTTTGTCAGCCGATGTGACCATCGAGGCATAGGCCCGGAGGGCGAGGGAGACTTTGCGGTCACGGTCGCGGGCGGTGAAGGCCTTGGTTCCGTGGGCTTCTTCCTGTTTGCGGCGCGAGGCCAGTTCTTCGTCGGAAAGACGGACGTTGATGCTTCTGTCGGGGATGTTGATCTCGATGATGTCACCGTCGCGCACAAGTCCGATGTTGCCTCCGTTGGCGGCTTCGGGGGAGATGTGGCCGATCGAGAGGCCGGATGTGCCTCCAGAGAAGCGTCCGTCGGTTATGAGCGCACACTCTTTGCCGAGGTGCTTGCTCTTGATATAGGATGTCGGATAGAGCATTTCCTGCATGCCCGGTCCGCCTTTGGGACCTTCGAAGGTGATGACGACCACGTTGCCGCTCTTGACCTTGTCGCGCAGGATGCCGTCAACGGCGGCTTCCTGGGAGGTAAACACCTTGGCGGGACCGCTGAAACGGAAGATGCTCGGATCTACACCGGCTGTTTTCACCACGCAGCCGTCCTGGGCGATGTTGCCTTTTAGCACTGCGAGACCGCCGTCTTTCACATAGGCATGGTCCATGTCGCGGATGCAGCCGTTGGCACGGTCGGTGTCAAGTTCGCTGTAATAGCACATCTGCTTGCCCAGCTCGGTGGTGCGTTTCATGCCGGGAGCGCTCTTCCAGAGTTCGTCAGCCAGGCCGTCGAAGTTTTTGCCTCCGACTGCATAGCGTTCCATGGCATCGGCGAGGGTCAGGCCGTCGACACGCTTCACCTGCGGGTCGATCAGTCCGGCATCAGCGAGGATTTTCATGATCGAAAGTATGCCTCCGGCACGGTTGACATCCTGGATATGATAGTTGGAGTTGGGGGCCACCTTGCAGAGCACCGGAGTGCGGCGCGAGAGCGAGTCGATGTCGTCCATCGTGAAATCCGCACCGGCTTCGTGGGCCACGGCCAGCAGGTGGAGCACAGTGTTGGTCGATCCGCCCATTGCAATGTCGAGAGTCATGGCGTTGAGCATTGCCTGGCGGGTCGCAATGTTGCGCGGAAGCACACTGGTGTCGCCGTCGCGGTAGTAGGCATAAGTGTTGCGCACGATCATCTCTGCGGCTTTCTTGAAAAGTTGCAGGCGGTTGATGTGAGTGGCGACAACAGTGCCGTTGCCGGGGAGGGCGAGGCCTATGGCTTCGTTCAGTGAGTTCATTGAGTTGGCCGTGAACATGCCTGAGCAAGATCCGCATGTCGGACAGCCTTTGCGTTCAAGTTCGGTGACAGCATCGTCGCTGACAGTGGTGTCGGCAGCGTCTATCATGATGTCGATAAGGTCTACGGCGCGTCCGTTGACTTCACCGGCTTCCATCGGGCCTCCGGAGACGAAAATGGCTGGAATGTTGAGGCGCATGGCGGCCATGAGCATTCCGGGAGTTACTTTGTCGCAGTTTGAGATGCATACCATTGCGTCGGCCTTGTGGGCGTTGACCATGTATTCGATCGAGTCGGCGATCATGTCGCGCGAGGGAAGGGAATACAACATACCGTCATGCCCCATGGCGATTCCGTCGTCAATGGCTATGGTGTTGAACTCGGCAGCGAAACAGCCGAGTTTCTCAATTTCCTGCTTGACGATCTGACCTACTTCATGGAGATGGGTGTGGCCAGGCACAAACTGAGTGAATGAATTGACAATTGCTATGATCGGCTTGCCGAACTGCTCTTCTTTCATGCCATTGGCGCGCCAGAGGGCGCGTGCGCCGGCCATTCGGCGTCCTTCTGTGCTTGTGGCGCTGTTTAATGGGAAACTCATGAACCTTTTAATTTATTAAATTAAGTCACAAAAATACGATAATATGTTGTAAAACACAAAATTTATGTGCTTAATTTCCGTTTTAATTGGTTATTTGCTGACAAAATGCTAATCAGACACCCTCTGTCAGTGCCTGAATGTGTGTAAAAAAATAAGATCACTGACTTGTATCAGTGATCTTATCTGAGATTTGGTAGCCCATAGGAGAATCGAACTCCTCTTTCAAGAATGAAAATCTTGCGTCCTAGCCGATAGACGAATGGGCCCTTTCTTAACCAAGATAGCTTGTCAGAAATTGCTGGTCAAGCTGCTGTCTCTTAGCCGAGCTTTGCGATGTGGTGAGCGAGCTTGCTCTTGAGGTTGGCGGCTTTGTTCTTAGAGATAGACTGCTTTGAAGCAAGACGGTCGAGCATAGCGCCTACTTTGCGGAATGCTGCTTCAGCTTCTGCTTTGTCAGTCAGTTTGCGAAGGCTGCGGACGGCGTTGCGGGCAGTCTTTGCGTAGTAACGGTTGCGAAGTCTACGGGATTCGGTCTGACGAATTCTCTTGATTGACGATTTATGATTTGCCATCGGTTAATTTTATTGTTCCTGATTAAGTTTAGTAGCCCATAGGAGAATCGAACTCCTCTTTCAAGAATGAAAATCTTGCGTCCTAGCCGATAGACGAATGGGCCTTCCCAAAAGCGATTGCAAAGTTAGACAGTTTTTTTATCACTTGCAAATTTTTTAAGAAATTTTTAGGATTTACCTGCAAATTTCCCTAATTTTGCCTTAAAAAGCACCCGAAATCGGACTTTCGGGTTGAATGATATGACATACCACCTATATAAATAAGGCAGCAATGAACCTACATTTTATAGCGCTGAAGGCGACAAAACACAGCGACACGCAGTCGATCCTTGCGGCTTACAGCCGTGAGTTAGGGCGGGTGTCCTTCGCTTTGCCGGCGGGAGCCGGAAAGGCGGCGGTGCGCATGCGGGCGCTGACGATGCCTCTTTCGCTGGTCGAATGTGCGTCCGATCCCCGACCCGGACGTGAGATCCTGCCGATGCGTCAGGCTGTGCAGGCTGTCGCTCTGCCCGAACTTCATACGGATCCGTTCAAACAGATGGTTGCCATGTTTCTTTCCGAAGTCCTTGCCGCGGTTTTGCCCGGCGGCGGTCCGGATCATGGGATGTATGATTTTCTTGAAACGTCGGTGAGGATTCTTGAAGCGGCTGACAGCCGGCAGACGGCCAACTTCCACATCTGTTTTCTCTACAATCTCGGACGGCGGCTCGGCATAGAGCCTGATGTCTCGACCTATGTTGAAGGGAGCATTCTCGACATGGCAGACGGCACATGGCGTCTGACGGCTCCTCTCCATCGTGACTATCTTCTGCCTGAGGCTTCCGCTCTGGCCTGGCGGCTGTCGCGCATGACTTTCGCCAATATGGACCGCTTTCGCTTCAACCGCAACGAACGCAATGCTATTCTTGACGGGATTCTTGAATATTTTTCAATACACTATGTGTCGATGCGCCGTCTGCGCTCACTTGATATTCTACGCTCATTGCTTTGAGCCGCCACTCGGCCAGCGCTCGCCGGTGGGCGCGGTAGGTCAGATAGCGGTTGAGCAGCATCCCTGTCGCTGAAACCACAACAACAATTATCATAATTCCTATCCATAGGATGAACGAGCGGTCGTCAATCGGAGCCATAGTCGGTTGGGCGTGTTTTGGTGAGTGTTGCAGAGTTGATCTTTTATTCTCTTACAACACCAGGCTCCCCCGGATGTTTTCCGGAGACTGCTATTTTAACAGTCTGTCAGCTGTCGCCTCTCTGCGGTTCAGTCATCGATTGAGGTGATGCTGATAATTTTGTCGATTCCCTTGCTGCGCGCGGCCACGTAGGTTCCGGCTTTATGGCCGTTGTGTAGAACGGTCGATGCATAGAACGATTTGCCGACGCTGAAAAACGGTGAGACCAGGATGTCGCCTGCCTGGAGCTTGATGTTGGTCGAGCTTATTACTTTGAACATGTCGGTTCCGATCTTCTCGATGGTGCAGCTCTTGACGCGTCCCCATTCGAGTCTGACCTGCTCGCCGGTGAGCATGGCCGAGGCTGTGTCCGGTGTCAGAAAGTCGGAGTCGTCATCCATTGGCGCGGTCTCATCAGGGGTATCCTGAAGTTGACAGAACTTGGCCCAGTCGCTGAACCCGTTGAACCGGGCCAGAACGGAGAGTACTGTCGTTGACGGAGAGTGGGGGTAGGTGACGTAGCCCCAGAGCCTTTTCAGTGTTGACTGGCTTATTTTCTCGCCGGTCTTTTTCTCGATTCGTATGATAAGTTTGTCGAAGTCTCCGGGCGTATGGCAGCCATGGCCGAGCTGTGTCTCGGTCAGAGCGCGGAGGCGGTTTATCAGTAGGTCTTTCTTGTCCATAAATTTTGTGGCACAAAAATACAAAATTAATACACGTCAGCTATTGCACGGGATATTAACCTTGTCTTTGTGAACCAACTTGAACCAAAATGGATGGCAGAAGATCGCCCCCGCGGGCTTATCTTTGCATCGCCTGAATAATTCTAAACCAAACATAATTCAATGGAAACTCAATCTACAAAGATATGTCCTTATTGCGGAGAGACTATTATGGCACAAGCTGTAAAATGTCGATGTTGTAAAAAAATGCTCGACGGAAGTGGGCAGGTACACTCGGACTTAAACGAAGAAATCAAGACTGACGTCGAATTGGACTCTGAATCGAATGATGCAGCTTTAAATGCATCTGCAGACGGAAATGAAGAACTGTCCAAAGAGGAAGAGAAAGCAGTGGATCGAGCTGCGAAGCGAACGGCTTTTGTTTTTTTGATTTTGTTTCTGTCGTTCTTTTGGGGTGTTTTTGCTATGTACGGTTGGCAATGGCTTGAACATGGCTCCAAAGGTGCCGGTGGAAAAGCGATTGTATGGTTTGGCTGGGCGTTATTTCTAAGTATAAGGTTAAAAGGTTTGATTAAAGAAACTTTTAATGCCGAGAATTAAAAATCATATAAAAATCAATCATTATGAAAAGTAAGACAACTGCTGGTGTTTTAGGGATTCTCCTTGGTGCTTTTGGCGCAAATTATTTTTATCTTGGCAAACCGGGAAAAGGTATTGCCTGTGTGCTGACATGCTGGAGTGGAGTCCCAGGTTTAATTGGGCTTGTAAAAGGAATTCAATATCTTACTATGGATGAAACCACGTTCCAGTCGAAATACGGCTCGAATTGAAATTGACGGGTCGCGTTGCAGCATAACCCTGTGATGCGACCCATCAAATTTATCAAAAAAGTAATTGCAAAATGGAAGATCAGAATCATAAGACGTGCCCTTTCTGTGGCGAGACAATACTGGCGAGTGCCAAAAAGTGTCGTTATTGCCAGAGCTGGCTTGACGGGCGCGAGGAACCCTCAGGGATAGTTCCGGTGTCGTCTAAGCAGCCTGTCGCTGAGTTGGTTCAGGCAGAAACGGTCGTTCCGCAAGTTCAGAATGTGCCGCCGCAAGTGATTATTGTCAAACAGGGAGAAGAGGGAATGAGCAAAGAAGAGGCCTCTAAATTTTATGAGAAGAAAAAAGAGCAGGATGAGTCAATGGAATGGCTTTATACTGAATCTTTGATCATATCGGCGCTTTTTGTGGCTTGCACTTCTTATCCGTGGTGGTTTGGCCTGATAATATTTATTATTATGTGTGCATTGTGCAGCCTGCGGTTTCTAAGAATTCTGTTCTGCATTTTTGCTATTCTGATATGGACCGGGATTGGAGCCGGAATTGGAGCTCTTTGGAATTCTGAGGTACTTGGTGGATGTTTGGCCGGGATTGCCGGCGTTTGTGCTCATTGGGGTGCTATCAGAAAGCAAGTCTAATAAGAGTGTAATGATGACCGGGGAATGCCTTTGGGAATAGAAGTCGAGAATGCGCCCTGGATTTATGTGTAGTAATATGAGAATAAGAAGATTTTTATTACCGGCAGTGGCAATGTTTCTTGGATTGATCACTTCATCCGGACTTTCGTCTTGCACGTCTGAGGATCTGTCAGATAGTGAAGTGATACAGCGGTTTGTGGAGTATGCCGAAAAGGAGGGCCGGAACAAGGGGATTTCCGTTATGGGAGATTCTGATGACTCTCTGACTTTGGCTAAAATAACAAACAGCGCCAAAGTGGACAATCAGATTGTGGTGCTTGGTTATAATGAATCGGCAATGGAAACATTCAGGAAAGCACTGCTTGAAGAATTTTTTGATAGCAAGGATAATTCGCTTATGACGGCATTGATCAACAAAGAAAAGTCGCTTGAGATTATTCTGAGCGGAAAGGTTTTGTCTGTGTCCGTTGTGTTCACTCCTGAAGAACTTGCTGAATATAAAAGATATAAACGATGAAGATCATACAAAAATATTTGGTCGGAGCTATGACTGTCCTGGTTTGCTCAGCGGTTTTTTCGTCATGCTCTATGACCGAGTGGCATTATGACGATGTTTTGTCAGGGATTGAGGATACCTGTGATGGCCTTGATTATGTACTTGACGAAACTTACACGGATATAATCAATGATTATGCCGATAATATTTCAAAGCGAGAAAAAGGCGCGGAAGCCGAATTTTCTGATTTTATGTCGGAGCTGACCATTACCTATCCGTACAATTATTTTGTAAGTGGTATGGTTTCGGGCCTGTTTGGAGTTATAGGTGATATTTTCATAGAGGCAAATGATGAGACTATCCGTTCGAAGTCAAAATCGGAATTGCTTGACAAAATAGTGGATGGCCTTGATATTGAAACTATGCTGGTCTATATATCTCTTGTTCAAAAAGAGGGTTCTGTGGTTTACTGCTATGAGACATCCGGTTTTGATGACAAGGAGATTGAACTGACCACAAAAAATCTGCAGTCGATACTTTCAAATGTGGACTACAATGTGCTTGCCGGTTCCTCTGAATAATACTCTGGAGGGAGCCACGTTTGGTGTGTGAAATTATTCAATGGATTCAAATATCTTAGTATTAACCAATTAATTACATTTAAAATGAAAAAATTAAGTTTTTTACTCATGGCGCTTGTTATGGTCGTGATGACATCATGCTCTTCAGGTATTGATACAAAGAAGTGCAATGAATTGCTCAACAAGGATTATCAGACCCTTTCTACCTCTGATATGGAATATCTTGCTGATCAATATGATATTTTAGTGACTGAAATCTCTCAGGCCTCAGATCCCGCGGCTTGGTTCGAAGCAAATTCTGATAAGGAAGAGCTTTTTACGAATTTTGCCGGATTTGCGGTCTATTGTCAATCCGTAGACGTTCCGTCAAGCGTTCAGAAAAAAATGGAATCAGTGATGAAAAAGATGAAATCAGTGATGTAACAGGGGCGCGATTTTTTCAAATTGTAAAGACTGAAAGACTTATTCTGCAATTCATTAATAGATATAGATGCGGCAGAATTTGAATTTGGATTTGAGGCCGTGCTGCATGAAAATGCAATGCGGCCTCCCCAAATTGAACCAATCAAAAAAAGTAATTGCAAAATGGAAGCTCAAAATCAGAAAACGTGCCCTTACTGTGGCGAAACAATACTGGCGAGCGCCAAGAAGTGTCGTTATTGCCAGAGCTGGCTTGACGGGCGCGAGGAGATGCCGGCTACTGTAACCTCCGGCGGTGCGGTAGAGTCTGGATTTGTGAATGAGGAAACAACCGAAGATCAAGGATGTGGATTTTCTCATGGAACGATAAATGTATTATTTTTAATAGCGATACTCTGTGTGCTTGTCAGTACAGCCCATGATATTGATGATCTGTTTTACAAAGGCGGTATAATTCATCGGAGCGTGAGTGGCTGGGCTGTGGGTATTGTGCGGCTGTTGTGCTATATCCCGTCATGGATTGGAATAATTGTCGGAGGTGTGGTCGGTGTCCTTTTCACAAAGGCTGTTAAGACGAAACTGAAAAACGATCGCATTCAGTCGCCCGGCGCAGGGTTGATGACCACTCTCATTGTACTGGAGTGTCTGGTGATACCGATTGCTCTGATTGTAGACATGGTTGATGGTATGGGTGAGGATGCAGAGATAGGAGCCGGACTGCTGGCATGTCTTGTTGCGCTTCCGTTGATGATAGTAGGTATTATTGTCGCATTTAAATTGTTCAGACTCTCATCCGGTTATAAAAAAGCCTGTGGATGGCTGCTTGCCGGGCTTGCCGTAGAGGTGATTTTTTATTCTTTGCCCTCGTCTGCTAAAGACATTGGCGTCTGGGTTGGTCTGCTGGCGGTGATAGTCAATTATTATTTTTGTAAATCTATTGTTAATATCCTGACTTCTGATGCGGATGAAAATGAATAGGCTGATCAATATTATGGTCTGTGCGCTGCTTGTGCTTGTGTCCGTGGGCTGCAGCGATAAGGAGACGGAACGGAAACTCACAGGTTCCTGGATCGGCGTGACCACGGACGATTCCGAAGGCGTGCCGGTTGAGATTGCATACAGGCTTGACCTGAACGGGTCCAACAAAATGAAAATGACTATGTCAGTCTCGATGATGGGCTTCAGTGATATCATGACATTTTCATATAAAGGTGGCTGGAAGGCTGACACTGAAACGATCTGGCTTGATGTTGACGGTGGTCTTGATGTCAGAATCGACTCCGGACTGGAGCTGCTTGCCAATATGATCGGAGTCAGCACATCGGAACTTAAACGTGAACTGCGCCGGGAATTCGAATCTGAAATGTCGGGTTTCTCATATATGGATATCGTGAAACTCAGCGCAGATGAACTTGTGGTTGAAGAAAATGGCGAAAGAGTCTATTTCAAGCGTGAACGTGCTTCGGAATATTCCGGTTCGTCCGAAGCATCACAGGCCACGGAAAGCTGCCAGGTCGAAGGTGATTATTTAGTCGAAGGTGATTATTTATCGGAGGTTTCGGAATCATCGGCTCCGGAATATGTGACACTGAGGGGTAAAATCGGTGGCAAATATCCTGTCGAGATGCAACTGGATGTTTCTGATCTGTCTGATATCAGCGGGCGTTACCGCTACACGGCGTCAGGGTCCGGTGACTGGCTTGATCTGAAAGGTGATATCTATAAGCAGCACCTTTCGATGAAGGAATACAACGAAAAGGGTGAATGCAGTGGTTCTTGGGAAGGAGAGTGCTTTGATGCCGAAGATAGCGGCTGGAGTTTCTCCGGAACAATGACAAATTATGCAGGAAAAACATTTCAGGTCAGTCTGAATCAATAAGAGGATGTGCTGACTGGAAAATAATACTTAAATATAATGAACGGATATTTGAAAATGGCGTTGCCGGCAATGGTTTTCGGCTTGATGCTGACTTCATGCGAGCAGACGTTGACAGAAGATGAGAAAAAAGTTATCACGACAGACATTCCCAAAGAAATGTTTCGGGAAATTGTCATGGCGACTGCTGATGAGCTTGATGATTTTCTGTGGGACGGTGTTGTACGCTATGCCGAGGAGACAGGTGACAGGGTGCAGCGTAAGATAGACGAGAGAAACAGGACGGCGGCCTTCATGGGCGGTAACATGTTTGATTTCGCGGAACTGTTCGGAACATCGACAAATGAGATCTATGCCAAGGAATATAACAATTATATATTGTATGCTAACAATCATCGTTCAGATTTGCTTGAATTGGTCAATAAAATGTCAGAGGTGATAGCGAATAACCCGTCGATAGCATATAGTTACGCCTCCGGCTGTCTTGACCAGGTTCCGATGAGTTATTTTCAGAAAGTAAGCAGTGATCTGCCATCGTCTATTAACGAGATTTTCGTTGGTGGTACAGACAACCTGACTATGGACAGTTCTGATAAAGTCAGCTGGGGCGAGGCTGTTATGGGAGAGTATAGAAGACCTCGCCTGTCATCGTCGGCGGTCTTGTGCGCTGTCCTGCGGACAATGGGTGATGTCGACAAACCCAAGGCTGTTTATGCGGTATATGATGATGAACGCGAAGCATGGGAGGTAGGCTACAATAATAAAGATGCCTATTTTGTCACATTTGAGATCAAAGGCGATGTGCTTAGATATGAATACTCCCCGACGCGCTATTCGGCAGAACTCGCCAAATCGGAACTGAATGCGTTGAACAAATAATCCATCCAAAGATATTTGGTGAAACATCCTGTGAACTTGTTTAATGACCTTTGAATCGGTACTGCGTGGCTCTTGATAGGTCAAGGTGTTATTGATAAGGATTATACAGCGGAGCCGCCCTGATTTTTTTCGGGGCGGTTTTCTATTGGTGCTGGCGCAGAATTTCGCGCAGGCGGTTGATTTCGGCATTTTCAATTTCGATGGCTTTTGACGGCACGTCATAGGCTTCGAGAGCCCATGACCCGTCGGCTGTCTGCCAGACCCTTTCGGAAACATTATAGGGGACCGGATTGGGGGAGAGCGGTGCAGGCTTGCCTACACGCGCGAATGCCTTCATCTCCTTGTCGAGGATCTCGGCTGTATGCTCCGTCTCGTATTTCTCGATGAAAGCAGCCATGCGGATGCTGAACCATGTTATGTGTTGCAGCGGATTGTGTTCCTGATTGGCGGTGTAGATCGGATAGAACCAGCGTATTGCCTCGTCTTTGGCATTGATGCGCCACAGACGTTTGCGCGCTGTGACATATGACCGCTGTGTCGACACCGTGTCGCACATATCCAGATGTCTCTGAAGATGTATGGCCGAAACCTGCTGAGTCTTCTCATAGAGGATGGCCAGCAGGCTGTCGTTCTTGAAAGTCGAGGAGGCAGAAAGCATGGCTGTCGGGCTGGTCTGTGTGAGCGGTAGTGGCTCTGTCAGGGGTGATTCGGCTGTGTGTCCGGATGGGTCTTCAGGAAAAATCTGCTTCTGAGTTGCGATCGGGACTGATTCTGAGTAAGTGTCGGCTGATGGACGGATGTCGGCTGTGGGAATGGCAGTGCGCGCCGTATCGGTGTCAGACCGGGCGGAGTTTTCTGTAATTGCAGTTGGTGGCGGAGCCGGAGTTTCGCCGGTAAATCCGGCCTCGTCAGAGCCTGACGGCCAAAGGTAGATTGTGGCGGTTGCGGCGATGGCGGCGATGGCTGAGAAGATGGCCGCGACTCTGCCGCGTTTCAAGGCTTTACGCCGACGGTCTATCAGCAGCGGGATCGAGGCTGCCGATGCGGGACGCATGTCGGGATTCTCCGCGGTGCATTTTCCGGCAACGGCAAGCGCCGCCTTGTCGTCAGGCAGGAGTTCGCCTATGATGCGGCCTATGGCGAAGACGTCGATTCTCGGATCGGTCGGAGCCTCCGAGGCAAACTGTTCGGGAGCGGCATAGCGGGGAGTTCCGGCCGATGCCTTCATGGCGCTCCACACATCGCCGTCGGCCGCTCCGAAATCAATCAGTCTTACCGTATGTCCGCGGCGGGTAAGCATGATGTTTGACGGTTTCAGATCGCGGTGGACCAGCCCCTGTGAATGTATGTAATCCACGGCGTCGCAGATCTCCCGAAGTATGCGCAACCGTTCCTCCGGAGGTGGCAGCACCCCGTAGCCGAGGAGCTCTTTGAGCGAGGGGCCGTCGACAAACTCGCAGACGATCGTATCGCCAAGCCCGTCGACAGGCTCATGGCTGATGGTCTGCGCTATGTTGGGGTGGGAGAGCCCGAAGCCTATTTCGAACTCCTTGCGGAGCAGCGCACGGTGGAGAGGCGAGGCGGAGTAGATCGGGAGAAGGGCCTTGACGGCCACGTGGCGCCCATAGCGCGTGGCGCGTATCACCCGACACCATCCTGCGGCAGAACTGTGGATCTCGGCGCCCAGACGTATGACATTGTCAAAGATCATATCGTCTGCGCCGATGAAGCCTGAATCTGTGATGGTGTTGGCTGATGTCATTTCTGTGGTGGCTCTGGCGGTGGTTTGCAGGCTGTTATTAGCCTTTGGCGGTATGCAAAATTAGCGAAAAAAATCAGAAGGGCCACAAAAATATGCAGTCCGGTGAAAATTTTTTTGGTAGATATTTGGAAATTGCTTACCTTTGTGCTCGCAAAAAGATGCCAGGTTACACGCATTTTTATTTGTTCGGGGTGTAGCACAGTTGGCAGCGCGCCACGTTCGGGACGTGGAGGTCGGAAGTTCGAGTCTTCTCACCCCGACATT
>NZ_JAIDEN010000128.1 GCF_029054785.1 Duncaniella sp.
GTTTTGTTGACAAATTTGCCATAAATGGGGTGCTTCTCTTTCCATTTCACCATTACGGTGATGGTCTTGTCACCCTTGTTGCTCGAAACAACCCCGATGCGTTCTTTTCTTAAATTTCTCTTTTCCATTTTATTTAAGGGGGAGTTTATTTATTGTTAAGTTCGCGCTGACGCAACTCGGTCTTGACGCGGGCGATAGCCTTGCGAGCATGTGTAATCTTAGCGGGGCTGTCAAGGGGCGAGATAGCGTGGTTGATCTTGAGCTGGGCATAGTCCTTCTCCATCACAGCCAGGCGGTCGCGGAGATCCTGAGTGCTCACTTCAGTGAATGATTCTTTCTTCATGACGGGTTACACATTTTGGGTTGGGTCATAGTCGCGGCGCACAACGAATTTTGTGGTCACGGGGAGTTTCTGAGCTGCGAGGCGGAGGGCTTCCTTGGCGATGTCGTAAGATACGCCTTCAACCTCTATGATTATGCGGCCGGGGGTTACGGGGGCTACGAATCCTTCGGGAGCACCTTTACCTTTACCCATTCGGACCTCGGCGGGTTTCTTGGTGATGGGTTTGTCCGGGAAGATGCGAATCCAGATCTGGCCCTGACGCTGCATGTAACGGGTTACTGCGATACGGGCGGCTTCAATCTGGCGACCGGTGATCCACTTAGACTCCAGGGTCTTTATGCCGAACGAACCGAAGGCCAACTGGTTGCCACGCTGCGCAATGCCTTTCATGCGGCCTTTTTGCGCGCGGCGGAATTTGGTTTTCTTGGGTTGTAACATTGTTTTGTTGAATCAATTGTGGGTTTAACGGTTGTTTTTGGGTTTGCGGAAACCGCCGCGACGGGGAGCGCCATTTGAAGCTGCACCGCGAGATTCCTTCTGGTTTGAAGTGTACTGGGGTGCCAGGTCACGCTTGCCGTAAACTTCGCCACGGCAGATCCAAACCTTCACACCGATCACACCAACCTTTGTGTGGGCTTCGACAAGTGCATAGTCGATGTCGGCACGGAGAGTGTGGAGCGGAGTACGGCCTTCCTTGAACATCTCGGAACGGGCCATTTCAGCACCGTTGAGACGGCCTGAAACCTGAACCTTGATGCCTTCGGCTCCGGCGCGCATTGTTGAAGCGACAGCCATCTTGACAGCACGGCGATAGGCGATCTTGCCTTCGATCTGGCGGGCGATGGTCGATGCTACGATCTGAGCGTCGAGTTCGGGGCGTTTTACTTCATAGATGTTGATCTGGACATCTTTGTCGGTGATCTTCTTGAGCTCTTCCTTCAGCTTGTCGACTTCAGAACCGCCCTTACCGATGATCAGACCGGGGCGAGAGGTGCAGACAGTGATGGTGATGAGCTTCATGGTGCGCTCGATGACGATGCGCGAAACGCTTGACTTTGCAAGGCGGACATTGAGATACTTGCGGAGTTTTGAGTCCTCAAGCAGAGTATCGCCGTATTTCTTACCGCCATACCAGTTAGAGTCCCATCCACGGATAACTCCCAAGCGATTGCTGATTGGATTTACTTTCTGTCCCATTTGTTAAGCTTTAGCGTTTTTGTTATCAATTGTGTCAACAATCAATGTGACGTGGTTTGCGCGTTTGCGGATACGATAGCCGCGGCCTTGGGGAGCGGTGCGCAGACGCTTGAGCATAGGAGCACAGTTCACGTAGATAGTGCTGATGTAAAGCTCGCCGGCGTCGGCTTTACGTTCGTTTTTAGCTTCCCAGTTTGCGATAGCCGAACGGAGGAGCTTTTCGAGGCGGGCTGCCGCTTCCTTATTAGAGAACTTAAGGATGCCGAGCGCACGGTTAACCTCTACGCCGCGCACCATGTCAGCGACAAGGCGCATCTTGCGGGGTGAGGTGGGGATGTTGAGGAGCTTTGCGAAAGCTACCGTCTTCTGTTCGGCTTTCCTGAGGTCAGCTGAATTTCTTTTTCTTACACCCATTTTATTGTAATTCTTTTCTTTTTTACAAATGAATTAGTTATATCAGGGCCCAATTTATTTCTTGCGGTTACCGGAGTGACCACGGAAGGTACGAGTGGGAGCGAACTCACCAAGCTTGTGGCCTACCATGTTTTCAGTAACGTAGACAGGGATAAATTTGTTACCGTTGTGAACTGCGAAAGTGTGTCCTACAAATTCGGGGGCGATCATTGATGCACGGCTCCAAGTCTTGATAACCGATTTCTTACCGCTCTCTTCCATTGCAGCGACCTTCTTTTCGAGCTTCACGCTGATAAAGGGGCCTTTTTTTAATGAACGACTCATGATAAGTGTTGCTAATTTAAATCAGATTACTTTTTTCTTCTTTCAATGAT
>NZ_JAIDEN010000129.1 GCF_029054785.1 Duncaniella sp.
CGACACGCTGTTTGAGTTCGCCGAGACCACGGATGCCGCCGACGAAGTCAATGCGCTTGTCGCTGCGGAGGTCTGTTATACCAAGGATGTCGCGCAGGATGAGGTCACTGGAGATGGTCACGTCAAGCACTCCGATGGGATCACTGTCATTGTAGGTGCCCGGTTTTGCGGTCAGCGAGTACCACTTGCCGTCAAGATAGAGGGCGAAGTTATGGAGAGCCTGCGGGCGATATTCGTCAGCACCTTTTTCCTCAACTACAAAGTTTTCGGCCACACGGTCGAGGAACTGAGCGGCGGTCAGGCCGTTGAGATCCTTGACAACACGGTTGTAGTCAATGATGTTGAGATGAGATGCAGGGAAAGCCACAGCGAGGAAATAGTTGTACTCCTCGTCACCTGTGTGGGCAGGATTGGCAAGAGCCTTTTCATGGCCTACAAGAGCTGCGGCAGCCGAACGGTGGTGACCGTCTGCGATGTAGAGATAAGGGATTTTTTCAAATTCCTCGGTGATGCAACGGATCATTTCCGGATCTTCAACCACCCAGAAGTGATGGCCGAAACCGTCAGGAGCGGTGAAGTCATATTCAGCCTCGCCGGCAGTGACTGTGTCAATGATTTTCTGGAGGGGTTCGTTGTCGGGGAAAGCGAAGAACACCGGCTCGACGTTGGCATTGTTGATACGCACATGTTTCATGCGGTCTTCCTCCTTGTCGCGGCGGGTAAGCTCATGCTTCTTGATGCGGCCTTCCATGTAGTCGGCGACGTTGGCGGCAATAACGATGCCATACTGCGTGCGGCCGTTCATTGTCTGGGCATAGATATAGTAATGGTCCTTCTCGTCCTGAACAAGCCATCCGTTGGCGCGGAACGCATTAAAGTTTTCTACGGCTTTGTCATAGACTTTGGGATCATGTTCGTCGGTGCCGGGTTCGAAGTCGATCTCAGGCTTTATGATATGATAAAGCGAGCTGGGGTTGCCTTCGGCCTCGCGACGGGCCTCGTCGGAATTAAGGACGTCGTAAGGACGGGATGCGACACGGGTGACCATTTCACGCGGGGGGCGAATCCCTTTGAACGGTTTGACTTTTGCCATGGTTTAGATGTGTTTGGGTTTAAGGTTATGGGTTGTGTTTATATCATGCCGCGGCATGAAAGGCTTTTTCAAGCCTTTCTGTCGCGGATAATTGTCTGTTTTCTGTCAGGACCGATAGAGACGATGGTGATCGGGGTTGCGAGTTCCTTTTCAAGGAAGGCGATGTAGTCGCTGAACTGTGAGGGGAACTCAGACTCGCTCTGCATTGCAGTCATGTCGGTCTTCCAGCCCGGAAGAGTGGCATAGACCGGCTCGATGCTTTCGTCGATCGAGAAGGGGAACTGCGAAGTCTCGCGACCGTTGATCTTGTAGGCCACACAGGCTTTGATCTCGTCGAAATCGTCAAGGACGTCGCTCTTCATCATGATGAGCTGGGTCACGCCGTTGAGCATGATGGCATAGCGGAGGGCTACGAGGTCGATCCAGCCGCAGCGGCGTTCACGTCCGGTGACAGCGCCATATTCATGGCCGAGATCGCGGATGCGCTTACCGGTTGCGTCGAAAAGCTCTGTCGGGAACGGGCCGCTGCCGACGCGGGTGCAGTAGGCCTTGAAGATGCCGAATACCTCGCCGATCTTGTTGGGGGCCACACCAAGGCCGGAACATGCGCCCGCACTGATGGTGTTGGAAGATGTCACGAAGGGATATGAGCCGAAGTCGATGTCAAGGAGAGTTCCCTGAGCGCCTTCGCAGAGCACACTCTTGCCTTCAGCGAGAAGCTGGTTGATCAGGAACTCAGAGTCGACAATACCGAAACCTTTGAGATAGACAATAGCGTCCATCCATGTCTCCTCCAGCTGCTCAAGATTGTCGGGAGTCGCACCCAGCGATGCGAGCATTTCGAGATGACGCTGACGCAGGGTCGAGTATTTTTCCTTGAAGTTATGGAAGACGTCGCCGAGACGCAGACCGTTGCGCGAAATCTTGTCGGTATAGGTCGGGCCGATGCCTTTGCCGGTGGTACCGATCTTTTTGCCGCCTTTGGCCTTTTCATTTGCAGCGTCGAGCAGACGGTGGGTCGGAGTTATGAGATGTACTTTCTTTGAGATTTTAAGGATCGAGCGCAAATCCACACCGCTTTTTTCCAGCTCTTCGGCTTCCTGCTTGAAGAGGACGGGGTCAAGAACGACACCGTTGCCGATGATGTTGATCTGGCCATGCTGAAAAATGCCGGAAGGAATTGAACGGAGGACATATTTCTTGCCTTCGAACTCTAATGTGTGGCCGGCATTCGGACCGCCCTGGAAGCGGGCTACTGCATCGTAGCGCGGGGTCAGCACATCGACAACCTTTCCTTTTCCCTCGTCGCCCCACTGGAGACCGAGAAGCACGTCAACTTTCATGATTTTTACTTAAGTTCTATGATTTATACTGTGTAATGTTTATTTCTCTTTAGAATTTCGGCGGCTGCGTCCCCCTCCACGGCAACGTGAGCACAGACCGTGGATGTAGAGATCAAAACCGCTCATGACGAACGAAGGATAGCGTCTGAGCTTAAGGAGCTTTGTCAGCTCTGCATCGCGAAGCTCGCGGGAACGTCCGCAACGCGAACAGAGCAGAGTCATGTGCTCGTCGACACGCGAAGTTGATTCGTAGGTGTCGACCCCGTCGGAAGTCGGACGACGCCTGACCACGTCTGCTGCCTCAAGGAGCTTGAGCGTGTTGTAGACCGTGGCCTGACTGAGTCTGAAATCCTTTTCAGAAATCACCCGAAAAAGATCGGCAGGAGAGAAAGGCCCGCGGGCGTCTGTCACTGCTCCAAGTATCGCCAAACGCTCCGGAGTGCAACGCAGGTGATGCTGAGACAGATACCTGCGCAGACGGTTTTCAGCTTCGCTTTTTCGCTTTTCATCGTTCATCAATCGACAAAATTACAATTCAAAGCCATAATTTCCAAATTTTGGGTCACGAATTTGACATACACAAAATACATCTGACATCGCAGTCTGACATCCTCTCTCAAAATCCGTATCATCTGAATTCAGACAGTTTCTGAGAAATCGCAAAAAAGATGGAGCCGACGCAAATCACGCGCCGGCTCCATTTCCAATCATTCAGAGGGTGTTTTTTCAAGCAACAGGCAAGCACCCTCTCAAAATAATATTAACCTTATGATTGAGTAACTTTGTTGTGTCCAATAGATCTTAAGAAACTCTTAAAAATTAACGTAATATGTTTTTCCAAAGTAAGCGCGGGAAAAACTAAGTACAAATTAATTTTCAAGAGTTAA
>NZ_JAIDEN010000013.1 GCF_029054785.1 Duncaniella sp.
TTCAGACCAAAATGTCAAAGAACTCTCTTTATTTGATGATTTCTAAACTAACGCGATTTTTATCGCACCAGTAGTAAAGGTGGATAATAATACTGTGGATAATAATATTAAGGTTGCAGGCATAGGATTGTTTTTTGCCTGCTGTTGCGACGGCTGAAAAAAAAGATGAAAAAAGATCGAAAAAAATTGCCGACAGACCTAAAGATATTTTTTTCGGTTGCGTCATAGACTATAGTAACGTAAAGAAGAACCGGACACGGTTGCAATGTTACCTTAAACAACGACCTCTAATATCACCAAAACTAAATCCTCACATCAGCTATGAAACTAAAAACTTTACTCCTCTCTATGTCGGTCATGGCTTCAGCGCCTGCCTTTGCAACAATTTATTATGTCAGCCCTTCGGGTGCAGGTTCGAAAGACGGTTCTTCGTGGGAAAATGCTTTCGGCGTGGAAGAGTTCCGAGCAAAGGCTGCTGCAAACGTCAACGGAGATGTCTATAATTTTGAAGGCGGACTCTACGATCTGTCTGGCGGTACGGTAATATTCAAGACTGCAACCGGTGCCACACTCATCGGTAATGCCGACGGAGAGCGGACAGTGTTTTCGGGCGACAAGAACGGCAACAACAATCCTGACGCCGCTGATGCAAACCGACTGATCCGTTTTCAGGCCAACACCGTTAACGGCGACAGCAAAAATGCGATCACAGTCGAAAACATAGATTTCACATGTGTTTATACACAGGCTGATGCCGATGCCACCAACATGGGAGCCTTTGCTGTTGACAACAGTGGAGATGTCCTGGTTAAAAACTGCCGCTTCTACAACAACTGGGCGCAAGGCTCGCACGGAGGTGCAGCGGCTTATCTCTATCGCAGTACGGTGAAGTTTGCAGACTGCATGTTTTATAATAATTCCGCTAATTACAAAGGCGGTGCGATCCGTATTTTCAGCGATAAAGCCAACAAAGGCATTACCACATTTGAAAACTGCGTGATCAAGAACAACAAGAACTATCATGGTTTCGGCGGCGCTATTTTCATGGGACATGGCAACTCGTTGAATATCGTGAACTCGACAATCACAGGCAACAGCGCCGTGAGCGATGGTGCTGCGATATATTTCACAGGCTATGATACCTCTCATCCGCGTCAGGTGCGGATTGTCAATTCGACAATAGCCGGCAATGTGACCTCTGCGGCAGATGACGCGCAGATCGTATCGACCCAAAGCGCCCATCTGAATCTCGCCAACTCGATCATAACAAGCGACGACGCTGTCGCAGCCGTCAAGTTCAAGGGCGATGTGGCCAGCGAGTCCTTTGCATTCGTTTCAGGGGGCTATAACTTTGTGGGCAATGTCATTGGTGCTGTCAGCAATGAACTTCCCTGGCAGGATAGCGATGAGCATGGCGATGCCTGCACATACAGCGCTATTTTCGGCAGCAATACGCTTGACCGAGACAATGTGATCAAGCCTGTCCGGTTCTATGCCGGTGCAACAGGCGCGGAGGTCGCAGCGGCAGTCGCAGAATGGGGTCTTCCCTCAGGTCTTGATTTTAGCGTAGACCAGCTTGGCAATCTCCGTCAGGGCGAAGTCACCCCCGGCGCTTATGCCGCCAAGAAGGAATCGCTGACCACTGGCATAGCCGATGTCACCATCAGCCGCGACAGAGCCGTACTTGTCAGCCTCGGCGCAGGACTTTATGCAGTGGACGGTTTCAACGGCAGTGTCAGTGTCTATAACGTAAACGGCGCTTTGGTGAAGACAGCCAAGTCTGATGAAATAGATCTCAGTAGCCTTGTCAACGGGCTGTATATTATACAGGCAGCAGATGCAATTTTTAAGGTAATAAGATAAATCAGGTAAAGTAAGCTCATTATTCAGGTTTGAGAATCACACTATCAGGACGGGAGACGCCGGTGATGGCGCCTCCCGTCTACTGTCTTTACAATTGTTAATTGGCGAAAATTTTTCATGATTTTTTAGCCATGTTAACTGTAATATGGATAAATTTGCAATAAGAATCCATTTAACCATAGAATAGCACAGCCTAAATTACGCAGACCTGTTTTTTTACCATGGAGGCCAATATCATATATCGGATCGCAAAAGGTGACGAGATGGCTTTTGACGCGTTTATGGATCACTATTCATCGGCGCTCTTTCACTATGCCTACGGGATAGTAGGGAGCAAGGAAAGTGCCGAGGAAGTGGTCAGCGATGTGTTTTTCGAAGTCTGGAAAGGGCGCAAGACCATACTTGAGATAGAGTCGATGGAAGCCTGGCTGCGTACTGTGACCTATCGCAAGGCAGTCTCCTGTCTGCGTCATGAAAGCAGCACTCCATCAGCCGTACCGCTTGACGAGGTGGAGAATTTCACCGTCTCGCCTGTCTCGGCGCCGGATTCCGACCTGATCTCGCGCGAGGAGATCGAAGAGCTGAACCGGGCTATCGAAGAACTGCCTCCCAAATGCCGCCATGTGTTTTTTCTGGCCAAAATCGACTGTCTGCCATATAAGGAGATATCGCAGATGCTGGAAATTTCGGTCGCCACGATCAACTATCATGTCGGATTCGCGATGGATGCGCTCAAGAAGAAATTGCGCCGACGGGAACCGCCTCCTGATTGAAATCTGTTTTTTACTTTAAACAAGCGCTGAAAACCAGCTGATTGGCGGCGGGTGAGAAAATTTGATAAAAAAATAAGAAAACGACCTAAAGAATTTTTCCGTTTCTGCGTCATTATTAATAGAAACGGCACAACAGACAATGAACAAGCAAGAACAGAATACCAATCCGAAACTCACAGCCGATGACCGTCGGCTGGAGACCATTCTCGGTGCCTGCCGTCTGGAACCCGTCGACAACACGCGCATCAAAAATCTCGTCCGCGAGAAGATCATGCGTGAGAAGATGGAGAAGATGCGCAGGACCCGCCGTGTTGTCTGGTCGGTGATTTCGGCGGCTGCATGTGTGGCTGTGCTTGTGGTTCTGGCGTTGAATTTTATAGTTCCTCAGGAAATTGAACTCTCGGCTTCGACTATGGCCGAGGTGCGCGAGGCGGGCTACAATGAACTCATTGTCGCCCCCGGCAAGAGAGTTGAAATGCGTCTTTCCGACGGTACGCGCCTTGTAGCCAATGCTCGTAGCCGTGTGCTCTATCCGGATCGTTTCGAGGGCAGCGAGCGCAGGATCTTTGTCAACGGCGAGGTATATCTCGAAGTGAGCAAAGACCGCGAGCATCCGTTTGTAGTGGAGTCTGACGGCTTCGATGTCAGAGTGCTCGGCACTGTGTTCAATATATGCAACAGCAGCGACTCGACAGCTTCGGTGGTTCTTGTCGAAGGATCGGTCGAAGTCACGACAGACCGTGATCTCAGTGTCAGACTGAAACCCAGCGATATGGTTGATCTTGTCAACGGCGAGATCGCATCACTCCGGCAGGTCGATACCGGCGACTATACTGCCTGGACCAAGGGACTGCTGGCTTTGCGCGGAGAGACCCTGTCGAGCCTCGCAACGCGTCTGAGCGATCACTACGGGCTTGAAATTGTCTGTGACAGAGGGCTTTCGGATGTGAAGGTCTACGGAAAGCTGGATCTGAGAGACAGTGTAGATCAGGTTATGTCGGCGATCAGCGAGATTGTGCCGATGAAAGTTGAAAGAGAAGGAAACCGCCTTACCATGAAAAGCGGTACCATGAAATAAAATTTAGAATTCCATATTTCTCTCCTCTTATTGCTTATCGGAATCACTCCAGGGTGACTCTGACGGCCACACCCATGTCTAAACCGCAATACCTTAAATATAATCAATTATGATGAATAGACGTATTGACCAGCGCTTTGTCTCTGTTCTGATGTTATTGGCTCTCGTACTGGGAGGCCTGACAGCAGAGGGGGAGACAGTGACGTTTGTACCGGACAGCACCCGTGTCATCCGCAATCCGCTTCAGGGATGGGTGATGTATCTGGGCCGCACCTGGGACGAAAATTTCTGGGAGGAAAAGGGATATGACCGCATGAAAGCCTGTGGAGAGGATGAGCCGGTCAGAGTGTCGGACTATGCGTCGTGCGCCTATGTCCGCACCAGTTGGGTGTCATTCGAGCCTGAGGAGGGCCGCTATGCCTGGGACGATCCTGACTCGCGGCTGATGAGACTGATACGCAGTGTCAACGACCGAGGACTGCGCATTGCCTTCCGGATTGTCATTGACGGACGTGACCAGGGACAGAACACCCCGCAATATGTATTTGATGCCGGAGCCGAGGGCTATTACGATCCCAAGGCACCGGGCAAGAACCTGTCGCCCTATCCTGACGATCCTGTGTTTCAGGAAAAATATGCGAAATTTTTCAAAGCCTTCGCCGCACACTTCGATGATCCATCGAAAGTCGAGTTTATCGACGCTTACTCGCTTGGCAAGTGGGGCGAATCGCATTCCATGATCTATAAGGACAACAGCAACAAGGAGCGGGTCTTCAACTGGGCGATAGATCTGGCCACATCCTGCTTCAGGAAAGTGCCGATGGTGCTTCATTATCACCGGATGCTCGGCGATCCGGATGATGACGGATGGGGGAGTGTGCCCGCCGATGCCGAAAAGCTGATCTCACGCGCGATCAATCGCGGATTTTCTCTGCGTCATGACGCATTCGGAATGCACGGCTACTATCAGGACTGGGAAAAGGCCATGGCCCGCAAATGGAATTTCCGTCGACCGATAATCATGGAAGGGGGCTGGATCACCGGCGCTCATCACCGTTACTGGCGCGATCCTTCAGGGCTCTATCGTGAAGGCCATGCCGAGGATGTCCGCAAGGGTGAGTTTGACGCCTCGGCGGAAGCCCGTGTGAACATGATGGATTTCCGTATCAACGACGAGACCCGTTCATGGTTTGAAGACGCTTTCCCTCTGGTGAAGAAATTTGTGGCCGAGGGCGGTTACAGGCTCTATCCCGCCTCAGTCTCCGCACCGGTTAAGGCCAGAAGCGGTTCCAAGGCCAAAGTCTCGACCGTGTGGCACAATATGGGCTGGGGATATTGTCCGACCAACATTCCGCAATGGAATCAGAAATATAAAGTAGGCATTGCTCTGCTTGACGCATCTGGTAAGCCGGTAATGTCAGTGGCCGAGAAAAAGAGCGATCTTTCAAAGTGGCTTCGGGAAAGCCCCGGCGCCTATGAGACGACCGTGAGCCTCAAGGGAATCGCCCCCGGAACATACACATGGGCCGTGGCGCTGGTCGATGTGACCGCAGGCAACAGACCCGGACTTGAAATGGCCGTGGATCCGGCCCTCATGGCTGACGGCTGGCTGCCAGCAGGTAAGATCACAATAGAATAATAAGAACCTCAAGTGGAAAACAATCAAAAAAAGTAACTATAAATCAATAACTGTCATTAACACAACCCTTATGATGAAACCAACATCGCATTATCAGCAATGGCGTTCCCGGCTGGGATCGCTGTGTGTGATGGGTCTTGTGGCTCTGGCACCGTCAGCGATCCAAGGAGCGACGGTCATGACACAGGACAACACGACAGGACTTTATACCGTGAAAGCAACTGACACAACTGTCAAGGATGTGCTCAAGTACATCGAGAGCCACAGTGACTATGTCTTTCTCTACGGTGAAGGCGTGGAGAAGAAACTCTCGTCGCCGGTCAACATCACGCTCAAAGACAAGAAAATGGACAAGATCCTTTCAGAACTTTGCAGCAGCACCGGTCTTGACTACAAGATCTCCGGACGTCAGGTGACCATTTCGGCATCAGCCAAAACCGGTAAAGGCAATGAAAACAACAAGACTGTGACCGGTGTGATCGTCGATGAAAACGGAGAGCCGATGATCGGCGCCACCGTCAAACTCAAAGACTCCAACGAGATTGTCAGCACCGACCTTGACGGACGTTTCAGCATCAAGGCAAACAAAGGACAGAAACTGATCGTATCCTATATAGGCTACAATCCCTATGAGGTCAACATCAACTCCGATGAAATGACCATCGACATGACCGACAGCAACAACACTCTGGACGAGGTTGTGGTCATCGGCTACGGCGCCGTAAAGAAAAAGGACCTGACCGGCGCGGTGGCCTCTGTCAAAGGCGATGATCTCGCAAGCAAGAAAACCACCACACTATCCACCGCGCTTCAAGGCTCTGTCTCAGGCCTCATGGTCCGCCGCGACAACAATGCGCCCGGCGCATCCGCAAGTTCGATGCATGTGCGCGGTGTGACGACCATCGGCGATTCCAACCCGCTGATCATCGTCGACGGTGTGCAGTGTGACAATATAGATTATGTCAACGCCAATGACGTTGAAAGCGTATCGGTGCTTAAAGATGCGGCAGCCGCTTCGATCTACGGTTCGAGGGCCGCAGCCGGTGTGATCCTCATCACGACCAAACGCGGCAACGAATCCTCGCTGAGCCTGTCATATAACGGCGAATTCGGCTGGGAAATCCCGACCCGTCAGCCATCGATGGTCGGAGTGACCCGTTATCTTGAAATGAGCAACGAGCTTCTTTACAATGACAACCCCTCGGCAGGCTTTTTCCAGCTCTACACCTCCGATCAGGTCAAGAACTGGGTGAGCAACAATGCGACCGATCCTGACAACTATCCTATCACCGACTGGAAGGGCATGATGCTGAAAAGCTCGGCTCCGCGCATGACCCACACAGTGTCTCTCTCAGGAGGCAACAAGTCAGTGAGGTCGCAGGCCTCGCTTTCCTATGATGAGGTTGACGGTCTGTATGACGGACGTGGTTTCCACCGCTTCATGTTCCGCAGCAACAACGATTTCACTTTCAACAAGTATATCAGCGCCAGTCTTGACGTCAACATCAGAAACGCAAAGAGCGAATCGACAATCTATGATCCCTTTGACGGAATGCGCAAGATGCCGGCCATCTATCCGGCTGTGTGGGAAAACGGCGGTCTGGCCGACGGAAAATCAGGCGCCAATCCTTACGGACTGCTCACACAGGGAGGCAACGGTGTGGCCCGAAGCACTCAGGCCGGTGGTAAAGCCTCGCTGACCATCAAGCCCATCGAAGGTCTCCAGATCCAGGGTATTGTCTCGCCGTTTATCAATTACTCCAAGAACAAAAAGTTCAAAAAGGCCGTCAGCTATGTGCTGAAAGACGATCCGACAATCTTCGGCGGCTGGATGGAAGGCGGAGGCGTGTCCTATGCGACAAACAAGCTCTCGGAGACACGCAAAGAAAACTGGAACATTACCTCACAGGTCATCGCCAACTATATGCGCCGTTTCGGCAAGCATGATCTGACTCTGATGGCCGGTTATGAAAATTACATCAAGAGCACCGAGGAACTGACCGCCGCCCGCGACCAGTATATATTGACCAAATACCCCTATCTTGACGTAGGTCCTGAGGAATTCCAGACCAACAGCGGCACAGGTACACGCTACACTTCAAACTCATTGTTCGGACGTGTCATCTACTCGTTTGACGACCGCTATCTGCTTCAGGCCAACGTGCGCCGTGACGGCTCCTCACGTTTCGCCCACAACTACCGCTGGGGCACCTTCCCCTCCTTCTCGGCCGGATGGGTCATCACAAAGGAAAAATTCATGGAAGGGGTCGGAGGAGATGTCCTTTCCTTCCTCAAACTCCGCGGTTCGTGGGGCAAGTTAGGCAACGAGCGTATCGGCAACAGCTACTTCCCATACGTATCTCTCATCACCTTCGGCGACGCCCACTTCTATAACAACAACGGAGAGGTTGTCTCAGACAAAACCGCCGCTATCCGCACACTGGCTGTCGAGGATATCACCTGGGAAACCACAACCTCGACCGACCTCGGTCTTGACGCCTACTTTTTCAACAGCCGTCTGCGCCTGGGAGCTGACTATTACTGGAAGACAACCTCCGACATGCTTCTTGCAATCCAGATCCCTTATACAATGGGATATGCCGATCCGCAAACCAATGCCGGAAAGATGTCGACCCACGGCTATGATCTTGAACTCAGCTGGAACGACCGTATCGGCGAAGTCTCCTACGGCATCTCGCTCAATCTTTCGGATTTCATCTCCAAAATCGACTACATGAACAATTCCGACGTAGTCAAAGACGGGAAACTCAAACGTGCAGGCGAGCTTTTCAACACCTGGTACGGCTACATCTGCGACGGCATCTATCAGACACAGGACGAGGTCAACAACTCGGCCCGCACAAGCTCGACGGTGACAGTCGGTGACCTGAAATACCGTGACATCTCCGGTCCTGACGGAGTGCCTGACGGCATAATCTCATCGGAATATGACCGTGTGCCGCTTGGCAACTCGCTTCCCCGCTTCCAGTATGGCGGCACCATCAATGCCGCATGGAAAGGTATTGACCTCTCGATGGCCTTCCAGGGAATAGGCAAGCAGAACGCCTATTATGACCGTGCGATGGTCGAGCCTCTCCGCGACAGCTACGGCAACATTCCCGCCATCATCGACGGCAACTACTGGAGTGTCTTCAACACTGATGCCGAAAACCTCCGTGTCAGATATCCGCGACTGACCAACACCACCAAGAGCAACAACTATGCGGTTTCTGATTTCTGGATCTTCAATGGCCGCTATTTCCGAATGAAAAACGTGACACTCGGCTATACATTCCCGGCGGCATGGACCCGCAAGGCCAGCATAGAGAAAGCCCGTGTCTACTTCAGCGCATCGGATCTCTTCTCGATCGACAATTATCCCAAGGGCTGGGACCCTGAAATGGGAGTCAATGCCTATCCGATCACAACCTCGCTTATTGTAGGTCTTAACTTGAAATTCTGATATAACGATGAAAAATATAAAGAAATCAGCATACGCTCTCACCGGCCTGGCAATGCTTCTCGCGTCCTGCGAAAGCATGGATATGGAGCCGCGTACACAGGGCAGCAGTGAGTCCTGGTATTCAACCGAGGCCGAACTTGAAATGGCCACAAACGAATTCTATATTCTCGGCTACTGGAACACTCCGCTGGAAAGCGCCGAGCAGTGGACCGACAATTTCACCTACCGACAGCAGAACCGCAATCCGAACAGCAACGGCACAGTGCTCGACGGTACGATGAACGGTCAGCAGTTTGAGGTCTATTCTCTATGGCAGCAGAGCTATAAGCTGGTAGCCCGCGCCAATTCCCTGCTCAACAACTACCACAAGGCCGTCGGAAACGTCGAGCCGACCACTCTGAACCGTTTTGTCGGAGAGGCTTATTTCTGCCGTGCCTGCAAATACGGAGACCTGGTGTTCTTTTTCGGCGATGTCCCCTACATGACCGGTACAGCCACTATCACCGAGGCCGAGAAGATGGGCCGCCGTCCGAAAGCCGAAGTCATTGAGGAGATGTACAAGGATTTTGACAAGGCTATCGAATATCTCCCCGTGAGCTATACCGGCAACGAGCACGTGACCAAGGGTGCCGCTATGGCAATGAAAGCCCGCTATGCCCTCTATTTCGGTGATTATGAGCTTGCTGCCAAGGCTGCCAAGGACTGCATGGACCTCGGAGTCTATTCGCTCGAACCCAACTATGCCAACATCTTCCTTCAGAGCACCAGACAGATTCCTGAAAAGGTCTTTGCGATTCCCCGCTCGATTGCCGAGGATGTGGTTCTTGACGCATGGTTTGTCAACAACGGTCTTCCTCGCAATGCCGGAGGCTATGGCTCGGACAATCCCTCCTGGGATCTTTTTGCAAGCTATCTCTGCACCGACGGTCTGCCGATCGACGAATCGCCCCTCTTCAATCCGCTCAATCCCTTCGCCAACCGCGATCCGCGCTGCACGATGACAATTGTCGAGTTCGGCACCGAACACTGCGGATTCATCTATGATCCCAGCCCGGCTGTCACTCAGGTGCTCAACACGACGACAGGCGTGATGCAGTCAAACCAGGACACCCGTATCGTCAACACCTATGCCTCCTACAACGGGCTTGTCTGGAAGAAAGGTATTGATATTTCCTGGACTCAGAACGGCAAGAAAGTCGAACGCGACTATCTGATGATGCGCTATGCCGATGTGCTGCTGATGTATGCCGAGGCCAAGATCGAGCTTGGCGAGATTGACGAGAGCGTGACCGATGCCATCAATGCAGTCCGTGCGAGAGCCTATGGTGTGCCAGCATCGAACACCTCGCTCTATCCTGCCGTAGAACTCGGAAGTCAGGAGCAGATGCGCAAGACTCTGCGTATCGAGCGCCGCATGGAACTTGCCAACGAGGGTCTGCGTTATCAGGACCTTATCCGCTGGAAGCTCGCATCGAAAGCCCTCAACGGTTACAACTATATCAACCTTCAGCCTGACGAACTGCTGTCGAAGGTGGTCAAGACCGGACTCTGGTTCTGGAGCATGACTCCCCAGATTGATGAAGACGGCCTTGTCGATTTCTCTTCGCTCTACAATGCCGGTCTCATAGCGCTCGGTGCGAAGCGAGTGTTCCCTGACCGCCAGTATCTGTGGCCTATCCCGACACACGACTTGCAGCTGTGTCCGAATCTCGGCAATAACCCCGGCTACTAATCAGCATCCTAAATCTATTGTAAAATGAAAACTCATCTTATCGACAATATGGCAAAACGCTGCCTGAAAGTGGCGGCAGTCATGCTCGCCGTCGGAGCCTTCACTGCTTGTGACGACGATGACATCGACAACACATATTCGCGCAATCTGTCAGTCATCCGGCTGGAGCCGTCGAGTGAATATGTCGTGCTTGACGAAAGCAATCCCGACGCTGTGGCGCTCACTCTTGAATGGAATGCCGCCCATGACTACGGATATGACTATATCACTACCTATCAGTATGAACTTGGAGTCGACGGCAGCACCGCGGCTGTCAAGGAGTATGAAGATGACGGTATTTTCCGCCGCCAGTACACTAACCGCGAGCTTCAGGAGCTGCTGACCGGACGTTTCGGTCAGCTTACAAGCACTCTCTGTACGCTCAATCTGTCAGTCACAGCCTCTTTCGAGGGTCCGCGCGTGGTGGTTCCCGATATCGCCACTGCAAAAGTGCTTGTAAAGACCTATGGTCCGAAGCAGTATCTGGCTGACCATCTCTATATCGGTGGTTCGGCTGTCGGCGATAAGCCGATCGAGCTTGTAAGTTCGGCTGCCAATCCTCTGGTCTACACATGGAACGGCAAACTGTCAGCCGGTTCGGTGAATTTCCCTGTAAGCTATGCGGATGAAAGCAATGCTCTGTCTCCCCTCCGGGCTGACTGTCCGATCGAGTCTGACGAAATGGAGGCAGTGATGGTCGATGCTTCGGAAGCCCACAGCTGGATCATCACAGAGGAGGAAAACTATCGCGTTACTGTAAACCTCATCAACCATACTGTCAAGATCGTTCCCGCAGGCAGCGTTATTGAACTCGACCGTCTGTTGATGGCAGGCTCGGCTACCGGCGGTGCTGACATCGAAGTGGCCCGTACTCTCGAAAACGATCAGCTCTACGCATGGCGCGGACAGCTTCAGGCCGGTAAGCTTTATCTGCCTATCGAGTTCAACGACGCGACAGCAATCTCGATTGTCCCGAAAGAAGCAGGCGATCATGACATCCATGACGGTCAGGCTCATGACTTCACGCAGACAGCTACTGAAAGCGGTGTCGGCGCTTCCTACTGGGAAATTCCTGCCGCCGGCATCTACCGAGTGGTTGTGGATCTCGAAAACCGCACTGTGACCATCTACTCTCCCGATACGGATCTTAAGAACAAGGTTGTCTCCTACAACAATACGGTTGACGGAATCAATCCCTATTATCAGGAAGTCACCGAACTGTGGATGTGGGGCGGATTCAACGACGCAGCCCACGACGCAGGTCTTAAGGCCGGATTCGAGGAGAAATATAAGCTCAAACAGTCGCTTGCCAATCCGAACGTGTTCGTTTACCACGGTTCTGTGATTCCGCGCGGCACCTCGACCGACGACTGGTCGAAAGTCACTGCCACAGGCGCTCTCAACTTCCTTGTTTCGAGCATCGAGAACAATGTCTATGCTTTCGGCTCGACCGCCGATGCGAAGCGCAACTCCAAACGCGGCTACCTTTCAGTGAGCAACGGAGAGATGCAGACTCTCGTAGCCGGACAGTCAGACAACCGCTATGCTTACTTCTGCGTGCCTGAAAACTGTAACTACGTTTGTGTCGACATCGAGAAACTGACCGTGATATTTGATTATAAGTAACTCTTAAAGAATCGAGAAAATCATGTTTATCAACAGCAATATACTGAGCAAGGCTTCCGGCTTGCTTCTCACAGCGGCAATGGCCTTCGCAAATGCCTCTTGTTCGGATGACGATGCTCCCGAAAGCGGTGCCAACAGATGGGATATCGCAGGCAACGAAGTCGTGTCCGTCAAGCCCGAACGTTATAAGATGCTCCGCAATCCACTGACCGGCTGGGTGATGTATACCGGACTTGGCGACGGACTGAAAGATACATTCTGGGCCGATTATGACCGGATGCAGTCATCGGCAGGCATCATCAATGTGTCGGATTATTCAAATGTGCTTTTCATCCGTGCCGCCTGGACTTATTTCAACCCTGAAGAGGGAAAATATGCCTGGGATGACGACTGCAACACCGTGGAGGCCCGGCGTTTCAAGATGCTTGTCAAAGGAGCCAAGGAACGCAATATGATGCTCGCTTTCAGCTTTATCTGTGACAGTCAGGACAAGCATGCCAATTTCTCGCCTGAATATGTACGTCAGGCGGGAGCGCAGGGCTATGTCACCACAACCGGTTCCGTGCAGGTGTGGTCGCCTTATCCCGATGATCCTGTGTTTCAGGAAAAATTCGCAAAGTTCATCCATGACTTTGCCGCCAAGTATGACGATCCTGACGTCACCATGTTCATGAGCGGTACCGGTCTGGGCAAATGGGGCGAATCGCACACCGTCATCTATTCGACTGGCAACAATGATCCCCGCGAGAGTGTCGCCAACTGGATCACGGATCTCTATATGAATGAGTTCAAGCGTGTGCCCTGTTTCATCAACTACCACCGCGCGTTGCTTGCAACCGCCTCATATACCGACAATGTCAGCGCCCTGACCGAGCGACTGATTGAAATGGCAGTCGACAAGGGATTCTCTCTGCGCAACGATGCTTTCGGCATGAAGAGCTATTACAGTGACTGGGAACGCAATTTTGCCGCCGCTCACCGCTACAAGCGTCCGATCATCATGGAAGGCGGCTGGGTGAAGACCTCCCACGGCGGTTCGATCAAGGGTGACGGCTATGCCGACTATGCCGATGTCCGCAAGGGCGAATATTATGAAGGCAAGGGTGCCAATGTCAACATGATGGACTTCCGCTATGGCAGCTCTCTGACCGAAGGCGAGACTTGGTCATGGTTCAACGAAGCCTATGACCTTGTGACGGAATTCATTGCCGAGGGAGGCTACCGTCTCTACCCCGACAAGGTTTCGGTGCCGGTCAGCGTCTCTTCATCAGGCAATGTGATAATCACCCACCGCTGGTGCAATCTCGGATGGGGCTACTGCCCGACAAACATCCCGCAGTGGAACCAGAAATATAAAGTGGCTTTCGCTCTGCTTGACAAAGCGACTCTCCGTCCTGTGAAAGTTTATGTCGACGAAGGTCCCTGTCTCAACGACTGGATCAAGGGCAAGCCTTCGACTTATGAGTCGCGTTTCAGCCTCGGCGGTGTGGCCAAGGGTGAATACGAGTGGGCTGTCGGCCTTGTCGACACAACGAAAGACAATGAGATCGGTCTGCATATTTCAGCCAAGGAAGGCATCACGCCTGAAGGCTGGCTGCAACTCACCACTGTCAACGTCAACTGATGATGAACGTAGCGAAAAAATATCTTGCATGTGGAGCGGCCCTGCTGGCCTCTTCCCTCAGCGCCGTGGCGGCAGATCTGTGGATCGAGACCGAATCTTTCTCTGACAAGGGAGGATGGGTGGTCGACCAGCAGTTCATGGACCAGATGGGATCTTCCTATCTTATGGCCCACGGGATGGGAATTCCTGTCGCTGACGCCATGACGGAGGTGGAGATTCCGGAAAGTGGTCTCTATACGGTCTATGTGCGTACTTTCAACTGGACCTCCCCCTGGTGCAAGGGGGAGGGTCCGGGAAAGTTCCGGATCAAGGTCGGCGGCAAGCAGTTGCCGGAAATGCTCGGAGCCACAGGTGACAGATGGGAATGGCAATGTGCCGGAAAAGTCAGACTTCAGGCCGGGCGCCGTGAAATCGCGCTTCATGACCTGACGGGATTCAACGGCCGCTGCGATGCCGTCTATCTGACCACGGAGAGTGATGTCACTCTGCCCGACGGTGGACCGGCTCTTGAGTCAATGCGCCGGAAGGCTCTGGGACTTGAGGGTGTGGAACCTGAGGTCAGAAGCTACGATCTTGTGGTGGTCGGCGGAGGTATCGCCGGGATGTGTGCGGCAGTCGCCGCGGCCCGCGGCGGTATGCAGGTGGCTCTTGTCAATGATCGTCCGGTGCTCGGAGGAAACAACAGTTCGGAGGTCAGAGTCCACCTCGGCGGTCATGCCGAGCTTGGCCCGAACGAGGGACTGGGCCGCATGATCCGCGAGTTCGGCCATTCACGGGCCGGAAATGCCAAGCCCGGAGAGTATTATGAGGATGAAAAGAAGGATTCTTTCATTGCGGCGGAACCGGGGGTGACACTGTATCCCTGCTATCGGGCCGTGGCCGTCGGCTGCGACGGTAGCCATATCGGGTCAGTGACCGTGCGCCATACGGAAGAGAACAACGAGATAGTGCTCAAGGCGCCGCTTTTCAGCGATTGCACGGGCGACGGCTCTGTCGGTTATCTTGCAGGTGCCGATTACGCTATGGGACGCGAGTCGCGGAGTGAATATGACGAACCCTTGGCTCCTGAAGCGGCTGATTCGCTGACAATGGGAGTCTCCATCCAGTGGTACACGAAGGACGGCGGTAAACCGTCGCGTTTCCCGGAGTTCAGCTATGGTGTTGAATTCGACGATGACAACTGCGAGCGTGTCACGATGGGAGAATGGAAGTGGGAGACAGGCATGAACCGCAATCAGATCACTGAGGCTGAGGCTGTGCGCGACTATGGCCTGCTGGTGATCTATTCCAACTGGAGCCATCTTAAAAATCATCTTAAGGACAACGGAAAGTATCGCACACGGAGTCTTGAATGGGTCGGATATATTTCCGGCAAGCGTGAGTCCCGCCGTCTGTTGGGCGACTATGTGCTCAAGCAGGACGACATAGACAAGAACGTGTTCCACGAAGACGCCTCATTCACCACCACCTGGAGCCTTGACCTGCATTTCCCCGATCCTCAGAACAGTGAGAAATTTCCCGGCAGAGAGTTCAAGGCGGCCACGAACCATGTGTTCATCCATCCCTATGCGGTTCCCTACCGCTGTCTCTATTCGCGCAATATAGACAACCTTTTCATGGCCGGACGCAATATAAGCGTGACCCATGTGGCTTTGGGTACGGTCCGGGTGATGCGTACCACCGGAATGATGGGCGAAGTGGTCGGGATGGCGGCTTCATTGTGTCACAGACATGGTGTGACTCCCCGCGGAGTATATCAGGACCATCTCGACGAACTGAAGGCAATGATGAAGGAGGGGGCCGGAAAACCTGCCGACACTCTGCCTGACAACCAGAAGTTCAACCTGCCCAACGAGTTGCTTGATGTGCCACGCATGCTGAAAGAATAAGAGGGTATTTCATAACAATAGTTAAAATCTGAGTGGTGTATCTTTTAGATAAATTGTTGTAAATGAGGAAGGAGCATAGCGAGTTATGTGACTGACGAATTTCAACAATTTAGCAAAAGAGACACCAAGGCTCAGGTAACTTTAAAAAGTCTCAGACATGAAATTATTAAAAAAGAAAATATAATACCATCGCCTGTGAAAGTTTTGGGCGCCTATGACTCTTCATCTCAGTCACATAGCTCGCTATGCTCCTTCGATTCAGAGTCATATACACCTCAAAACTTTCGCTCAGATTTTAACTCTTGTTATGAAACACCCTCTAAGAGGAAGATCCTCTTGTCAAGTACCAACACCCTCTAACAGTTTTCCAAGTATCAGATATCAATGAAAACAAGACTGCTGACTATTTCGCTTCTTCTGACTGCGGCCTTCGGAGCCGCAGCAGGGGAGTGTTATTCACGACTGTCAGGTGACACTCTGAAGATGGGCAACAGCCGTATCGAGCGTGTCTATCTCTGGAACGACGGTCATCTTATCACCTGCCGTGTGACCGATAAACTTTCCGGCAAGAGCTGGACATCATCCGCCGGAAATGCGGACTTTGTGGTGAACCGCGCTGTTCCTTCCGGCGGGAAGATCCGGGTGGAAGAAGTGGCCGGTGACGGCATCCGTCCCGATCGGCTGGTGACCACTGTAAGCTACCGTCTCGGCGATCTGGAGGTCGAACGCTCCTACCGCCTCTATGAAGGGGTGCCCGCCATAGCCGTCGACACCCGTCTTCGCGGAACTCTGAGCGGAGTCGCCGAGAAGGAGGTCAGCGAGGCCGACCGCAGCAATATAGAGCATTCCGGAGACATGAAACTGAAGCCGGTGACAGCCGTCCTTGACCGTCTGGCTCTTCCCGGACAGCACTGGCATGGCCGTGCAGTGGAGTTTCGTGATATAACCGACTGGAACAACAATCTTGTCGATGAGCGGGATTTTATCTCATATCGCAAGACGAATTACCGCGGCAACATCCTGACCGTGACCGACGGCGATAACGGAGGCGGTTTCGTCTTTCTGAAAGAGGCTCCTTGTTCGGGCGTACAGCTCGCATACAAAGGGGGCGATTTCATCAGCGATTTCGGATCGTTCATGGTGACAGGCCTCGGAGTGGATGACAAGGATGTCGGCCCGGAGAAGTGGACAAGTACCTACGGGTCGGTTCTCTGCACTTTCGGAGAGGATGAACTGTCAGCACTCAGTGCCTTGAGAGCCTATCAGAAACAGTGTCGGGTGCTTGATCCAGGCCGCGACGAAATGGTGATGATGAACACCTGGGGCGACCGCTCGCAGGATGCAAAAGTCAACGAGGCGTTCTGTCTGGCCGAACTCGACAAGGCCGCCCTTCTTGGAATCACTCTTTTTCAGATTGACGACGGATGGCAGGCTGGCAAGAGCCCGAATTCGGCATCGGCCGGCGGCTCGTTCAAGGATATATATGCCAATGCGTCCTATTGGACCCCTGATCCGGAGAAATATCCGCGCGGACTGAAACCGATTGTCGACCGTGGCCGCGAATTGGGCATCAAGATTGGCCTGTGGTTCAATCCGAGTGTGCAGAACGATTTTGCCGACTGGGAAAAGGATGCGGCGACAATCATAGGCCTCTGGAAAGACTATGGAATCAGAATGTTCAAGATCGACGGCCTGACCGTCAGTTCGAAATCCGGAGAGGAGAATCTGCGGAAACTTTTTGACCGGGTGCTTGCCGGGACAGACAATGAGGTCATGTTCAATCTCGATGCTACGGCCAGCCGCCGCGGAGGCTATCACTTTTTCAATGAATACGGAAACATCTTCCTTGAAAACCGCTATACGGACTGGGGAAATTATTATCCTTACTGGACGCTGAGAAATCTGTGGATGCTTTCACGCTATGTACCCGCCGAACGTCTTCAGATCGAATTCCTCAACAAGTGGCGCAACGAGGCCAAATATGAAGGTGATGTCTTCGCACCGTCGCGCTATGATTTTTCCTATGTGTTTGCAGTCACAATGGCCGGTCAGCCTCTGGCATGGATGGAGGCCTCCAATCTGCCTGAGGAGGCTTTCGGAATCAGGCCTTTGATCGAGGCTTACCGCTCGGTGCAGCATGACTTCCACCGCGGGACCATTCTGCCGGTAGGCGATGAGCCGTCGGGCCGTTCATGGACCGGCTTCCAGTCGTTGCTGCCTGACGGAGAGGGCTATCTGTTGATCTATCGTGAAGACAATCAGCAGTCGGTTGGCGCGATTGACACCTGGTTTGCCGACGGTTGTGAGGTTGAGCTCACACCTGTCATCGGCAATGGAGTGAAGCAGACTCTCAGGGCCGGTCGCAACGGCTCGATTGAGATCGCCATTGATAAACCGAATGATTTTGTGATGTACAGATATAAGGAAAAACATTGATCTTTACGTAAACGAACATACCATATACGATAAAAAATTCTGCCATGTACCTTAAACGAATAATATTCATTATCAGCTTTGTCTTTGTCGCATTTTGTGCAAGTTCGCAGCCTGCGGAGCGTCTCTACAAACTCTCGGTCTATCCGGAGGACGGACAGTGGAACCGCAAGCCCGGCGAAAAGGTGAAATTCAGTGTCAATCTTTTCAGATGTGACGTGCCTGAGGGTGACATCGAGCTGAGCTATGACATAAGCGAGGATATGATGACTCCTCACAAGAGCGGAAAAGTGAAACTGAAAAATGGCCGTGGGACCATCGAAGGCGGTACCATGAAGCAGCCCGGTTTTCTGCGTTGCCGTGTCAGCATGAAAAAAGACGGACGAGATTATGAAGGGATGGGCACCGTCGGGTTTGCGCCTGAAGCGCTTCTTCCGGTGACCCGGCAGCCTGCTGATTTCAAAGATTTCTGGGAAAAGGCGGTTGCCGATGCCCGCAAATGGGATCTTGAGCCAATGATGACTCTGATGCCTGAACGCTGCACCTCGAAAGTTAAGGTATATCATGTTTCCTGGATCAACAATGACTGGGGTTCAAGAATGTATGGAATTCTTTCGATGCCTGCCGCCGAAGGGCGCTATCCGGCTGTGCTGAAACTTCCGGGAGCCGGTGTGCGCGGATATAACGGCGATATAACCCATGCTGAAAAGGGATTTATCGTGCTTGAGGTCGGAGTGCATGGCATTCCGGTCAACCAGCCTGCCGAGGTGTATGCGGGGCTTTACAACGGAGCGCTGAAACGCTATCACTCGTTCAACATGGAGGACCGTGACCGCTATTACTACAAGCGGATTTTCACCGGTTGTGTGCGCGGGATTGACTTTATCGAACAGCTTCCGGAATACAACGGCTGCCTCGCCACTTTCGGGGGCAGTCAGGGTGGAGGACTGTCGATCATTATCGCCGGTCTCGACAAGCGCGTCAAAGGTCTTGTATCGTATTATCCTGCCATGAGCGACATGGCCGGTTACACGGCCGGACGTGCCGGCGGATGGCCGCATACTCTCAAAGACAAGAAGTTCCACACACCGCAGATTCTTAACACTCTGGCCTATTTCGACGTGTCGAGTTTCGCTCGCGAGGTGAATGTCCCCGGTTTCTATACTTTCGGCTACAATGACATGGTCTGTCCGCCGACAACTACAATGTCGGTCTATAATGTCATTGATGCTCCCAAAGAACTCCGCATCGCGGAAACTACCGCTCATTATGCCTACGCAGAGCAGGGGGCGGCGGCCTGGAACTGGGTGATGGATTTTCTCAGGAAGTGCGGTTCAAACTGATTTGAAGACAACAAATGTGTGACACCATGAAAAGAATCCCGTTTTTTCTGCTTGCCCTTGTGGCTCTGTGTTTTTCAGCTTCGGCTTCGCTGATGACTAACGTCTACGGGCGTGACTACCGTCTGCTCAATGGTCGCTGGGATGCGATCGTTGATCTCTATGATCAGGGCGACCGGATGAAAGTCTATGAAAACCGCTCTCCGGAAGGCCGGACAGATTTCTATGAATATTCTTTTGACGGCGGTCTGCGTCTCGAAGTGCCGGGCGACTGGAACTCGCAGAATCCGGAACTGAAATATTATGAAGGCACCGTGTGGTATGGCCGCCATTTTGAGTCCATGCCGCAGCCCGGAAAGCGTCAGATCCTTTATTTCGGTGCTGTCAGCTATCGTTGCAATGTCTATCTTAACGGGCGGAAAATCGCTTCGCACGAGGGTGGTTTCACTCCGTTCGAAGTCGATGTCACCGATGCCCTGACCGACGGCGACAATTTCTTGGTGGTCGAGGCAAACAACCGCCGTACAAAGGATGCGATTCCGGCTCTTGCCTTCGACTGGTGGAACTATGGAGGTATCACACGTGATGTGATGCTGGTTAGCGTTCCCGACAATTATGTTGAAGACTACTTTGTCCGCTTGCGCAAGGGCAGTCCTGACGTGATTGATATTGATGTCAGGATGTCGCGTCCTGAAGCAGGTGTTGAGATCTCGGTCGAGATCCCGGCTCTGCGGAAGAGCTTTAAGTCCGTGACAGACGCCGCCGGACGTGTGTCAGGCTCCATTCAGGTGAAAAATCTGAAAAGATGGGCTCCGGAAGCTCCCGTGCTCTACGACGTGATTGTAAGAGGTGGAGCAGACAAGGTTTCGGAAGAGATCGGATTCCGCAACATAGAAGTTGCCGGAACAAAGATACTGATCAACGGGAAACCTCAGTTCATGCGCTGCATCTCGTTTCACGAGGAAATCCCACAACGGATGGGCCGTGCCTTCTCCAAGGCTGATGCCACGATGCTGCTGAACGAGGCGAGTGAGCTTGGTGTCAATATGATACGCCTGGCACATTATCCGCAGAATGAATACACGGTGCGCATGGCCGAGAAGATGGGCATTGTCCTCTGGCAGGAGATCCCCATCTGGCAGGGAATTGATTTTGCTGACAGCAGCACTCGTTCGAAGGCCCAGGCAATGCTTCGCGAGATGATCAGCCGCGACAAAAACCGCTGTGCAGTGGGCTTCTGGGGAGTGGCCAATGAGACGAAGCCATCGGCAGAGCGCAACGACTTCCTGAAATCACTTCTGGACGCAGGCAAGGAGATTGACACCACACGTCTCTACGTGGCGGCATTCGATCTTGTCGGTTTTGACGAAGACCGCCGACTGTTCACGATGGACGATCCCTTTACTGAAAACCTTGATGTGGTCGCTGTCAACAAATACATGGGCTGGTATCACCCGTGGCCTTTGTCACCGGCTGAATCAGTGTGGGAGGTGACTCCCGACAAACCGCTGATAATCTCAGAATTCGGCGGAGAGGCTCTGTATGGACAGTCTGGGAGCCGCGATGTGGTCAGCTCCTGGAGCGAAGACTATCAGGCACGTCTTTATGAAGACAATCTGCGCATGATGGAAAATATTCCGAATCTTGCCGGTGTTTCTCCCTGGATTCTGTTTGATTTCCGTTCGCCTTTCCGCTTTCATCCGTTGAATCAGGAAGGCTGGAACCGAAAGGGTCTTGTCTCGGACCGCGGACAGCGCAAGAAAGCCTGGTATATCATGCGTGATTTCTACCGCAAAAAGCGCGCCGGACAATAGCCCCTGCGAGGTATAAGAGGTTGTTTAAAGACAAGAGTTAAAATCTGAGTGGTGTATCTTTTAGATAAATTGTTGTAAATGAGAAAGGAGCATAGCGAGCTATGCG
>NZ_JAIDEN010000130.1 GCF_029054785.1 Duncaniella sp.
GAGCTATGCGACTGACGAATTTCAACAATTTAGCAAAAGAGACACCAAGGCTCAGGTAACTTTAAAAAGTCTCAGACCTGAAATTATTAAAAGAAAAAAGATAATACCGTCGCTCAGATTTTAACTATTGTTATTAAACGACCTCTAATTGATGAACAATACACAATTGGTATGAATCTGTAAAAAAAACAACACCTTAAATCCATGACCCTTGTGTGTCACTCAGCAGGACACATCCAAGAACCCATCGGGGTCGGCTCCATGTGAATGAAGCCGGCCCAAATTCTTTTTTCGGTGTTTATTGCCGGAAGTCGGATGCAATATAAGTATGGAAAAAGGCGTTCTAATGAAAGTTAACACTCCGAAACAAGCTGCTTCGTGGCGTGAAAAAACGCCTCTTAAGCGGCGCTGTCACTGCTCTCCTGAATCAAAATACCTCACTGAATGAAACTATTGCCTTTTGTGGCAGGCCTTATGCTTGCCTTCAATGCCAATGCCATTGAAAAGAAACTTTATGATTTCGTCGTGCCGCGCGACGGTTCTTTCCGCGAGGCCCTCACGGCTGCAAACAACCGGTCGGACACCACACAGCGCTTCCGCATTTTCATAATGGACGGAGAATATCAGATCCCGGTCAGCGGAACAACCGTCGGAGGCGACGGTCTGGAGTATGGCGATCCGCGTTCCTGGCTCAAGACCCCGAATGTCTCCATCATCGGCGAAAGCCGCGAGGGTACAGTCCTTGTCAATACCACACCTCCGGCCTCCTGGGACAACGGCTTCGGCCCTTCGTGCCCCCTGGAGGGTATCGGCAAGGGCGATGTGCTGATCATCGAGTCTCCCGCCCATGACACCTATCTCCAGGACCTGACAATGAAGAGCGGAATGGCCGACCACACAGGCCGCAACATCGTTCTGCACGACCGCTCGGACAAGACGATAGCCAGAAACATCTGCATCTGGGGCTATCAGGACACCTATGTCTCGAACAACGCCTCAGGCCGCTTCTATTTTGACGGAGGTGTCATCCGTGGCCGCACCGACTATATCTGCGGCAAGGGTGATGTCTACTATGACGGCGTGACTTTCCAGCAGTGCGGTCAGGGCGGCTATCTCGCCGTGCCTTCGGTGCCACGCAAATACGGCTATGTCATGGACAGCTGCTACATCAGGAGCGAGACTCCCGATGTCACCTACTACCTTGGCCGTCCGTGGGGCAAAGGCACTCCGACTGCCATCTGGATCAACACCAGGGTAGATGTTTCCCCGATCACCAAAGACAAGCGCGGCTATAACGGCTGGGCCGATATGAGCGGCGGCTGGCCGGCGCGTTTCGCCGAATATAACACTTATCTTGCTTCCGGAGCCGGTGCGCTTGACCTTTCGGGTCGCCGTTCGCTCTATGTCGACCGCGAAGGCAAGGAACATGCCAACAGCCCGGTGCTCACCGAGGCCGAGGCACGATCCTACACCAAATCAGCCGTGCTTGACGGATGGAATCCCGATGCCGATGCCGCTCCAGCCGCTCTTCCTGCCGATGTTCGCGTTGAAAACGGTCGCCTGAAATGGAAGGGGAGTGACGATGCTCTGCTCTATGCCGTCTGCCGTCATGGCAAAGTCGTGGCTTTCACCACCAAGACATCATATAAGGTAGGGCCGGACGCTTCGGCTGACTGCTGGTCGGTCCGCGCCGCAAACCGTATGGGCGGACTTGGTCAGGCCGTCGGTGTTGCTGCCGGCAATAAGGGAGCCGAAAAGGGGAGCCGCTATGCGAAGCGAGTGCTGCGCACCACCGATGCCGCGTTTCTGAGTTCAGAAGAGGGTCGCCGCATCGGCGATCAGGTGCTGCTCTGGCAGCGTGTGACCGGCGGTTGGCCGAAAAATATCGACATGGTCACTCCGATGTCTCCTGAGCAGAAAGCCGCTGTCCTTGCCGACAAGGAACGTCGTGACGATTCGACCACCGACAATGACGCTACCACCACACAGATGATCTACCTCGCCCGCCTCTATCAGGCTACCGGCGATGTTCGCTACCGCGACGGTTTCCGTGCTGGGGTCGACTATCTGCTTTCAGGTCAGTATAAAAACGGCGGATGGCCGCAGTTCTGGCCCGTGCAGCGTGACTATCAGCCCCACATCACATACAATGACCATGCGATGGTCAACACAATGATACTACTGCGTGACATCCGCGACGGAAAAGAACCTTACGGCGGCGATCTTTGCGATCAGGCCCGCAAGAAAAAGATGAAAAAGGCCTTTGACAAAGGCGTGGACTGCATTCTTGCCACTCAGATCGTGGTCAACGGCAAGCCTACCGTCTGGTGTCAGCAACACGACCGTGAGACTTTGAAGCCCGCACCGGCCAGAGCCTATGAGCTTCCGTCGTTCTGCTCGTCGGAAAGCGCCGGAATCGTGGAGCTGCTGATGGCGATTCCCAATCCTGACAAGCGGGTCAAAGCCGCCGTCCACGGGGCCATGAGCTGGTTCGACAGATATAAGCTGACCGGACTTGCATGCAGCCGTGTGATGGATCATGGCGAGTTCAACACCGTGCTCGTCAAGGATTCGCTCGCCGGACCGCTCTGGGCCAGATATTATGATCTTGACAACTGCATTCCCTTTGTCTGTGACCGCGACGGAATTCCCCGCCGCAGACTTGAGGACATCGGCAGCGAGCGCCGCAACGGCTATTCCTGGTATGGCAGCCGTCCGGCGGATCTTTATGAACTCTATGACAAGTGGGCCGACAGATATGACCCGCAGAACAAGGTGTCGATAAGTCTCTCGACCAAGGGCGCCAACGAAAACGGCACTTTCAGACTCGGCGTCCAGCCAAAGGTGAAGGAGGAGATGTTCGACGCGGTTGTCAAGCGTGGCGAGAGCATCCAGGCCGCCATTGACAAAGCGCCTGAAAACGGCACAGAGCCTTTCAGGATCCTCATCCGCAAGGGTCTCTACAACCAGAAGGTCATCATCGACCGTCCGAACATCGTGCTTGTCGGCGAGCTGCGTGACAGCTGCATCATTGTCGGCGCGGAAGCCGGAGAAACCGTGATGCTGAAGGAATTCCGCGGAGAGAAAGCGCCGCGCGGCATCCTGAGCCTCACCGAAAAGGCCAATGACTGCCTGATCAGCGGCCTGACTGTCATAAACAATTACGGGACAACGGTCTCTAACACAACCACCCATCAGTTTGCGGTCTTCGGCAAGGCCACACGCACAATCATCATCAACAGCAACATCATTTCCGACGGAAACGACGCTCTCTCGCTCTGGGGCAAGGGTGAGGACGGCAAGGGTGGACTCTACTACCACTCCGATCTCTATGTCCGCTGTCCGGGAGTGGACTTCATCTGCCCGCGCGGCACCTGCTATGCCACCCGCTGCCGTTTCCTCGGCGACTCCCGCGCAATTCTCTGGCATGATGGCCGCGGCGACATAAGCAACAAGTTCGTCGTGACCAACTCGGAATTTGATGCGCTGAAGCCGACACCGCTCGGACGCTATCATCACGACTCGCAGTTCATGGTGCTCAACTGCCGCATGTCGAAAAACATCATTGATGCGGACATCAACCATGCCTACAAGGCCCAGCCCGCCCTCTCGTCGGGCAAAGAGGTTGATCCCTGTCCCTGGGGCCGCCGTGTCTACTACTACGGCTGCACCCGCGACGGTGGTCACAGCGGATGGCTTGCCGACAATATCGACACCGCCGCCGGATCTCCTGAATTCCATGCCGTGACTGCCTCATGGACTTTCAACCGCAAGTGGGATCCTGAGAAACGCATCCGCGATCTCTGGTCGGTGGTAGCCTATTGATAAGCCCGCATATAGCACCGGTCATTGAAATTACCCGGTCCGTGCCCTCGCACCTTAGCGACGGCAAGGGCCGCTTTGCTTTCCGCTTTGGTGAAACCGTATGGACTGATGCAATATAAGGACCTCCGGTCCGTTTTATTGATGAGGGATATCCGTTAATTCTCCTGTAAATGAAGAATCGAGTTCTGATTGTCAATAAGTTTTATTATCCCCGCGGGGGTGACTGTATCTGTGCCATGAATCTTGAACGCCTTTTGGGCGAGAAGGGTTTTGACACGGCTGTCTTCTCGATGGATTTTCCTGAAAACACGGCTTCGGAATGGTCTGCGTATTTTGCTTCGCAGGTAGAGTTTTCCGGCTCGGTCAGCGAGAAGCTGAAAGCAGTGAAGCGAATTTTCGGCATGGGTGACATCCGCGCTTCGTTCAGCCGTATCCTCGATGTCTTTGCCCCTGACATCGTGCATCTCCACAATATCCACAGCTATCTCTCGCCTCAGTTGGCCGCTATGGCCCGCAAGAGGGGGATGAAAGTTGTCTGGACGCTCCATGACTATAAGCTGATCTGCCCCTCCTACAATTGTCTCTCCGACGGGCGGCCCTGTGAGGACTGCCTTGCCTCTCCCTTCTCTGTGGTGAGGAAGCGCTGCATGAAAGGCTCGATGGCGGCAAGCGTCATGGCCTGGCTTGAAGCGTGTAAATGGTCGCGGCAGGTGCTGGAGCGCAATGTCGACGCTTTTGTCTGTCCGAGCGCTTTCATGCGCGAGATGATGCTGAAAGGCGGTTTCCGGTCCGGGAAACTTCACACGGTCTGGAATTTCGTCGACTCGGAAAAACTGAAGCGTTTTGCACGGACCGATCTGTCGGCGGACCGTGAGGACTATTGTTGCTACGTCGGGCGTCTTTCAGCCGAGAAGGGTGTGGAGATGATGCTCGAAACAGTCGTCGGCTCGCCCTACCGCATGAAAGTGGCAGGCACCGGACCGCTCCATGAACAGCTGATGGAGCGCTATGCCGGATGTGGCAACATCGAGTTTCTCGGCCATTGCAGCGCAGAGCAGGTGAGCGCCTTACTCAACAAAGCCACATGCTCGGTGATCCCGTCGCTGTGGTATGAAAACAACCCTCTGAGTGTCATCGAGTCACTTTGTGCCGGAACCCCGGTTGTCGGCGCTGAGATCGGAGGAATTCCGGAGTTGCTGAGTCCGGGAGAGTCAGGCATCGTTTTCCGTAGCGGCAGCCGTAAGGATCTGCGCCGTGCCCTTGACGAAGCCTTCGCACACAATTGGAACAATAGAACCATAAAAGACAAAGCCCTCGAAAGTTTTTCTGCCGAGAGGCATTATGAGATACTTAAAACGATATATCAGACTTGTTAAACAAGATCTTAATTGCTGAGTGAATAACCTTAATGAACCGTATAAAACCTACTGACGCTTCAATAATACTGACCTACCGCTGCCCGATGCGGTGTAAGATGTGCAACATCTGGCAGTATCCCACCGACCGCAAGGAGGAGATAAAGGCTTCCGACCTGCGTTCGCTTCCGAAGTTGAAATTCATCAACCTCACGGGCGGCGAACCCTTCATCCGCGAGGACCTGACCGAGATTGTCGAAGAATGTTACCGCCATACTGACCGCATTGTGATTTCGACATCCGGATGGTTCGAAGACCGCATCATAGCCCTCGCCGAACGTTTTCCCAACATAGGTATCAGAATTTCAATCGAAGGCCTGAGTCGGAAAAACGACGAGCTTCGGGGCCGTGAGGGCGGTTTTGACAAGGGCCTGCGCACACTTTTGCGCCTAAAGCAGATGGGGCTCAAGGATATCGGCTTCGGCTGCACGGTCTCCAACAACAATTCAAAGGACATGCTGTCGCTCTACCGTCTCTCGCTCTCGCTTGGACTGGAGTTTGCCACGGCGGCATTCCACAATTCCTATTATTTCCACAAGGACGACAACGCCATCACCAACCGCGACGAGGTCTGTGAGGACTTCCGCACCCTCATTGACTGGCAGCTGAAGGAAAATAGTCCGAAATCATGGTTCAGGGCCTATTTCAACATGGGGCTGATCAACTACATAGAAGGCGGACGGCGTATGCTCCCCTGCGAGGCCGGCTCGGCCAATTTCTTCATCGACCCCTGGGGTGAGGTCTATCCCTGCAACGGCCTGGAGGAAAAATACTGGAAGGATTCGATGGGCAATATCCACGACGCTCCTTTCATGGAAATCTGGACAAGCGAGAAGGCCGCCGAGGTCAGGGCCAAGGTGTGTACCTGTCAGAAGAACTGCTGGATGGTGGGGACGGCTTCGCCCGTGATGCACAAGTATATCAGACATCCGCTTGCATGGGCCTTGCGCAACAAACTGCGCTCCCTGCGCGGTCTGAAGCCTGATCTTGACAAGAAATGGTGTGACGTCGGGCAGGATCCGCGTCAGGGAATGCTGGGAAAGGTGTGATATGAAGATCGTAGTCATAGGCACAAGAGGCATTCCTGACATTCTCGGCGGTGTTGAGACCCACTGTGAGGAGCTGTATCCGCGCATCGCTGCGATGGGTCATGATGTGACGGTCATCCGCCGCACGCCTTACATCGCCGATGACAACCGCCGGACTTCCTATCGCGGTGTCAGACTCATTGACGTGTATGCCCCGCGCAAGAAGAGTCTGGAGGCCATAGTCCATACGATGCTCGGCGTGATCCGTGCGCGCGGACTCAGGCCTGACATTGTGCACATCCATGCCATAGGTCCCGCTGTGGTCACTCCGTTTGCCCGTCTGCTGGGCCTGAAAGTGGTGATGACCAACCACGGGCCTGATTATGACCGGCAGAAGTGGGGGCGCCTTGCGAAAAGCGTCCTGAAATTCGGCGAGCGAATGGGGACCCGATTCAGCAACCGCGTCATTGTGATTTCAGAAGTCATTGCGGGAATTCTGAAGAAGAGATACGGTTTCAGCACTCCCGATCTGATTTTCAACGGTGTCAACCGACCGGAAAAATCACCGCGCACGGACTATCTCTCGACCATCGGTCTGGCCGACACCCGCTATATCCTTGCGATCGGGCGCTTTGTGAAGGAGAAAGGTTTCCATGATCTGATCGATGCATTCGCCGCCTCAGGTCTGGCCGGAAAGGGGATCAGACTGGCCATTGCCGGTGACAGCGACCATGAGGACAGCTATTCGCTCTCCCTCAAGGCCAAGGCCCGTGAAAACGGAGTTGTGCTGACCGGCTTTATCCGCGGCGAGAAACTCAACCAGCTGATGAGCAATGCATCGCTGTTTGTGCTCCCCTCCTATCATGAGGGACTGCCGATAGCCCTGCTTGAAGCGATGAGCTATGATCTCGATGTTGTGGTGAGCGACATTCCCGCCAACCGTATTTCGGCACTGCGCAGTGACGACTTTTTCCCTGCGGGCGATGTCAGGGCCTTGTCCGAGGCCTTGTGCCGCAGGTGTTCCGCAGGTCGATCTCCACGCAGCTATGACCTTTCGCCGTATGACTGGGACTGCATAGCCCGCCGGACGGTTGAGGTCTATGAAAAGGTGCTGGGCTGACTCTCCGGCCTGTCTCATACGATATGATAAACGGCAAAAGGGCAGATTTCGGTCTGCCCTTTTGTCGTTTATATTTATCTCAATTTCGGCTCTCAGGCTTTCTCGGATAGGACTTTGAGAGCAGCTTCGTAGTCTGGTTCGTTGGAGATTTCTTCGACGAGGTCGCGGAAGATCACCCGGCGGTTTTCGTCGAGGATCAGCACCGCGCGGGTCAGCAGTCCTGCCAGGGGGCCGTCGACGAGCTGAACACCGTATTTCTGCCCGAACAGCGGCGAGCGGAAGGCCGAGCCGAAAAGCACATTCCTGATGTTTTCGATTGTGCAGAAGCGTCCCATCGCGAAGGGGAGGTCCATAGAGACACAGATCACCACTACGTCGTCGAGCTTGGCGGCTTCTTCATTGAAACGGCGCACACTCATGGCGCAGACCTCTGTGTCGAGGCTTGGGAAGATGTTCAGGACAACCCGCTTTCCGGCAAAGTCGGTGCAGAGCAGCTGGGAGAGGTCTGGTCCTGAGAGGTGAAAGCAGGGTGCGGTTTCGCCTACTGAAGGCAAGGTACCGCAGGTGTGACAGGCTTGTCCTTTGAAAAATACGGTTTCCATATATGTCTATATATTTGTTTTTTGAATTTATAAGTATGTCCGGATGGCGGGGGCTCAGTCTGTGAGAGCCATTGTCTGTAAAACAACGTTTCCCAACTCGCGGTTGAGTCCGAGATTGACATTTTTGATATTGCCGTCGCTGTCGGCCATGATGACTACCGGGAGTGAGGTGACACCACAGTCGCGGGCCAGTGACTTGCCGTTCATCAGCAGGTGTTCGCCGGGGCGCACGGAGGGTACGACCGCCTCGATCGCGTCGGTGTTTGTCGAGTTGAAGACCCAGATGACATCCACGGCCTTGGGCAGAGAGTCGGCGGCACCGCGGACAGCTTCCACGATCTCGGAGTTGAATCCTGACACCGGGTCGAGGATGGCGATGACGGTCGGTGCGGCGAATTTTTCGCCACGGTGGTGGGTGTAGCGCTCGCCTGTGGTGGTTGGCAGAGTGAAGGTTGGCATCGGTGTGCCGGCAAGATTTTCGATGTGGAAATTGTTTTCGCGGTATTTTTCGAAAATCTCAGGATATCGGGCTGTGAGCGCCGCGTCTGAAAGGTCCGGGCAGTTCATCCGTTCCGGATAGGTGTAGCTGACGAAGATTGTCTGCTCGGTGATCTGTCCCGGATTGCTTTCGGTGTCGATGCGCAGCGGGAGCATGGTCTCTGCGTCGAAGAAGAAGTCCTTTTCTGTGGCCACGACCTCGCTGACAGTGAAGACCGTCGAGACTTTGATGGCTTTTTTGCCGTTGAATGTTGCGGGAGGGGCCACTGAGATGCTGTAACGGCTGTCGCCGGACATCGTTTTCAGTTCGCGGGCTATGAACGCGGGGTAGAGGTCGGCGAACTGGGCGCTTCCCTGGACTCCGGCAGAGCGGCCTGTCGGGCGGAACGGGATTGAGTCCCACTCCATGTGGTATTCCTGGAGGCGTTCGTTGCGGTAGCGGTAGTGATGGCCGTCAAAATAGGCCGAGAAGCCCTCTACGTGGCCTGTCGGGGTCTCCAGTGACCAGTCGGTCAGGTAGGAGCAGGGGGCCAGAGGGTCGCCGGGGGCCGGGGCTGAGGAGAGGCCGACGGTGTAGACCACATCGCTCTCGCTCTGGGGCAGTGTGACACTGAAACGTGCATCAGCCTCGTAGCACCCGATTGATTCAAGCCGTGAGATAATATCAGCTATCCCCTGAGCCGACAGACCCAAGGGATATAACGCTGTTAACACCATTAACAATCTTGCGTTCCCTTTCATAAATACAATAGTTGACGTTCATTATAACAACGCCTTGCCGGGCGAATGTGTTCACCCGCAGCCGTGAAAATTTTGATGGTATGGTGCAGTGGATGCCCGGCAGTGATGTTTTGCAATCTCGGCCGGCATTGAATGATTGTTGTTATCTTATTTCTGGAACAGATTGTTGACAGCGATCCTGAAGTCGTTGAACATAGCGGAAACCGGGGTCAGGATCGGTTTGAAGGGGTGGACGACACCGGGGGTGAATACGCGCAGTCCTTTGTGATGACAGCGGACGTTCAGGCGGTGGTCCATCTCCATTGGCTCGCCGTCGACATGGGAGGGGCCACGGTGTTCGCGCTCGATGATGATGTTGTCGGTCCGGAAGGTGTGGATCAGCATGTTGCGTTCGATCATTCCGGTGAGCATGTCGACGCCTACCAGGGCGGTCGAGAGAGTGTTGCCCGCGTGGATGATGGTGACGTCAAGAAGCCCGTCGTCAATTGAGGCGCTGGGGGCTATGTAGGCGTTGTTGCCGTATTGCGAAGCGTTGCAGACGGCCACAAGGAAGGCTTTTTCGGTCAGAGTCTTGCCGTTGGCTATGATGGTGTAGTGTTCCGGCTCATAGCTGGCATAGGTCTGGAAAGTGCTCTGTATGTAGGTGAGTTTTCCGCGTGTTTTCTTTTTGGCGAAAGCCGCGCTGACGGCGGCGTCGAAGCCGACTCCGCAGGTGCAGAAGAATTTCTTGTCGTTGACGGTTGCGTAGTCGATGTCTGTCGCGTGGTTTTCAATGATGACCTTGAGACCCTCCTTGAGGTCTACGGGAATGCCGAGATGTCGGGCAAGACCGTTGCCCGAACCGCAAGGGAGTATGCCGAGAACGACACCTGTGCCGCAAAGCGCTGCGGCAGTCTCGTTGATTGTGCCGTCACCGCCGGCAGCAAGAACAGAGTCACATCCTTTTTCTATGGCTGAGAGAGCCAGGCGAGTGGCGTCGCCGTGGCCTTTGGTATAAGCGGTCTCGACTTCCCAGCCGAAGGGGCGGAGGGCGTCGATAACCATGCGGTCAAGTCCGGCTTTGCTTCGCGTGCCGGAGATCGGATTGATGATTAGTCTGGCTTTGGGCATCAGATAGTTACACGTCTGGTGGAGCTTCCGATTTTAATGATATAGATTCCTTTGGCGCTCATTGGCAGGCGGTGGATTCCGGCAGGAAGTGTTGCCTGGGATATGAGCTGACCGAGGATTGTGAATACTTTCACGCTGACCGGACGGGGAGTGGCGATATAGATGAAATTTTCGCGCACGGCCATTTCCGCCTGGGCTTCCGGATCGGATCGCATTTCGGTGAACATGCGGTCAGGCGCATCGACAGCTTCCCAGCGCGTGGCGGCGCCGGAGAGCAGCGAGGTGAGGCCAAGTATCAGTATGATAAACAGTTTCCGCATGATTTCCGGTTGAAATTGTCCTATATATATTGCAAAAGTAATAAAAAAAATTCACCGCGCAAAAAAATCCCCTCATCCGGGATTTGACGGGATGAGGGGCAGTAACAGTAAAAGTGTGTTTTTTATAGTTGATAGAGTGGATTCTCAATACATTGGTGTGAACGCTTTGGAGCGGAAGAGTTTGCCGGTGACATCACCTATGTAGTCTTTGCTCTTGGAGACGTCCAGTTTCATGACCGGCGCGCCCGGACGCAGATCGCATTTCTTCAGGTCGATGTAGAAGAGGCCGGGGTTGGTGACCACATCGAAGTAGTAGAGACGGTCGCGGAGGTTGGAGAAGGAGCGCCACTGGGTCGAGCTGATGTTGCCTTCGCCCTGGACGGTGTAGGTGTAGGGGACGGAGACGTTGAAGAGGATTGAGCGTGTGATCGCTACTCCGAGGTCTGCGTCGCCGGTCTTTTCGACATTCTGGTCGAAGAAGTCGGCGCGGACATATCGGTCAGGACTTGAGACGGTGCCGGGGAGGGTGTGTGTGCCACCCTTTTTGACCCAGTAGTCATTGATGGCGTTCATCTGCGGATAGGTGGGGTCGTTGGTGAGGACTCTGAGGTCCTGGCCCTGATAGATACGGATGGTTCCGTGGTCGAATTCGACCATTGCCGATTTGCCCGAAGGATCGGTGATGCCCCAGTGGAGGGTGGAGGTGGTGCCTTCGTCAAATGTCGCACCTGAGATGTTGAAATCCTGGGCGGCGAGCAGGGCTACGGCTTCGTCGGTTGTCCCGCAGAGGTCGAGGATCCATGCGGGGAACATGGCCAGTGACATCGGCGGCCTGTTTTTGGTCGAGTCGTTGACATAGACGGTGCCTTTACAGAAGAGTCCGTTGACTACGAGGCCTTTTTCATTCATGCCTTCCGTGATGCCGCCCTCGTAGCTGACGGCGTAGACTGATCCGTATTTAGAAGTCCATTCCACTGATCCCGGCAGAGAGTTGCCGGCTTTTTTCATGCCGCGGGGATAGACATATATGTTTGTCGGGATGGGTGTTTTCCAGTCAAGTGAACGGCCTACGATGCGCAGACTGTCGGAGCCGACATAGAGCACTCGTGAGCAGCCTTCGGCATGCTGGGTGCCCAACATCGCGGTCAGGGCCAGTGCCATGGCGAATAATTTAGCCTTCATAACAGTTGAAATTGGTGGGTGTTAATTGGAGATATACACAAGTAACAACTGTCAGGGCCGTAATGTTTATTGTCTGACCGATTCTTACGCGAGGTCCGGATATAAGACTCCCGCCGGAATCTCCTGACCTTTAAATTGGCAAGCTGTGAGAAAGGTCTTTGTGGGGAGACGTCCGGCGGGAGCTATGGGGAAAATGGGGAGTTTTTCGGGAGGGATTTTGGGAGATCTGGTAGATTTGGGAGGGCAATCGGGAGGAGTGGGAGTACTGATAGGTATCAGCGTTTGCGG
>NZ_JAIDEN010000131.1 GCF_029054785.1 Duncaniella sp.
CAGATTTGTTATTCTCTCTTAAGCTCTACCGCCGTAGGCCTTGCTTCTCAAAAGCGAGTGCAAAGGTAGACATTTCCTACATTCCCTCCAAACCCTCATGAGTGTTTTAACAGAAATTTAACAAATAAGTATCAAAAAGCGCCTAATTCACTACTGAAATTAACACTTGCAGCCTAAAATACCAATCCTAATTTGGCAGAAACAGAACTTTTGAGTAATTTTGACCTATACATTAATATCTCACCCATCGCAGCTATGAGCAAAATCTATACCTATATTATATATATAATACTTTATTTCTGCATACCATTCGGAACGAAAGCAGCCAATCCGGAAGATGTACGCTGGCACAATGAAGCGACTGACACAACCAAGATCACAAAAATACTGATCAAAGCAACGGATCTCTGCGCAAACTCCCCTAATGAGCTCATCGAATTCATAGGCCGCGAATTCATCGATACCCCTTATAAAGCAGGAACACTTGAAGGCGATACTGAACGTCTGACCGTCAATATCGACGAAATGGACTGCACTACCTTCGTTGAAAATGTAGTTGCCTTGGCCCTGACTGTGGAAAACCACAGATGCTCATGGTTAGACTTCCTGAATATGCTTGAATCCATCAGATATCGCAACGAATATGCCGACGGATATGCCTCTCGCCTGCACTATATCAGTGACTGGGTGATCACCAACAGCCACCGCGGCTACATCAAAGACGTGACCGACCGCATCCCTCAATCCGACGTGCAGATCAAGACCCTTGACTACATGTCGCGCAACCGTTCAAGCTATCCGGCACTGAGCGACTCGGCAACATATGCAAAAATCAAAGATATGGAGGTCGCATACAGATCACACCGCTTCCCCTACATCAAATCCGCTCGTCTCTCAAGCAAGTCCACCATCAATGCACTCAAAGGCGGAGACATCGTGGCACTGACCACCAAAACCAACGGCCTTGATGTAAGCCATGTCGGAATTCTTGTAATTGAAAAAGACGGACCGCACCTGCTCCACGCATCTTCCAAAGCCGGCAAAGTAGTCATCGACAAACTACCATTGTCAGAATACATGCGCAAAGCCCACCAGCTGACAGGCATCCGCGTACTCCGCTTACAGGATCAATAGCGCATGTCCGAACGAATCAACAAGAAGAGAAAGAGACCGTCCAACAAGTTTTGGCGGTCTCTCTTCTTTTCCGGGACTACTCTATCCCGTATTCCTTAATCTTGCGATAAAGCGTCCGTTCTGAAATCTTAAGTTCTTTAGCAGCATCTTTACGCTTACCGCCGTTACGCTCAAGCGCCCGGCGTATAGTATCGCGCTCGGTCTCTTCAAGTGTCGCCGGAACAGCGACTCCGACTCCCGCCTCAGGAAAGTCAACCGCATCTGCCGCGATCGCATTCCGACGCAACGGAGAAGCAAAGGGCTGAAATTTCACAATCGAATGTGTCGTACTCTCCGTAGGCTCCACTTCTTCTATCGGCTGGAAAGCCGTGCCATGAGACATCACCTTCTTTTCACCAAGCGAATCCAGACGGGCATTCAAAGTTTCGATCTGCTGCTGAAGACGCAGTATCATACCGAACAGCGCCTCACGCTCCGAAGAATAGTCATGATGACTCTCTACCGACGAAGCAACCGGCACATAGTTCAGCCCACCGGCCGGAAGGAACGACAACACTTCCTCCGCCCCGACCTCATGACCAGACTCAAAAAGAGCCATCTGCTCCACAATATTTTTAAGCTGTCTCACATTTCCCGGCCAACGATATCTCATCAGCACCTCGCGGGCACTTTCATCAAGCGTAACCGCCGGCATAGCGTAGCGCTCTGAAAAATCAGACGCAAACTTCCGTGCAAGCAACGCTATATCCGTACCCCTGTCACGAAGCGGCGGTATATGGATCGAAACCGTCGACAAACGATAATACAGATCCTCTCGGAAACGTCCCTCCGCAACAGCCTTGGCCATATCGACATTCGTTGCCGCCACAATACGCACATTTGATTTCTGAACGGTAGAAGAACCGACCTTCAGAAACTCGCCGCTCTCCAGAACACGCAGAAGCCTCGCCTGAGTGGTCAAGGGCAGCTCGGCCACTTCGTCCAAAAAGATCGTTCCGCCGTCAGCCTCTTCAAAATATCCCTTTCGAGAGGAAACCGCGCCCGTAAACGACCCTTTCTCATGTCCGAAAAGTTCAGAATCGATCGTTCCTTCAGGTATGGCACCACAGTTGACAGCAATATACTTGGCATGCTTACGCGGAGAAAAGCCATGAATGATTTTCGGGAAAAACTCCTTTCCCGTACCGCTCTCCCCTGTCACAAGCACCGACAGATCAATCGGCGCCACCTGGATAGCCCTCGAAACCGCAGCCAGAAGCCCCGGCGCATTTCCAACTATCCCATAGCGCTGCTTAGCCTGCACGATTTCCACAGGCAATTCCTGAAGATTGAGTTGCATATATAGAGACTAACGTTTATCCTATGACCGAAAATAAATTCTATTTAATTGACTGGAGACAATAAGTCCGTTCGCGCAGGAAATCGCCCAGCTCCTTTATAGAACCCGAATGGGCTGCAATCTCCTCCGGCGAAATCGGATCACCGACAGAGATATGGATCGTACCGTTTTTCCGGCGAAAAACCTCTGCCGGCAACCTGAGTGTACGTATCTGCCAGGACACAATCCCCAGAAAACGAAACCACCAGCTGTTATAGCCGTGGAAGAAGATCGGAATCACAGGCACCTTCAGCTGCTGGATCAGACGGATGATGGACTCACGCCATTCACGGTCCTCAAACTTCAGATTCTTGTTGTAGTTACCGACCGCACCGGCAGGGAAAAATCCGATCGGCTCACCCTTGCGCACCTGCATGATGGCCTCCTTGATTCCCTTCATCGAAACCGCCTTTTTGGCAGGATCGTCGCTCGCAGTCTGATCGACGGCTATGAAATTGGGACGCATCGCTACAATATAGTTCAGGATCATATTCACCATAACCTTGAATTTCGGCCGGCGACGCCCGATTATATCAATCAGCGTGATCCCGTCAAGCGCACCGAAAGGATGATTGCTGATCGTTATGAACGCACCTTCAGGAAGATTGTCGAGAACCTTCTCATTGTCGATGCGAAGTTTTATATTCAGATCCTCCAGCAGCCCGCGGCAGAACTGAGGTCCAGGTGTGTCAAAATTATGGCTATGGATCCAATTGACCTTATCGACCGAAAGCAGTTTCATCAGCCATCCGACCAAACGGCGCTTACCCTTTAGGAAAGGAGCCATTCCAACTATATCGTCATAGTCAAGCACAGTCCGCTTGACTTCTGTATTCTGAGTCTGTTCCATTACATTCTAAATTAGAGCAAGTGCAAAATTAAGAAAAATATAGGAAACCCCGACATATTGTAACCTTTTCACCTCGAAATACGACAAACAAGCCCGGCTTTAAAGCCCTGTTTAACAAAATTAACACCCAAAAGAGACACCCAATGTATAAAAGTGTGAAAATTTTCCTACCTTTGCACACTGCAAAAAGACTAAGAAAATATTCACAATCGCGGCACAGCGTTTTCTTACTATTTTATGAACTTACTACAACAAAAACTTTCCAGATACACAGCCCCTCAGGAAGCAAAAGCCGCCGGCGTTTATCCATATTTCCGCGCTATCTCAAGCGAACAAGACCCTGAGGTGATTATTGACGGCAAAAAAGTGCTGATGTTTGGATCAAACTGTTACACCGGACTTGTCAACGATCCCCGAATCAAAGAAGCCGCCATCGAAGCTACACGCAAATACGGCACCGGATGCGCAGGATCTCCATTCCTCAACGGAACACTCGACCTCCACAAACAGCTTGAAGCCGCACTTGCCGACTATATCGGCAAAGAAGACGTAATGGTCTACTCGACCGGATTTGAAGTCAACCTCGGAGTGGTCTCAGCCCTCACCGGTCGTGAAGACTATATCCTTTGGGACGAACAGGACCACGCATCCATCATCGAAGGACGCCGTCTCTCGTTCAGCCAGCAGTTCAAATACAAACACAACGACATGGAGTCGCTCGAAAAGCAGCTCCAGAGATGCGATCCGGACAAAGTCAAACTCATTGTCAGCGACAGTGTCTTTTCAATGGAAGGCGACGTTGCCAACGTCTGTGAGATCGTCAAGCTTGCAAAAAAATACAACGCAAGCGTCATGATGGACGAAGCTCATGGCATCGGCGTGTTTGGCGAAGGCGGTCGCGGTGTCTGCCACCACTTCGGAGTGGCCGATGACGTAGACCTGATCATGGGCACCTTCTCCAAGTCATTCGCATCGCTCGGAGGATTCATCGCGACAAACAAAGAAATCACCAACTTCCTGCGTCATCACTCACGCTCCTACATCTTCACCGCCAGCATCACACCGGCATCAACTGCCGCCGCTCTCAAAGCGTTGGAAATCATGAAGAGCGAACCCGAACGCCAGGATAATCTCTGGAAGCTCACAAACCACGCGCTGGACGGCTTCCGCAACATGGGATTCGAGATCGGCAACACATCCACGCCTATTATCCCCCTCTTCATCCGTGACGACTTCAAGACATTCGCCATTACCCGCGATCTGCTTGAGGACGGAATCTTCGTCAACCCCGTCGTTTCGCCCGCAGTGGCACCCACCGACACTCTGATCCGCTTCTCGCTCATGGCCACCCACACCATGGAGCAAGTTGATCAGGCCCTCGAAAAAATCACAAAGACATTCCGCAAATACGACCTGCTCCACTAAGAGCACGAAACAATAAAAGCAAGCGGCGCTATCTTCGAAAAGACAGCGCCGCTTGCTTTATCTATAATAATCATTCCACTGCAATCCTAATCTACGGATTAAAAAAAATAAGTGAATCATAGACAATCCAAATATCCATAAACAAATTTGATCAGATCAAGATAAAGTCATATCATAAAAGCCTGTGATACCAGATCTGCCCTACGGCTTGCCGACCGTTCAGACTAACCGACAGGCTCACATTTATCCTCTTCCAGACGGCGGCTCAGCTCCTGATCAGGCTTGAATTTAAGCTGATCGAAACCCAGTCCGTAAGCACCGTTGACATTTGCCTGAGTAATGAAAGCGTCAGGATCGATATCCTTCACGACACGAAACACCGTAACGGCCTCCATTTTACGGCAGACAACAAGCAGGAGCTTCACCGGCTGCTTCGAATACCAGCCCATACCGTCCAGCACAGTCACACCGCGGCGGGGATATTTATTGATCGCATTGGCCAGTTGCTCCCAGCGCTTGGAAATAATGATAAACTGCATGGCCTGACGGTTTGAGTTGATGATAAGATCAACCATATAAGTGAGGATAAACAACACTATGAAGCCGTAAACCACACGCGTTATATCATGGAAAAGCAGATAACTCGATGAAATGATAGCGAAATCGACATACAACATTGTTCGCCCGACAGTCATATTCGTTTTCTTCGCCACGATCGCAGCCACGATATCCGTTCCGCCGGTACTGCCGTTATGAGTAAACACAATCCCAAGAGCAATGCCCGACAACACCGAACCGATGCAGACACTCATGAAAGGCTGCCCAGGGACCAGAGGCCCGGAAAACAACGGAGGCATAAGAGTAACCACAAGCGAAATAGCAGTCGCCCCGTAAAGCGTCTTATAGACAAAAGTACGGCCTACTACCTTCCAGGCGATCGCAAGCAAAACGATATTGATCGCATACTGCGTAATACCGATCAGATAAGGATTGCCCGTCAGAAAATAGACAATGGTACCCAGACCTGTCACACCTCCGATCACAACCTTCTCTGGAAGGATAAAAGCCGAGAATCCAAAACCATAAATCAAAGCGGCAAGCGTGATCATGATATAATCACGGCTCGACATCCAGAGTTTTGTCTTTGAAAAAGTCATTGTCGAAATATATTAGAACAGCGCAAATTTAACTCAAATTATAATTCCATCCAAACCAATTTTCATCCGGAATAAAACACCGCGCAAACTGTGGATTACACCATATAATAATCTGAAACAAAATCATTCCGTTTTATTCCATATTATCACCCGCGTCAACCACTCGCAGCACAAATAGAACATCTCAGGCCTCAGGGCATCAAATTGTTAAAGATTACTAAAACAATATTGCCAATCCACATAAAATCACTACCTTTGCACACCGATTATGTCCAATTAATAAACCCGACCGCTTCGGACATAGGCTTTTGGCCGAGCCAAACCCCTAAGCAGTCAAAAAGTAATTATCTATTAATTAAACATTTAACGTGGATACTTTAAGTT
>NZ_JAIDEN010000132.1 GCF_029054785.1 Duncaniella sp.
AACAATTTAGCAAAAGAGACACCAAGGCTCAGGTAACTTTAAAAATTCTCACACATGAAATTATTAAAAGGGAAAAACAACAATACCATCGCCTGCGAAAGTTTTGGGCGTCTATGACTCTTCATTTCAGTCACATAGCTCGCTATGCTCCTTCAATTCAGATCCATATCCACCTCAAAACTTTCGCTCAGATTTTAACTATTGTTTTTAAACAACCTCTAAGTATCCACAAAGGCGATCAGTGCATTTTTTTGCACCGACCGGCTCAGCGCAGGCGGTTGTAGGAGTTGAGCAATTTGATATCTTTCGCAATGCCGCCAAGACCGAGGATCTCCAGAATTACAGCGACAGGAAGGAGAATATCCCACACGGCGAAATGAGCGTCCATGCCTTCGGCTCCGGCCTGCTTGAAGAGGATGAAGCAGACCACGGCTATACAGCAGAGGGTCAGAAGCAGACTGATCGTGAGTACTCTTCGCTGCAATGACAGATTGCGGAAAAGAAAGATGTCGACAATCAGAAGTATGACAGTCGCGGCTGCCGGGATCAACAGACCGTATTCATACATGGTATAAAGCTTTTCCGTGACGGCAGTCTGCCCGGAAAGATAATCGACTTCTCCGTAGGGAACAATCACGAATATCATCATCGCAACCATTGCGAGGAAGATGTAGACGGTCTGAATGCGTTGGATCTGCATAACGTTTATTGTTTTTAATTGATGATTCGGTCGCTGAAAGGCCAAAAGTCCTTTGGGCTGTCAAAAGTACTAAATTTTTAACAATTGAGAGCATGTTTAGTTGCCATTTTGTTGTAATTTTGTCCAAAAATCAACTCTATATGAAAGCAGAACGCCCACTCATATTCATCACAAACGACGACGGCATCGGATCGCGCGGAATCGCACATCTCACACGCACAGCGCTTAAGTTCGGCGATGTTGTTGTCGTGGCTCCTGAAAATCCACAGTCAGGCAAATCGTCGGCTATAACCGTCAACTCTCCGCTCTTCATCAACGAACATCCGTCGATCGACGGGGCACGAATGCTGAGCGTCACCGGAACTCCGGTTGACTGCGTGAAACTGGGCATGTATGCTGTCCTTGACCGCAGACCCGACCTGATCCTTTCGGGCATCAATCACGGCTCAAACGCAGCCGTCAACAACATTTACTCCGGCACGATGGGAGCCACGATGGAAGGCTGTCTGCTTGGAATCCCCTCGATCGGCTACTCGCTGCTCGACCATTCGCCTGATGCCGATTTCGAACCCCTCACCTCTTTCATCAGCGACATCACATCCAAAGTCCTCTCCGAAGGGCTGCCTGACGGAATCTGCCTCAACGTCAACTTCCCTTCACGCTGCACCCCGAAAGGCGTCAGGACAGTGCGCGCGGCCAAAGGCCGATGGACTGAGGAATATGCAAGCTACGCCACGCCTCACGGCACTCCGTACTATTGGCTGACAGGCAAATTCCACAACGACGAGCCTGACAACACCGAAACAGACGAATACTGGCTCGGCCAGGGCTATGGCACGATAGTCCCGATCCGTCCCGACCAGACTGCGACCGACATGATCGACCGGATCAGAAAGATTTTCGGATAAAAATATCACTGCTTTTTCAATTCCATGACTCCGGGGCAATCAGCCTCGGAGTTTTTTAAGGAATGCGCTCTAAACTTGCGTACCTGCCACGCGCAATCCTTACAGCACCGCAACGGTCAAAGGTCGGAATAGCGGCTCTTGCGACAGAGATAATACTTGACAAGAATATCAGGGCGTCCGACCAAAAGATCGGCCTGAGGATCCGTGTCATAAGCCTTTTTCATCCGCGCGAAATCGCGATGGGCCTTCACTACGGCTCCCGCATTGCCAAAATCGCAAGTCGCCATAAACTTAGCCCAGGCCAGAGTGTCGAGCAGACGGCGCCACACAAGACGCCACCCGCGCCCGCGGCGAGGGAGATTTTTCTGAAGCATCAGCAGGTTGTTGCGGAAGTTCAGATAGGTTTTCTTCGGGTTCGACGCAGGCAGACTGCCCCCGCCAAGATGATAGACCCGCCCCGAAGGCACGGCCCACAACTGACGGCCCGCCAAGCGCATGCGCCAGCAGAGATCAATCTCCTCCATGTGTGCGAAAAATGATTTGTCGAGACCTCCGACAGCGAGATACAACTCATTGTCGACCATCAGAGCCGCCCCGCTCGCCCAGTCGACCTGAAGAGGTGTGTCATATTGCCCGCAGTCGGTCTCCACGCTGTCAAAAATGCGTCCGCGGCAATAGGGATAGCCGTGGCGGTCGAGAAATCCGCCGGCGGCTCCGGCATATTCAAATTTATCCGGTTCGGCCATCGACAGGATCTTAGGCTGCACCCCTCCGGCCTCCGGATGGGCCTCCATGAAGTCAAACAGCGGCGTCAGCCAGTCATCCTTGACCTCGACATCGGAGTTGAGCAGCACGGTATATTTATAATGTGGCGCCACTTCCTTTATGGCGAGATTATAGCCCTCGGCAAAACCGTGGTTCTCGCTGAAAAGAATTGTCTTCACCTGAGGGAATTCCTGCCGAAGCAATCCGACCGAGCCGTCGGTCGACCCATTGTCGGCAACGATCACATCAGCGATGGCGGCAGGCGTGTGGCGGACCACCGACGGAAGATAGGAACGCAGAAACTTCTCGCCGTTCCAGTTCAGAATGATGACGGCCACCCGCGAAAGGACCTGCCCCCTGCTCATGCTCATCCTATAACCTCCCCTTCCGATTCTTCACCCTCCTGATCCATCGAAAGGATGCGGACCTGGGCAATCGAGTTGGACAACTCAGGGGCGGGGGTGATATTGACGCGCAGATAGTTGTCGGTAAATCCGGCCATCGAGCCGTCGCTGCGCGGATGCTCCACGAGAAGCGGACGGACCGAACCGACAAAACGCGAAGTGAAATCCTTCAGTTTACGCTCGGAGACCGCAAGCATCAGACGTGTGCGGCGGTGCTTCTCCTCCTGGCTGACAGCATGGCCGATTTCAAGCGCACGTGTGCCGGGACGCTCGCTGTAAGTGAAGACATGCAGACGGGATATGTCAAGCGATTCGACAAAAGCCTTTGACTCCTCAAACAGCTCCTCAGTCTCTCCACGGGCGCCTACAATCAGGTCGACCCCGACGAAAGCATCAGGCATCACCCGCCGGATATGTTCGATCTTGCTGCGGAAAAGCGCCGTGTCATAGCGGCGGCGCATCAGGCGCAACACCTCGTCGCTGCCGTTCTGCAACGGAATATGGAAATGAGGCATGAAGCGGCGCGATGCAGCCACGAAGTCGATCAGCTCGTCGGTCAGCAGATTCGGCTCGATGGATGAGATGCGATAGCGCTCGATCCCTTCCACCTCGTCAAGCCTGCGGCAAAGATCGAGAAATGTCTCATCGGTTCCGTGGCCGAAATCACCGATGTTGACACCGGTGATCACTATTTCCTTGCCTCCCTCAGCCGCGACCTCGCGGGCCTGGGCAACTATCTGGTCGATCGAACCCGAACGGCTGCGTCCGCGCGCCATCGGGATTGTACAGTAGGAGCACCAGTAGTCGCAACCGTCCTGAACTTTAAGGAAATATCGTGTGCGGTCGCCGCGGGAACATGAGGGGCTGAAAGAGCGGATCTCCTTGGCCAGAGTGACAAAAGTCGCAGCCTCCTGCGCCCCCGCCGACCCTATGACACTGTCAAGATAGTCGGCAAGTTCCAGTTTCCGGTCGGTTCCGGCCACTACCGCCACACCGGGCAACGAGGCCACTTCGCCCGGCTTGAGCTGGGCATAACATCCGGTCACGACGATTTTCGCCTCCGGATAGCGCCTGGCAAAAGAGCGGATTGCCTGACGGCACTTCTTGTCGGCGATTTCAGTGACGCTACATGAGTTAACGACTATGAAATCAGGCGTATCACCCTCATGGACACGCTGGATTCCACGCGAGGCAAATATACGGGCCACCGTGGAAGTCTCAGCGAAATTCAGTTTGCACCCGAAAGTATGGAACAGGGCCGTCTGATTTCCGAATGTCTCCTTATCTATCAATTTTCAGGACTTTAGCTTATAAGAAATATTAGAGCAGCGTGAATCAGTCGAAGTTTTCAGCCTGAATCGGAATCGGACGTTTGAACACCTCTTTAAATGAGATCAGTGTTTCAGTGCGTCCGGCAGCTCCAAGGCTGATCTTGTGGATCACATCGAGCAGATGCTCGTTGGTACGGGCAAAGATCTTGGCAAAAATGTCATAGCTGCCGGTTGTGAAGTGACAATCGACAACCTCCGGAATCTCCTTGAGCACCTGGACAACCTCGTTGAATTTCGAAGAGTCATTGAGAATAAATCCTATATAGGCACAGGTATCATACCCGACAGAGGCCGGATCAATTATTGTCTCAAAACCTTTGATGATGCCGGACGACGTCAGTTTCTGTATGCGCTGATGAATGGCGGCACCTGATACATTTGTCTCACGAGCTATCTCCAAAAACGGCTTACGAGCATTGCTGGAAAGCATTTTAAGGATCTTGAAATCCAGCGCATCGAAATGTTGTCTTGCCATTTTAAAGTATTAAATTTGTTCTGTGGTATTTTTAAATTTCAATTTTACACACCGCAATAACGAAAAAACGCTCCCGTTTTGCAATGCAAATTTAGCCAAAAAATCACAATTATTAATACTAATATTGCATTTAATTACAAATTTCAATCTTTAACCCTGAAATCCAACATCTAATCATCTGTCCACCTCTTGTTTTTACATTAATTAATGATGGATAATAGCTGAGCGCGTTGCCTATTTTCGGATAATGTTATATCTTTGCAAAGATTTTTTCCAACGGATCCGGACGGTTGCGGCTCAGGCCACAGCTATCACGCAAAAGGATCAACGTCTATCTATATAAGGTGCAGATTTGAGATATTCTCAATTATATATCATCGCTATTGTGCTGCTATGTGCCCTCTCAGTGGGCGCATTTTCGCGCTCTGCAAACTCCGGTCCGATAGCCGGGGCTGTGGACTCCATGCAGTCTGAAACCATTCCGGCCCCACAGATTGAACCGGCAATTCTCACCGATATAATCGGACAAGCGCACAGAGATTCGACAGAAGCCACAACCGCCACAAAAGCCTCAGCCGCACACCAACTCCCACCAGCGGACTCCGCCGATGCAGTTACAGCGTCACAGCTCCCTGCCGCCATTGATGCCGACTCAGCCATTGCAGGAAACGACTCCGTCGCCTCCCTGCACCCCGACTCCATCTACGCCGACAGCATCGTAAGCCGGATCACCCGACACACCTACACCCCCGACAGCACCAACCGTTCGCAACTGAGCCGCCGCCGCATCACACCTCCGGAAAAAGGCTCCAATATTGTGCGCACAAAAGTTGACCTCGACAACGCCGTCGACTTTTCGGCCCAGGACTCGATGGTCCTCATCGGACGCAACACAGCGTTCATGTATGGCGACAGCAAGGTCAGCTACGGCAACATCAAACTTGATGCCGAACAGATCGAGATGAACCTCGACAACAGCACCGTCTACGCCGTCGGCGGTGTCGACTCCGTCGGCGACCTCTTCGGCACTCCGGTTTTTGACGACAACGGCACATCCTATGAGGCCAAGACGATGCACTATAACTTCAAGACCGAATACGGCTACATCACCGATGTCATAACCCAACAGGGCGAAGGCTACCTGACCGGCGGACAAACGAAGAAAATCGACGAAAACACCTTCTATGTCCAGAACGGCCGCTACACGACCTGCGACAACCATGACGACCCGCACTTCTACATGCAGCTGACAAAAGCCAAAGTCCGTCCGGGCAAAGACGTGGTCAGCGGTCCGGCCTATATGGTACTCGCAGGGCTTCCCTTGCCTCTGGCCGTACCGTTCGGCTACTTCCCATTCTCTGAAAAATACTCTTCAGGCATCATCTTCCCGACTTTCGGCGACGACTATAACCGCGGCTATTATCTGAGCAACGGCGGCTACTACTTCGCACTCAGCGAGAACATCGACCTTGCTCTCACCGGCGAAATCTACACCCTTGGCTCATGGGGACTGCGCGCCGAATCGCGATATGTCAAACGCTACAAATATTCAGGCGGCTTCAACATCTCCTACCTCAAGACCATCACCGGCGACAAAGGCATGCCTGACTACTCGAAAGCAACCAACTTTCAAGTGCTCTGGAACCACAGCCAGGACTCCAAGGCAAACCCCAACATGAGCCTCTCGGCCAGCGTCAATTTCACCACCAGCGGCTACACCCGCAACGACCTCAACTCATACTACTCAAACGCATTCACCGAGAACACCAAGAGCAGCACCATCAACATGACCTATCGTTTCCCCAACTCGAAATGGTCAGTCTCGACAACCGCCAACATCTCACAGCGCTCACAGGACTCGACACTTGCCGTATCGTTCCCGAACTTCACAATCACAATGTCGCAGCTCTATCCATTCAAACGCAAGCGCGCTGTCGGCGAGGAAAAGTGGTATGAAAAAATCAAACTCTCCTACTCCGGCCAGTTCAACAACTCGCTCACAGCCAAACAGGATGAGTTCTTCAAAAAAAGCCTGATCAAGGACTGGCGCAACGGCATGAGACACAGCATTCCGATCAGCGCCACCTTCAACGTGTTCAAATATCTCAATCTCACTCCGTCGATCAACCTGACGGACCGAATGTATTCCACAAAAGTGCGCCGCCAGTGGGATCCGAACGCATCGGCTGAAGTGCTCGACACCACCTATAATTTCTATAATGTCTGGGATTTCAGCGCGGCCATATCTCTTGACACGAAGATCTACGGCTTTTTCCAGCCGCTGCCGTTCTTAGGCGACAAGGTCAAAATGATCCGCCACGTCCTCACCCCGACAATCTCGTTTACCGGATCGCCGGACTTCGCATCGAAATTCTTCGGCTATTACGGCTCCTATCAGTATCCCGATGCCAAAGGAGAGATGCAGACACGCACCTACTCCTACTTCCCAAACTCCCTGTTCGGAGTGCCGGGTCAAGGCAAAACAGGCGCCCTCAGCATCTCTTTGTCCAACAATCTTGAGATGAAAGTCAAGTCCGACAAAGATTCGATCGGTGAAAAGAAAATCTCACTGATTGAAAACCTCTCGCTGTCTCAGAGCTACAACTTCGCAGCCGACTCAATGAGATGGTCAAACCTCAACACCTCCATCATGCTCAGGCTTGTCAAGAACTTCAACCTCAACCTCTCGGCAACCTGGGATGTCTACACCTATGCGCTGAACTCGGCAGGCAACCCAGTGCGCGTCAACAAACTCCGCATAACAGAAGGCAAAGGCTGGGGCAAGCTCTCAAGCACCGGCACATCCTTCAGCTACACCTTCAACAACGACACCTTCAAGAAGCTCTTCGGCAAGGACAAGGACAAGAAAGACAAAAAAGACAGCAAGAATCCATCCCAGTCAATGGACCAGGAATTTGCCGAATCCACCTCCGATTACGAAAGCCCGACCCGCAAAAGCAAGAAAAAAGATTCCGGCCTGGAACTGGACGATGACGGCTACATGAAATGGAGTGTGCCCTGGAATCTGACGTTCAACTATTCCGTCAACTACGGCTACGGCGAATTCGACTATAAAAAGCTGGAATACAAAGGAAAGATAACCCAGAACCTGTCTTTCTCAGGCAACATCCGCCCGACAGCTAACTGGAACTTCGGATTCTCGGCAAGCTACAACTTCGACACCCACAAACTCGCCTACATGAACTGCAACATCTCGCGTGACATGCACTGCTTCACGATGCGTGCAAGTTTCGTACCGGTAGGCCCGTACAAAAGTTACAATTTCCACATCTCCGTCAAATCATCCCTGCTCCAGGACCTCAAATACGACAAACGTTCATCCTACTCCAACGGCGTTCGGTGGTATTAAAAAACGCCGCCTGAACACACTCTGTTAAACAATCCTCATCCTTCATCTGTTATTAAACCGAATCCATGCCACCACGGAGTCCCAATCTCCGGCAAGCGGCTACGGCAGTCAACACCGACAACTATTCACTATTTAATAACACCAAGAGATGAAAAAAATCCTACTTATCATGTGTGCTGTTTTAGGGATGGCCTTTGGCGCACACGCTCAGAAAGCCCAGCTTCAGCTCGGTTACGGAGGTTACACTCAGATGGATGCGACTGACATGCACGACGGCGGATCAATCAACAACGCCTGGGGTGCTCTCACCGCCGCTGTAAACTTCAAGGTAATGCCAAAGACCTATCTCGGCGTTTCCTACACCTTCTCCTCCGCAAGCTACAAGCATTCCGACGACGCAAACGCCTATTACCACGTCATCATGCTCAACGGACGTTATGACTATTGGCGCAACAGCGTGGTCACCCTCTACGGCCATCTCGGCATCGGCGTCGACATCACCCACATGGCAGCAGGCGACTGGTCCAAAAACAAAGCCTACTTTGCATTCCAGGCCTCACCATTCGGAGCGGAAGTCAACCTGACACGCGTGACAAGTATTTTTGGTGAACTCGGCTTCGGCGCACAAGGTCTGCTCCAGGTTGGCGCACGCTTCAACCTCTGACATGACCGCAACATCATTTCAACTTCTCCACAAACTTGACAAGCACTTTGAATCATGAACGGCAGGATCTCAGATGACGAACGCAAAGATCTCCCGGACAGCATGTTCGGACTCCCTGAAAGGCGGGAATACCCGATGCCTGACGCAGCCCATGTCCGCGCCGCAGAAGCATATTTCCGCTATTGTCCCGAAGAGCTGAAGCCAAGACTTGCACGCGCCATCCTTCAACGTGCCCAAGACTATGGAGTCGATGTCGAAAGTCCGACCATACGTTCATACGCAAAGCTATAATTCAGAATAACCGACCCCGTTATCCGGTCCCGGCAAATACTCCAGACTCAGAGGGTGTTTCATGACAAGAGTTAAAATCTGAACGAAAGTTTTGAGGTGGATATGGCTCTGAATCGAAGGAGCATAGCTCGCTATGCTCCTTTCTTATTTACAACAATTTATCTAAAAGACACACCACTCAGATTTTAACTCTTGTCATGAAACACCCTCTTAATTTGCCGGGACCGCGTCATTTTATCAGTCGGGCTTAACATCAAT
>NZ_JAIDEN010000133.1 GCF_029054785.1 Duncaniella sp.
TCCTTTCTCATTTACAATAATTTATCTAAAAGATACACCACTCAGATTTTAACTCTTGTTTTTAAACAACCTCTTAGTATTTTCAGACGTTTTGTAAAACAACTTGCAAATTTAGTGAAAAATCATGAGATAATCCGTAGCTAAAGCAGAAAGAATCAAGGCGGTCGGTAAAGAATGTCAGCGAAAAAACGGTCAATGGCCGCCAGCCGCAGACCATAATTCATCTGACAATGATCTCCAAGGCCTCACCTCAGGGGGCTTTAAATAAAAAACAGACTCCGGACCGGGGTCGGAATCTGTTTCTTATAAGTGTTGATCGGGCTTGTGATCAGTCGTGAGTGGGCGGCTTGAGATCAGCCGTAACCGGACTTGATCAGCCGTATTCGAGTTTGATCAGCCGTACTGGATTGTGCCGTCTTCGTTGCGATACTGGTCGAAGCCTTTTTCATACTGGTCCATAGCGCGGAGGCTCATACCCATGCTTGAGAAGCCGCCGTCATGGAAGAGGTTCTGCATTGTTACCTTGCGGGTGAGGTCGCTGAACATGACAATGCAGTAGTCGGCACATTCGTCGGCATTGGCATTGCCCAGAGGCGACATGCGGTTGGCGAAGTCCATGAGTGAAGACATGCCCTTCACGCCGCTGCCGGCAGTGGTCTGGGTGGGTGACTGCGAGATGGTGTTGATGCGGACTGACTTCTCGCGGCCGTAGATGTAGCCGAAGCTGCGGGCGATGGATTCGAGGAGTGCCTTGGCATCAGCCATGTCGTTGTAGCCGAACATTGTGCGCTGTGCGGCGATGTAGCTCAGAGCGACGATGCTGCCGTGGTCGGCGATGGCGTCAAGTTTCTTTGCAGCCTGGATCATTTTGTGGAATGAGATGGCTGATATGTCGAGCGTTTTGTTCAGCAGATCATAGTCGAGGTCGTCGTAGAGGCGCTTTTTGCGGACATTGGGCGACATGCCGATCGAGTGGAGCACGAAGTCGATTTTTCCGCCGAGGATTTCCATTGATTTCTGGAACACCATTTCGAGATCTTCGACATTGGTTGCGTCAGCCGGGATGACTTCGGCGTTAAGTTTTTCACCGAGTGCGCTTACATCGCCCATACGGACAGCGACCGGGGTATTCGACAGAGTGATGATGGCACCTTCTTCAACAGCTTTCTCAGCTACTTTCCAGGCAATACTCATGTCATTGAGCGCGCCAAAGATAATGCCGCGCTTTCCTTTCAAAAGATTATAAGCCATATTTGGTCTATTAAATTTAGTTTCGTTTCTTTTCTTTATTCCGGCTGCAAAGTTACACAGATTTGGGCGGTATTTGAAATATTTTTGCGAAAATCGCTCCACGTAGGTTGCAATAACCGTAATAATGACTTAATTTTGTGATAATTTGGAGTAAAGTTTTCTGACGCGCTCACTCCCGCTATTAACGATTGAGAATTATGCCGATAATTGAAATTTCATCATTGACCCATCCCGGAGCCGACGTTTTCAGCTCATTGACCGAAGCTCAGTTGCGCAACAGACTTGAACCTGACCGCGGTGTCTTCATTGCCGAAAGTCCAAAAGTGATCCGAGTGGCCTTGGATGCCGGTTATGAGCCTCAGGCATTGCTCTGTGAGCGCAAGCATATAGCGGGTGATGCTGCTGACATTGTCAGCAGGTGTGGCGATGAGATTCCGGTCTATACCGGCGACCGCGAGCTTCTGGGAGCGCTGACGGGCTACACTCTCACCCGCGGGGTGCTGTGTGCCATGCGCCGTCCCGCACCGCCCTCACTGGACTCGGTGCTCAGAGATGCTTCAAGGGTGGTCGTGATCGACAGTGTTGTCGACACCACCAACATCGGGGCTATTTTCCGTTCTGCCGCTGCCCTGGGCATTGATGCCGTCCTGCTGACGCCTTCGTCCTGCGATCCCTTCAACCGTCGTGCCGTCAGGGTTTCGATGGGCTCGGTTTTTCTTGTGCCCTGGACCTGGCTTGACAGTCCGGTCGGCTCGTTGCGTGATTTCGGCTTCAAGACAGTGGCGATGGCGCTGACTGACAAATCCGTCCCCCTGGACGATCCTTCGCTCAAGGCCGAAGCGCGTCTTGCGATCGTGATGGGGACCGAGGGCGACGGTCTGGCCTCCGAGACTATCGCCGATGCCGACTACACAGTCCGCATTCCGATGGCCCACAATGTCGATTCCCTTAACGTCGCTGCTGCCGCGGCTGTGGCTTTCTGGGAACTGAGAACCCGCTGAACCTCAAAAGCAATTGTCAGCCTCCATCTGTCAGGAGGCATATATATAAAGAAGCAAGGCATTCCGGCGCATTTTTGATCGCTGGAATGCCTTGTTTCTTTGGGCTGTTATGCTTCTTGTTGATCAGCGGATCATGATTTTTGATACCTTGCTGCCTTTGCGGACAATGTAGATGCCGGGAGCAAGTCCTTCGGTGGAATTTCCGAGGCGGATGCCGTTGATCGTGTAGACCTCGGTTTCTCCGGAGATTTCCTGATCGCTTATGCAGTCGTCGATGCCGGATTCAGAGCCGTTGACGCTGTATTCAATCTTGAGGCTCTGGCATGTGCCCATCGTAGTAAGACGAGCAATGTGCAGAGCCCACGCAAATATGTAAGCATGCGATGGTTCTGTGATGCCGGAAGGCACCGGAACCATCGGAAACGGTTACATATCCATGAGCATCTACCATTGCATCTGTCTTGACTACGATTTTTGAAACTGCCAGATTTCAAGACGTCAAGAACGGAAGCGCAAGTAAACGCTTTAGTTAGAATGTCTTAGCCTGAGCGACAGCGCTCAGACAACAAACAGCCGCCCACCCGCATGACCCACGACCGGGACTCTGCGAACAGTCGGCATGCAAATTTGCGCAATTTTTTCAATTCGTCAATAATTTTTAACGCTGATTTTCGGGGAATTAGGGTAAGAGGTTGTTTAAAAACAAGAGTAAAAATCTGAGTGGTGTATCTTTTAGATAAATTGTTGTAAATGAGAAAGGA
>NZ_JAIDEN010000134.1 GCF_029054785.1 Duncaniella sp.
AATCTGAGCGAAAGTTTTGAGGTGGATATGGCTCTGAATTGAAGGAGCATAGCGAGCTATGTGACTGAAATGAAGAGCCATAGGCGCCCAAAACTTTCGCAGGCGACGGTATTATATTTTTCCTTTTAATAATTTCATGTGTGAGAATTTTTAAAGTTACCTGAGCCTTGGTGTCTCTTTTGCTAAATTGTTGAAATTCGTCAGTCGCATAGCTCGCTATGCTCCTTTCTCATTTACAATAATTTATCTAAAAGATACACCACTCAGATTTTAACTCTTGTTTTTAAACAACCTCTTAAAGATAACTGAGATATTTGGCCTGGACGGCTTCGCTGTCGAGCTTTTTGATTTTTGCCTTCAATCGGGATTTGCGGTTGTAGACGGCATCGAGTTTGTCTTCTTTCAGAAACACGGATATGGCCGAAGTGGAGAATCCGAGTATCGAGAAGAGAAAGAGCTGATAGTCGGCCGGCTTCAGGGCCGGCAGATCTGTCCTGAAAGCAGCCATAAGGCCTGATTGGTATCTGTCTACCGTCTGCTCCAGTTCCCGGATGGTTTCCGGTGACGAGAAGCGGTCAACCATCGCTATGACTTCTTCCGAGACTTTCTTTTTGCTCTGTGAAGATGAATTGGCATAATAATCGCGGCATTTTTCATCGACAGTCTTATATTCTTTGGTTAGAAGTTCGTGCAGCAGACGGTTCTGGTTTTCGTTATGCCGGTCTTTGACGCTGACGAGTTCCTGGAGATTCTCTCCGATATTGAAATAGTGTTCTTCTCTGAGTTTTCGCCTTTGCGTGTCATATATTTTCCATGCAATCAGTGTTATGACATTGATTGCCTCGATCACTACCGCGATGCGCTTCATCACGCGCGTGTGTTTGAGTCTTGCTTCGCTGAGATGCTCCCGCAGTTCCGGCGCTTCCATTGTCATCTCATCGGAAGTCAGCGGATGTGGCAGGTCGCTTATGAAAAAGAATATGACCACGCCTGCGGTTGACATGACCATAATCAGGGCTATCAATCTCTCTGTTAAAGATTTTTTCATTGCAGTGATAATGTACCTGGAAACTCACTGCAAATATAACACTTTTTAAGTATTGTGCAAAGTTTGATTGCAAACAAGCGGTATTTTACTTGTTGTTGTATGAATTTTATACTGATTCCGGGTCTTTGCTTTGAACTTTTCGTTTCGGGTTGGCGGGGAACCATCCGCGTTCAACTCTCTTTTTCTGCTCGAAGATCTCGCCGATGGTCCAGAACGAGGAGAAGGAGAACACGCCTAAGAGCGATGACCAGAAGACGTCGCCGATCAGTAGGGATGCGGCGATTCCCGCTATGCCCAGCAGGAGGAAACACCACCAGCAGCCGGTGCCGAAGTGGTATTCGCATTTTATGGTGACAGGATGAAAGATTCCGATGATCAGAAAGGTGCAGACTCCGATGGTGAGTCCGAGGATGTGATGGTCGGCCAGAAATTCGGTCATGTGGTTGATTTGTGGATTTGTGAGTTACGAATCGGAGAGTGTCGGTAAAAGTTTATATTTCTAATAATTGTTTCAGGGGATGTTTTGTTCGGCTGATGAGCCGTCTGAGGGTGAGAGTATGCAGCTGTTGACCGTGCAGGTGACGTCATAAGGGGTGACATTGGCTGTGCGCGGACGGCGTGAGTGGCGGTAGTAGAAAGAGTTCTGGGTGTCCCAGGAGGAGAACTGGATCCGGCGGGTGGTGCCTGAGGGTATGTCGGCCCGTATCAGGCGTTTGGCCTGGTGGAGGGTGCGTCCCTGAAGGTCTGAATAGACAAGCGTGATTTCTATTCCGCAGATTTCCGATCCGGTGTTGTTGCTGACAAAGAGGCTCTCGATGCGTGAGTTGAGGGGTTTGTCGTAGCCTGAGAGCCTCACTTTTTCGGCATCAGGAGTGCGGAGAGTGTCAAACACAAGCGTCGGGGGTGTCCGGTTTACGGGTGATGTTTTCGTGGCAGCCGTGCGCAGTTTTCCGCGCAGAGTCCTGTCGGCCATCAGCGGAAGGACCGAGACAAGCGTCAGCATCAGTATTGAGATCAGTCTTAAGGATTTCATCATGTCGGAGCGGGCTTGTCAGAGGTAACGTGGTTCAGCCGGAATCGCCGGGGCGGGAAATACTCTCAGACATCCATGGATGGCACCTGGACTTTTCTCCTTGCGTGTGAACAGATAGCGGTACATGTAGGGGAGCAGTCTCCACCAGTTGAATCTCAGCGACGATCCGTAGTCACTGATCGATATCCGGCTGTCATCGTCGGTCAGCGTGACGGTAAATTTCTTTGGAGAGTGGAGGGTTGTGCCGTTGTCGAGTCGCGAGGTGTAGATCCGCGCGTCATAGACTCCGCGTTTGGCGGTCGGCGTGAGATAGCCCATCACTGTTCCCGGACGCAGGGCCATGTCCGCGGCACGGACAATCACCATGCAGTAGACTGTTGTCTCGGCGCTGTATTCACCTGCGGTTTTGGTCTGCCGGCGTTCGATGGCCATCAGGGAGCCTTCGGAGGCGAAGCGCCAGAGGCCTTCGATGGCGTGGAGCGGCAGCTGACCGAGTCTGTCGGTGACGCAGTCAGGCTTTGTGTAGCCCTCGATTGTTTCCGAGCGCCCCGGAATCTTGTCGAGGATGCTCTTCTCGATTGTCTTCGCTGCTGCGGCGAATGGCAGGAGCAGAAATGTGCATATAAGGAATGCTGTCAGGATTCCGGAGACTGCCGGTTGTCGGCCTGATAGCGGATTGTTGCGGTCTGTTGCTGTTGGCACGGTGGAGAGAGTGTGTTTGGCTGGTTTGAGGAAAGGGGTGGTGAGCGGTCGGACCTAAGAGCGTCAGATGGTGGCGAATTTATAGGCGAATCCGAATGAGAGAATCTCTTTGAGCTGGAATTTGTGCCAATCAGGATCGCTGCAATCAGGCGTTGAGGAGTCGTAGCGCATGTGGACGTAGATCTGTGTGGTCAGGAAGCGGTTGATGTTGAACATGAACGTGTTTTCCCAATCGCTGTAAGCATAGGAGTAGTCCGAGAACACAAACAGTCTGGAGCGCATGCTGATGTTGTCGCAGATCTGCCATGTCAGTTTTCCTTCGGCGCTGGAACCATATTCGCTGACCGTGTGCTTGCCGGGGTCGATACCGAATGATGTCTCGTTCATGCGCTTGTTGAAGCAGGTCTTCATGTTCCATGAGAGAGGTGAGATCGACGCGTCGAGAGTGAACGTCTTCTTGGGGTTGGCATAGTTATAGGTCATACCGACACCGACGTTGAGTTCTCCGGGCGACATGAAGGCGCCTTTCAGGTCGTGGGTGTTCGGTTTGTAGTTCTTGAGGAACTGTGTCTTGAAGGATACGTTGGTCGAATAGTACCACCGTTTAGAGGCCTTGTAGCCTAAAAGCATGTTGAACTGGAAAAGGTCTTCCGAGACAGAATAGTTGCGCAGAGAGTCATTGGGCGCGTCATTCATGCCGAGTTTGTATTGGAAGGTGGTCTCGAAGAGCAGTTTCTTGTGGAATGCAGGGTTCAGCTTGACATTGTAGTAGAGATTGACAAGCATGTTGAGGTTCTTGTTGCCGCCCTGATACCAGTTGGGCGACACATAGGCCTGGGAGAACTGCACAGAGCCGTTGAATGTCTTTAGCCAGTGGCGTTTGTAGAAAACGGCTTCCATTTTCTGTTCCGGCGCTTTCTCCGGGATTATCTCCGCGATGACGATCTTTGCAGTCTTCGGGTCTACGTTGGCTTCGAATTTCTTCGGCGGTTCCGGGAGCGAGGCTTCGTCGTAGCGGATCATATATGGCTGGCGCACCACCATTGCCTGACGGGCGTGGCGGATGAGGTTGCTGTGGTAGAAATCAGTGGCAAGCCATCCGAATGTCTGACGGTCTGAGGCATCGGCAGTCTGTATTTCCGGATTTTGGACTCTGATGGTGTCGAGAAACTGGAAAGAGCTGAACACGACAGGGCGGAAATAGTATCTGGGCAGCGGTGTGCCGGGCGTTTCTGCCTGGAGTGTGTCAATCAGGGTCTCCTGAATCTCCTGGGCGGCAGTTGCAAGACTGTCAGCCGGTGCGAGAAGCTGGAGCATGTCGGCGGGATTGTCAGGATTGAGTTCCTGGAGTTTGAAATTATAGATTTCAGAGCGTGTGTAGGGCGCGCCGAACAGTGAGAGTTCCGGCACATGCACGGCTACGGCTGATTGTGCGATGGCTGCTGCGCTGACAAATATACCTGCAAGAATAGACCTGATGTTCATAATGATTGATTATGGACTTATAGAGTGTTTGAGCACCCTCTTAGAGGTTGTTTAACTCTTGTTTTTAAACAACCTCTTAAAAAAAACCGGATTAAATATTTGCAAAATTAGCAAAAAAATCAGAAAAACAGAAGCCAGTCTGCAAAAACGAGGAAACGCCATCACCGATGCGGGCGGTGATGGCGTTTCAAATATGTGTGTGATATAACCTGATTGTTGTGATCAGAAACTGTAACTGATGCCGAGCGAGGGGATGAAGGCATGGAGTTTGTAGTCAGCGGTGAAAGTGCCTGAGGTGCTGAAACCGAGGGCTTCGATCTGCTGCTGGGGCACTCCGGCGGCTGTCAGCTTTTTGATCATCTGGCCTCCGAGCAGGTCGGGATACTGGCAGCTTGCATTGTCAATGCCCGTTCCGGCCACATACATGAAGCCAAGGTCGACCGAGAGGCGGGGAATCGGACGGAAGGAGAGGCCCACTGTGGGCTCTACCTTTGTCATGCCCGGAGTTTCGGGATTGTAGTAGTTTTTGTTGACGGGCGATGTATCGACCATGAGGCCTGCACGGACATCGAAGCGGTCGGTCACGGCAAACTGTGCGCCCAGAGAGTAGCACCAGGAGTTCTTGTATTTCTTCTCTATGTGCTGGTTGTAGTCGGTGAGCTGCTCGCTGAGGAATTCGATGTCGAGCTGACGGTAGGTGTGCCATCCGGTCAGACGGGCGTCAAACGCAAGGGTCAGACGGTCGATCGGCTTGTAGGACACTCCGAGTCCCAGCACCCAGGGGCAGGGCATCTCAGCCTTGAAATTTGCTTCGTTGAGCAGGTCGAGGCTTTCGCCAAGAAGGTTCTGAGAGAGTGTGTTTGCATATTTGACGGTGGCGTCACCGGCTTTGACCTTCATCGGCATGCGTGAGCGGAACGAGGCGCCGACAGTCAGGCGGTCAGTGATGTCATACATCGCACCGACGTTGAATCCGACGGTCATTTCCGACTTGCCGTTGAGGTTGACCGAGGCGGGTGTGGTGTTGCCGAATCCGGGAGTGCCTGCGGGGAGCATGCCGAGCTGGGTCATCGCCTGGATGGTGCGGTCGGTTGTCTCGGCGGTCACGAGGCCCTTGTTGAGGTCAACGCTGCCCCATGAGATCATGGCACCGGCGCCGACAGAGAGTTTCGGAGTGATCGCCCAGGCCACAGTCGGCTGGATGGTGAAGACCTTGAGGTCAACGTTCTGGTTCAACACGGCGCCTGGCCAGTTTTCAGTCCAGTTGATCGACGATCCGTAGGGGGTATAGAACGAGATTCCTGCTTTGAGGTTGTCGTAGATCGAGAATGCGGCGTGGACACCGATCGGAGTCGAGACTCCGTTGTCAGTCTTATAGTCCTTACCGTTGACGGTGGCGGTTGCCGTGGGCATGATTCCGGTCAGTGATCCTGAGAGGTCAAGGGTTTTGTCCATGAAACCCATACCGGCGGGATTGAAAAACATGCTTTCGGCTCCAAGTTTGAGCGCTACTCCCGTATGGCCCATGCCGATCTGCTTAGCAGACAGAGAGTTGATCTGATAGCCTTCGGCGTTAGCGGTCGCGCAGACGGCGGCAACGGCTACTGCCGAACAGAGAAATTTCTTCATAAATCATTGTTTAAAATCGCCCGCAAAGGTAGCCCGAAGCCCCGACACCCCCAAAGAAATACACACTTTTTAACAATAAAATTGATCTAAAACACTTTTAAATTGTTCTGATTTTCCCTCCAAATCAGCCTCAAACCCACCACAGCGCCCATATTGCATACTCACTCCTTAAATGTGCATTAACAAACCGACACGATAATTAACAAATAAAAACCAATTGGGGCTTGCAGACTATCTCCGGTTTACAAATTCAGGGGCATAAGAATATTAGAGGTTGTTTAAAAACAATAGTTAAAATCTGAGCGAAAGTTTTGAGGTGGATATGGATCTGAATTGAAGGAGCATAGCGAGCTATGTGACTGAAATGAAGAGCCATAGGCGCCCAAAACTTTCGCAGGCGACGGTATTATCTTTTTT
>NZ_JAIDEN010000135.1 GCF_029054785.1 Duncaniella sp.
GCACACGGTCTTCGTAGTCTTTCACATCCTGTTCGATTTGTTTGACACGTTCAGGGTCGCGGAACCAGCTTTGGATGCTGTCAAGTCCTTCAGAGTTGACGCCGCCGTTCATCAGTATGTAGTGATATTTGATGTCGGAGATTCTAGCATGTTCGAGGCGGCCTTCCTGCCAGATAAAGGTTGCGAAGAAGAACATCAAGGTGAGTACCTGACAAAATATGGTCTATTACCAAAGCAAAAACCGCCAAAGAGCTTAATATGTCGCCGAGTGACCTTTCAAGAATATGCAATGAGCATAACATCCCGTCTCCGACAAGTAGCTATTGGATGCATCTGGGCTGGGGTGAAGACGTGGAAAAGACACCGCTTCCCAATCCTGAGAATAATCCTATTATTGATTTGATGGCAAAGCCTCCGCGCAAAAAATACACCAAAACCGATGCGTCGGAACAGGCTCCCAATAGCAATTATTACACGGAAATTCTGGACAAGGAATTAGCCAGAATAAACGATGAAAAAGAAATCAAGAAATTAAAAGCGCAGGCTTTGGCCGGCAAATTCATTATTGATTTTCAGAATCCTGAAGGGTTATGGGATAGAAATATCAATACGGTCGTAAAAATTTATCCGGTGCCAGAAACGCTAAAGTCGCGACGGGATATCGTGCTTAAGACAAAAGCTTATTTCAGGCTACAACGGTTAAACGGCTATGAGCAATTGCAGCATCCGGATTATCAGCGGCTTCGCACGCATCTGAATATTGTAACCCAGAAGAATTCATACGACCGTGCACTTCGTTTGTTTGATTCGATCATCAGTATATACGAAGCCCTTGGAGGCAAGATGCGATATGAGGAGCAAAAAACGTCCGTGGAATTTGCTGGTGTTGAGATTGAAATATTAATCGCTGAGAAAAACAAGCGGGTTTCCGTCGATGAAGAGGAACGACACTGGGGCAATATGTACAAGTTCGAACCTTCCGGCATGCTACGTATCAGTGTCAGCCTCGAAAGGTGGCGTAGTGGGGAAATTGAAGACACTCCCCACGCAAAAGTTGAAGACAAGCTGGACTCTGTAATCAGGAAAACGCTTTCTCTGGTGAAATATGAACTGGACTTAAGGGAACAACACAGACGTGAAGAAATTGAACGAAGAAAACGGGAAGAAGAGAGGCGAAGAGAGGAAGAGCGACTACGCCAGCTCGAAATAAAGCGTAATAAAGAGCGCGACCACGTACGTGGCATGTTTCGAACCTTAAAACGTGAAATGATAATAACAATAATTGACCGCGTATTACAAACTTACGGATATCCGGAAGTTCCTGAGAATCCGGACACGGCAACAGGTGCATACGTTATCAAACTTCTCTCACTCAAAAGCTTGTTTGATCTCCACCACACTACTTCCATCGACTCTCTTCTTACAGAATCTGACATTAACTCATTAGCTGATGAATTCTTCGGCAACGAAAGCTAAAACGAGTGCCATTTGCCGGATTCTAACTATATAGTCATTTGCCGATGCAGGATGTCGGCGGCTGAATAATTCAACCGAATCAGGCAAGTGTATCGGATGGTAAAACCGGGTATGAAAACAGACCTCCGGGGAGGCCTGTCTCTACTCTTTTTCTTCATCGAAAATGCGGTTGAAAATCTCTTCAAGTTTCCTTTTGTCGTTAAGCAGCACATGAAGTTTTTTTAGGTTCTTGGCGTTGTCGCTCCACGGTATCCAGACTTTCAGATAACCCTTCGGACCGTACTTCTCATTGAGGTGTTCGATTGTCCTTTGATAGTGCCCGGCTCGGTCAAGTTGGGGATAATTTGCCAACCCATATTGGATGGTCCTTCGGATTATTATTTCAGGCTCAATGAAGCGGTCGGCTTCCGCAACAATCATTCCGTAGCCGTTCCGAGGTTTCTTCTGATTGGATGCCCGGTGATCTTCCACGGCGCGTCCCATAGTCACAATCTGCTTGCGGGTGAAGTGCGACTTGACAAACTCGTCAGCTTCGAGTATTGTGCGGGAGTCTTTGTCATGGTTTTATCTGCCGTTGACAAGACCGAGGTCATGAAACGCCGCTATGATGTAAACCATATCGGAATTCATAGCCGGATTATGTTC
>NZ_JAIDEN010000136.1 GCF_029054785.1 Duncaniella sp.
ACCAAGAGCTACACCTTCTCCTCAATGCGCAACTACATCCTTGACATCATTAAAAAAGGAGAGGCGACAGAGGAGGATGAAGAATTTGTAATCTGTCCGGCGCTGGTATCGTTCTATGTAAACTCCTCTTCGGATTATTACTACTATTATTACGGATACGGAACCTCTTCCACTCAGGTCAGCTCTATAACTCCGTATGTAACAGAACCGGTCATGGCATCGCTTGACTTCTCCAAGGCCAAAATCGTCTTTACATACAGCAAGCAGACCCTTGGTAAATAGAAAATAAATTTGTAACTTTGCGCTGCAAAACAGGGGAAACCCCGGCAGCGCAAATCACAGATTTTTAGACCGGAATACGCTTCTCATCGTAGCGGGCAAAGGTCATCAAGCCGCAATAGCTCAGTTGGTAGAGCATTTCATTCGTAACGAAAAGGTCGTGGGTTCGAGTCCCACTCGCGGCTCAGAGGGAGTGACAGTGATGTCACTCCTTTTTTATTTTACAATAGCCTGAGAGGCTGTCGGATGTTTGGGGCGGGAGTCTGTTCTGTCGGCTGGTTTTCGGAATTTTTCCGCCGGTTTACATTTTGTGATAAATTTTTGATACATTTGTGAGACAGTTTTTAGAGGCTGTATCACGAGTTATAACTCCGATATGAACTATAACGATAATGGAAGATATCAGAAAAACCTTGCCCGACTGGGCTTTTGAGATGAACTGTGCTGTGACCGTCTGTGATGCCGACGGTCTGGTGGTCTATATGAATGAAAAAGCGCTTGAGACCTTTTCGAAGCATGGCGACATGCGCGGGCGCAATCTGATCCCCTGTCATGGTGAGGAATCAGTCCGCAAGATCCGTCAGATGCTCGAAACCGGCGAGTCAAACGCGTACACCATAACGAAAAACGGTGTCCGGAAGATGATCTACCAGACACCGTGGCGTGTTGAGGGCAGGATTGCCGGTTTGGTTGAAATCTCAATGATTATTCCGGCTGAAATGCCCCATTACGACAGAGACAAGGGCTGAAGAGCTCCCTGTCGGTTTTAGTCTTCAAGATAATAGACGATCGTCGAGACCACGCGCACTTTCTTGATGAAAGGTGTCGAGGAGTCGCTGTCGTCAATCGAGAACTGACCCTGCGAGGCTGTCTTGATTTTGCCGACACGGCTTTCGCTGTCGGCGGCAAACTGATCGGCGGCTGCACGGGCGTTTTTCGTGGCTTCGGCTATCATTTCAGGCTTGATGGAGTTCAGTCCGGTGAACTGATAGTTGATGTAGGAGTTGGAGAATGCTATCCCTTCTTTAAGCAGTTCGGACTGGCGGTTGAGCAGTTCGCGTACTTTGGCCACTTTGGTGGTGGTCACCGTCACAGTGCAGTTGATCGAATAATTGTAGTTGAATGAGTCGGAACGGTAGCGGTTTGATGTGGCGTCATAGGTGTCGGGCGGATTGACCGAAATCTCGTCGGCGCTGATGCCGTTGGAAGTGAGGAATTTTACGATTTTCTCATTGTTGCCGCTGACCTGGTCATAGATGGTCTGGAGGTTGTTGCCTGCAAGCGAATAGGTGATCGGCCAGGTGACAAGATTGGCTTCCACTTCCCGCTCGGCAAGTCCGCGGACGGTTACTTCACGGTCGCGGAAGGCGATGTTGTCAATGCCGGCTTTCAGGCAAAAACCTGAAATGACGATTGCAAGGGCGATCAGCCCTGCTGAAATAACTGAAGATGATTTCATAGAGTCTGTGGCTTTTATAAGTGTTAAGTTGTAATGTTGACTGATGTGATATACAACGGCAAAGTTAGTATTATTTGCCGGATTCAGTCGCTGTAAAAGGGAAAAAGTTGTAAATTTGTAGTCAATTAGAGGTCACTGAATCTCGGTTTTATAAGATTGTAATTGGAAAGTAAGGATGCCTGATGCCGGTGAGTGCGGCCTACGCATCTGATAATAAGTGGTTGTGATTAAATAAGCTCTAAATAATATGGCAAAAAAAATAGTTGAGACCCCGTTGATGAAGCAATATATGGTCATGAAGGAGAAACATCCGGATGCCATATTGCTTTTCCGTGTCGGTGATTTTTATGAGACTTTTTCTGAGGATGCTATTGCGGCCTCTGAAATTTTGGGGATCACTCTGACCCGGAGAGCCAACGGTGCGGCCCAGTACGTAGAGCTTGCGGGTTTTCCGCATCATGCGCTTGACACTTATCTGCCGAAGCTGGTCAGAGCCGGAAAGCGTGTGGCCATCTGTGAGCAGCTTGAAGATCCGAAAACGACTAAAAAGCTTGTCAAACGCGGAATCACGGAACTGGTGACCCCCGGCGTTTCAATCAACGATACTCTTCTGGATCATCGTGAGAACAACTTTCTCGCGGCTTTGAATTTCGGCAAACAGACCGTCGGTGTCGCTTTTCTAGACATCTCTACAGGCGAGTTTCTTTCTGCTGAAGGCTCGTCTGACTATATTGAGAAACTTCTCGGCAAGTTTGCGCCGAAGGAGGTTCTCGTCGAGCGTGGGAACAAAAAACTCTTGGCCGAAAGTTTTCCGGAACATTATCTTGCATTTGAGCTTGACGACTGGATTTTCACCGAAGATGCAGCGATGGACCGTCTGCTCAAACAGTTTGAGACAAGTTCGCTGAAAGGTTTCGGCATCAATGCGATGCCTTCGGCGGTGATTGCCGCGGGTGCCATCCTGCATTATCTCGACATCACCCAGCACACCCACATTTCCCATATCACCTCAATCGCCCGTGTCGAAGAGGAAAAGGCTGTCAGACTCGACCGCTTTACAGTGCGCAACCTTGAGCTGGTGCAGTCGATGAACGAGGACGGCAAGAGTCTGCTTGACGTGATCGACCGGACGGTCAGCCCTATGGGAGCGCGTCTGCTGCGCCGCTGGGTGCTTTTCCCGCTGAAAGACGCGAGGGAGATCAACAAGCGACTTGACATTGTCGAATATTTTTTCCGCGAGCCTTCCGAGCGCGACGATCTGAAAGAGGCTCTCGCGCAGATCGGCGACATGGAGCGCCTGATCGGCAAGGTCTCTGCCGGACGTGTCAATCCGCGTGAGCTGATCCAGATGCGCCACGCTCTTGCGATGATAGGTCCCATAAAGGAAATCTGTCTTTCGTCGGGCCAGCCTGCTCTGGAGAGCATAGGGCGTCAGCTTAACCCGTGTGCCGAGATCGCCGGACGGATCGAACGTGAGATTTCGCCTGATCCGCCGACGGCTCTCAACCGCGGCCCTGTCATCCGCGAAGGTGTCGATGCCGAACTCGACGAGCTGCGCGAGATCGCTTTCAAGGGGAAGGATTATCTTCTGCAACTTCAGCAGCGCGAAAGTGCTCTGACGGGCATTCCGTCATTGAAAGTTGCCTATAACAATGTGTTCGGCTACTATATCGAGGTGACCAACACTCATCGCGACAAGGTGCCTCAGGAGTGGATCCGAAAGCAGACTCTGGTCAATGCTGAACGCTATATCACCGAGGAGCTTAAGGAATACGAGGAAAAGATCCTCGGCGCACAGGACAAGATCGCCATAATCGAGCAGCGGATCTACACCTCGCTCGTGCAGGATCTCTGCGAATATATCCCGGCAATTCTGCTTGACGCGCAGATGATTGCCCAGCTCGATGTCTTCAGCTCCTTCACCCGTGTGGCCCTTGAGAACCGCTACAACCGCCCTGTGGTCGACGATTCGCTTGAGCTTTCGCTTGTCGAGGCGCGCCATCCGGTGATCGAGAGAGAGCTGCCTCCGGGCGAACCTTACATCACCAACTCTGTTTCTCTGTCAAACAACGGCACTCAGGTGATGATGATTACCGGACCTAACATGTCGGGTAAGTCAGCTCTTTTGCGACAGACCGCGCTGAATGTGCTTCTGGCCCAGATCGGAAGTTTCGTGGCGGCTGACAGTGCCCACATCGGAATCGTCGACAAGATTTTTACCCGTGTCGGTGCAAGTGACAACATCTCGCTCGGCGAGTCGACATTCATGGTGGAGATGAACGAGGCGGCCTCGATTCTCAACAACATGAGCCAGCGATCTCTGATTCTTTTCGACGAGCTTGGGCGCGGAACTTCGACCTATGACGGCATTTCGATCGCATGGGCCATCGTCGAGCACATCCATGAACATGCCTCCATCCATCCGAAGACTCTTTTTGCCACTCACTATCATGAGCTGAACGAGATGGAGAAGAGTTTCAGCCGGGTGGTCAATTATAATGTGTCCGTGAGGGAAATCGACGGCAAGGTGGTGTTCCTGCGCAAACTTGCCCGTGGAGGCAGCGAGCACAGTTTCGGTATTCATGTGGCCAAACTTGCAGGCATGCCCCAGACAATCGTGAAGCGGGCCGATGAGGTGCTTCGCCATCTTGAAAAGGTCAACCGTGAGAGCGATGAGCAGGTAAGCAAGAACCTGTCAAGCGTGGCTGACGGCGCGGAAGGTGTCCAGTTGTCATTCTTCCAGCTTGATGATCCGGTGCTTGCCCAGTTGCGTGATGAGATCCTCGATCTTGACATCAACAATCTCACGCCGATGGCTGCTCTCAACAAACTTCACGACATCAAGGCAATCCTTACAGGAAAATAATCGCTTGGGTTGTGGCGTGGCGGTTTTGCAACCTCTAAAACAACCGACGCATCTGAACATAAAAAAGGATTCAGATGCGTCGGTTGTTTTGTGTTGTTTGATAGTCGGCTACGGCCGGAGATTTTATCTCGGACCACGGCCTGGACCGCCGGGGCCACCGCCGCGGCGCATGAAGTCTCCGCCACCCGGAGTGCTGGGTTCGTTGCCTTTACCGAATGTGTTGAAGCGATAGCTGAGAGTCACCATGAAGTAGCGGGTGAGAGCGTTGTAGCTTGTGTCGTCGATATAGTTGGCTGTCACGTTGCGGCGGATGTTGTTGCGCTGATTCAGGAGGTCATAGGCTTTTACCGAAAGGGTGAGGGCCTTGTTGCGCAGGAACTGCTGTGAGATTGTGGCGTTCCACATCCATGTTCTGGTGTCATAGCCGGCTGCATAACCGGAAGTGGCAGAATAGTTGACATCAGTCTGGAGTGTCAGACCCCAGGGTGTATAGTATGTTCCGTCGAAGCGGCCACCGTAGGAGTGGACTGCCATATCGGCGTTTTTCTGTACGCTGTTGTAGGTTTTCTGCAATGTGTAGCGCGGACGCAGTTCAAGTTCAAAGTGGTCCGGTCGGAATGTGATGCCGGGACTTTCATTGATTCGGAGAGAGAGAGAGGCGTTGCGCTGCGCGTTGTTGAAACCGACATTGCGGTTGGCCGATACGAAGGCGTGGTTTGTGATGGTCCACTTCTTGTTGCGCAGTGGCATTGAGAACATGTTCATCAATCGTCCGTTCCAGACACCGTTGACGTTAGTATAGGTTGTTGTGCGAGTACCGTCATCGGCATAGATTGATTTGGAGATGATGGAGTTCTGTGTCATTTGGAAGTCGCCCATGAGCATGATGCTTCGCTGTGATTCGGTGTTGAAATCCTGGAAGCGGATGTTTAGGTTGTGGTTGAACGACGGATCAAGGTTCGGGTTACCCTGGATTATGTTTGTCGGGTTGGAGATGTCGGCCACAGGCTGCAATTGAGACATCGAGGGTTGTGACGATCTGCCGTTGTAGTTCACCTGGATTGAGCGGCGTTTGCTGAATTTGTAACGGTAGCGGATGAATGGCGCGTAGTTCCAGACCCAGCGGTCGATGTTTTTGTCTGAGTTGTCAAGATATATCGACTTCGACATCTGCGGCACGAGTGACAGACCGGCTTCAAGACGGGCGTTTTTAGTCACTTTTTTGTAGCCAAGCCGTATGTTCTGGTTGAATGAGTTGTTGCGGTAGCGGTTTGAATAGTCGGGGTTCGGCTCCTCAGGAGTGAGGGTGCCGTCAGGATTGAGGATGACCGGTGGCATGATGTCATATTCATAGTCATCGGGGATATCATAGACGAGCTTGTCGGCGTTGTTCCAGCGATAGTTCATGCGGTAGCTGAAGGTGAGGAAGTTGCCGTTGCTGACATTTCCGAGCGGTTCTGTCCAGGTGAACTGACCCATCACCTGATTGCTCCATGTGTGGTTGTCGGAATACTGGTTCAGAAGGTCGGAATTGTCCTCGGAGTTGTCGGGATCTTCTTCCATGATATAGCGGATGAAGTCATTGACTGATGTTCCGGTCTCGACAACGTTGGAGTATTTATACTGTCCTGAGACCGAGAATGAGCGTCCGCGATGGCGCTTGAAGTTATGCGAGTAGATCAGTCGGCCTCCGAATTCATATGAGTCGCCATTGCTGTAACTTGTCGCGGTGTTATTGCTGACATGCTGCATGGACGAGTTGAAATAGTCGGTCTCTTCGTGGTCATTTGACTTGTTGAAGTTGAGCGAGAAGTTGGGGCGGAATTCAAGGGTGTTGAATGAGTCGGGTTTCCAGAGTACTCGGAAATCACCGCGGAAGTTGTTGCCGCGGTCGCGGACGGCCTTGTTGATTTTCGAGTAGGTCGAGTAGTCCTCGAAGAGATACTGGCGCTCTTGTTTGGTGATGGTCTTTGCGTCAGTGTTGCTCCACATGATGTCGCCGCCTACGCGGATGATCTCTTCCTTGCCTACATTGAAGTTCAGACCGAGGGCGCGCGATTCGGTGATGCCGTTGTTGCCTCCGAAGCGGCGGAAGCGGCTGCCATTGCTGTCGGTGAAGCCTATCTGGTTGGTGTTGTTGAAGTTGCCAAGGAGTGTTACCTGGTTACCGTTCCAGAAACGGTTGACGTTGAACGATCCCATGTAGCGGTCATCGGTGCCGTAGCCTGTCTCGGCAGCTCCGAACCAACCCTGGTCCATACCCTTTTTGAATGTGAGGTTGATGACAGTTTCATCGTCTCCGTCATCGACACCTGTGAGGCGGGCCATGTCGCTTTTGCGGTCGACCACCTGGAGTTTGTCAATAAGGTTTGCGGGAAGGTTTTTGGATGCAACCTGCGGGTCATCGCTGAAAAATTCTTTTCCGTTGACAAGGAATTTGCTGACGGTTTTTCCGTTGGCTGTGATTGCTCCGTCAGATCCGACCTCTACGCCCGGCAGACGCTTGAGCAGATCTTCAACAACTGCGTTCGGCTGTGTGTGATACGAGTCAGCATTGTATTCGACGGTGTCTTCCATGACCTTGATGGGAGTCTTGACTGCAACAACACTGACTTCGCCGAGCATGTGTGACGATTCTTTCAGACTGAGGACTCCGAGACGGATATTGGACGGGCCGACGGTGACCGGTTTTTCAAGATCGGCATATCCGATGTAGCTTACGGTGAGGATATATTTTCCGGCTTTTACGCCTGACAGTGTGAATTTGCCGTCAATGTCTGTTGTAGTTCCCGCCTCGAAAGCGCTGTCTTTGGCGGTGATGAGTTTAATTGCTGCTTCAAGGAGCGGTTCTTTTGTGTCGAAATCCTTCACAATGCCGCTGATGTTTGCGGCAGTGGTTGTGATGGAGATCAAAAGTAGGGCGAACAGCAATTTTAATCGGTTGAAACGTGTCATTCTTTCAGTTCTCTTTTCAGTTCTGTGAGTTGGTTGGTGAATTAGAGATTGTATTTAACAACCTCGTATTGTTGACTGTCAATTCTGACTGTAAAGTTACGTAAAAGTTTAATCGGTCATGCCTGATTATCTACCTATGGGATGCTTTAGCCGATGAACAGGATGAAAAAAAGCAAGTGTTAAAATTTATTTATCACACTCGTCTTTCAATTGCAGGCAAGCAGTCATCTCAACGGGATGTGTGTGAAGTTCCGGGGTTTGATTGCGGATTGCGGTTTGATTGCGGGTTGCTCAGAAGAAATCAGGCGGCCCTATGCTGGCATAGGGTCGCCTGAGAATTTGTATGCTTTTTCCGCAGAAGCGGTCCTGAATGAAAATTATTCAGAAACAACTTCGAAGGGCACGTTTACAGTAACATCGCGGTGAAGCTTGATGGTAGCTGTGTAGTTGCCGACTTCTTTGACGGGGTCGAGCGAGATGAGTTTGCGGTCCACGTTGTGGCCGAGTTTTTCGAGAGCTTCTGCAATCTGGATAGCGTTTACAGAGCCGAAAATAGTGCCGGTAGAAGAGGTCTTTGCACCGATTGTGAGCTTAACGTCCTGGAGAGCGGCTGCGGCAGCTTCGGCTTCAGCCTTGATGCGGGCGAGCTTGTGGGCGCGCTGACGCTGGTTTTCAGCAAGAACTTTAAGAGCTGATTCGGTTGCAATCACTGCTTTGCCGGTCGGGATAAGGTAGTTGCGACCATATCCGTTCTTGACTTCGACTACATCGTCTTTGTAGCCAAGGTTGGCGATGTCTTCTGTGAGAATGATCTTCATAATTCCTGATAGCTTTTAAAGTTATTTCATCAAGTCGGTAACGTAGGGGAGGAGGGCAAGGTGACGGGCACGTTTAACGGCCTGAGCCACACGACGCTGGAATTTGAGCGAAGTGCCGGTGATGCGGCGGGGAAGGATTTTGCCCTGCTCGTTGAGGAACTTCTTCAGGAATTCGGGATCCTTGTAGTCGATGTATTTGATTCCGCTTCTTTTGAAACGGCAGTATTTTTTCTTCTTTACGTCTACCGACAGGGGAGTGAGGTAGCGGATTTCAGATGCTTGTGCCATGATTTAGTTCTCCTTTGCTTCTTCAGTAACTGTGGTTGTTTCTTTAGCGCGGTTGCTGCGACGCTTTTCAGCATATTCGGCAGCATACTTGTCGAGACGGAACACGAGGAAGCGAAGTACGCGTTCGTCGCGGCGGAAAGCTGTCTCAAGTTTCTTGACGAGGGTCGGATCGCCGTCAAACTCAACGAGTGAGTAGAAGCCGGTAGATTTCTTCTGGATGGGATAAGCAAGCTTGCGAAGGCCCCAGATTTCTTCGTTTACGATTGATGCGCCGTTGTCGGTCAGCACCTTCTCGAATTTTTCTACCGCTTCCTTCATCTGCTGGTCAGATAAAACGGGAGTTAAAATGAAAACGGTTTCGTAATGCATTTTGGTTGATTAATTAGTGATTGGTGTTTGTTTCGGCCCGCTGAAAATCAGTCAGGCACACTTTTTCGGGCGCAAAGGTAGTGATTTTTTAGTTATTACCAAAGTTTTTCGAATAAAGTTTTGCACTTCGGTTTGCATTTCGACTTTGACTTTAGGCATTTCGGTTTGGAATCTTCTTCGATTTTCGACATTGCTTGAGAAGTCGACCGCTTACCACTCCACTGTTTCGGTCAGAATATTTCCGTCTGTGGCATCTGCGGGGGTGAAGGTTTCGCCGCGATATTGCATGCAAAGCATCACAAGCGGCTCTGTCCCGTTGTTGCGCACCGAGCGCTTTCCGTCAGGAGCCACGCGCACGACGCTTCCTTCCTCCACCGGAAACACTTTTCCGTCAACCTGAAACTCGCCCTTTCCGCTGAGGAAGAAGTAGAGTTCTTCGTGAGTTCTGTGGGTGTGCAGGAAGCCTGTTTCCTGACCCGGTGCGAAGACCTGAAAGGAAAATTCGCTTCCTGTTGTTCCGACTGCCTGTCCGCCGAAGACCTTGCCGGGGATTCTGATTTCCGGGCCGAGTTCGAGGACATAGTCTTTGATGCCGGCTATTTTGCCGAGATTGATTGCGCTGAAGTTTTTAGCTTCCGAGAGTTTACGGATCTGTTTCATGACTGCGTGTTGATTTGGTGTTTTCTGTTTTGATTTACGCTGCAAAGTTACGTTGCAATTCCAGGCGTGTCAAGAAGTTACTTTTTTGTCAGATAGTAACCTTTTTATCACTTTTGCTGTCGCGCAGCCATTTGCGGCAGAAAATTTTTCAGAAAAAATTGCAAGGCGGTTTATATGTCCGGATTTGTCAGTAACTTTGCAAAATAAAGTGTATCTGAAATGAAGAGAAAAGAAGAGACAAATTCGATAATTGAGATATGTCCGATCCGCAATGTCGTGGCCCGCTTCGGCGACAAATGGTCGCTGCTCGTGCTTCTTGAGATTGACGGACAGGGGACAGTCCGTTTCAACGAGCTCGGCAGGCTGATACCTGACATATCCACACGTGTGCTTTCCGGGACTCTCAAGACTCTTGAGGCCGACGGACTGATTGACCGTAAGGTCTATGCGCAGGTGCCTCCGAAAGTGGAATATACGCTCACTGACACCGGCAAATCACTCATACCCCTAATCATGCAGCTCACGGAGTGGGCGCTGAAAAACATGAAAGGCGTGATGAACCACCGCAAGGAATATGAAAAAGCCGCCATGACAAGATAGCGGCTTGGGAGATGGTTGAAGTGAGTTTAGAGGTCGTTTAATAACAATAGTTAAAACCTGAGCGAAAGTATTGTTTTCATAAGATAGCCTTTTATCATCGGCCAGTTGCGTAGCCCGTTTCTTCTATCGGCAAAACTTTGATTAAAAGATAAGGCAAAGACAGCAGAACTTGCCGATATCGGCAAGTTCTGCTGTCAAAGGTGCTTTTATCCGGCGTTCTGGCGTTTGTCCCAGACGGGATGTGCCGGATCTTCTGCCACAAGGGCTTCGGCAAGATCAATGGCAAGAGCGTCGGCAAGCATCTGTCCGTATTCCGGATCAGCATTATGGCAGGCTCTGACATGGCGCTGCTTGATGAACAGGGGTACTCCCTCCATCTGAGCCGCGGTGTTGCTGCATGTGGCTTCTTTGTCCTCCCGGCTCATAAGACGCCAGAGCTTTCCGGGCTGTGTATAGTAATCGTCATCATATTCGCGTTCATTGTAGGGG
>NZ_JAIDEN010000137.1 GCF_029054785.1 Duncaniella sp.
CGGTGGTGTGAGAGGTCGGTAAACGCGAAAGTAGGAGATAAACACCCTATGATTAGTGTTTACCTCCTACTCGATTGAGTATTTTTAGAGGACTGGATCGCTTATTTGGCCACAGCCTTGTGCATGGCTTCGAATGCCTGGCCTAAGCCGTCCTTGTCCTTGCCGCCTGCCTGGGCGAATCCGGGCTGACCGCCGCCGCCGCCTTTGATGGCTTTGGCTGCTTCGCGTACAATCGCAGAGGCATTCAGACCTTCTTTCACGAGGTCATCGGTGAATGCTGCTGTGAGCAGCGGCTTGCCGGCCATGTCGACTGTCGCGGCTATGAAGGCTGTCTTTTCCGGTGACTGCTGACGGACTCCGAAGGCAATGCCCTTGACAACTTCAGGCATACGCACACCGGTGAGGGAGACGAGCTTGAAATCGCCGACAGTTTCAGCTTTCTCAAGGATGTCGCGGGTCAGATTGCGGATGCGTTCCTGGAAATATTCCTCGGCCTGCTTGCGGAGTTCGGCGTTTTCCTCGATTGACTTGCGCAGGGCCTGCAACACGTCGGGCGCATTGTGGAGGAGTTCGGCAACGCCGTGCATATTGTCGGAAAGCTGGTCAATCATGTCCTCGGCTACTTCTCCGGTGACGGCCTCGATGCGGCGGATGCCTGCTGCGATGCTTGACTCAGAGACAATGCGGATCATACCGATGTTGCCTGTATTGGGCACATGGGTACCGCCGCAGAGTTCCACGGAGTCGCCATATTTTACCACACGGACTTCCTCGCCATATTTTTCGCCGAAGAGAGCCATCGCGCCCATTTCAAGCGCTTCGGCAATCGGCATGTGGCGGTGCTCGTCAAGAGCGATCGCCTTGCGGACGTTGGCGTTGGCGATGCGTTCGGCCTTGCGGAGTTCTTCGGGGGTGACTTTCTGGAAGTGAGAGAAGTCGAAGCGAAGCATTGCGGGTGACACGAAAGAACCTTTCTGCTCTACGTGTGAGCCGAGGACTTCGCGGAGGGCTGCGTGGAGCAGGTGGGTTGCGGTGTGGTTACACTCGGTCGCGCGGCGGTTGGCCTCATTGATGCGGGCGGTGAACTCGGCCTCAACGTTGGCGGGGAGCTTTTTGCTCAGATGGACCGCCTGGCCGTTTTCGCGTTTGGTGTCGTAGATCTCGATTTTTTCGTCAGCCGATTCGAGCCAGCCGCTGTCGCCTACCTGTCCGCCCATTTCAGCGTAGAACGGGGTGGTGGAGAGGACAATCTGATAGAACTCCTTGTTCTTCTGTGTCACCTTGCGGTAGCGCAGGATGCGGGTAGTGGCTGAAGTGACGTCATAGCCTACGAACTCGGTCTCGCCGTCGCTGACAACCACCCAGTCAGTGGCTTCAACAGCGGCAGCATTGCGGGCACGTGTTTTCTGAGCCTCCATTTCGACATCAAACTCTTTCTTGTCGAGAGTCATGCCGTTTTCTTTCAGGATAAGCTCGGTGAGGTCGAGGGGGAAGCCGTAAGTGTCGTAGAGGACGAAGGCTTCCTTGCCTGAAATCTCGTTTTTGCCATGTTTGCGGGCATTTTTGATTGCATCGTCAAGAATGGCGATACCCTTGTCGAGCGTGCGCAGGAAAGAATCTTCCTCTTCCTTGATCACCTTCATGATCAGGTCGCGCTGAGCGGCGATTTCGGGATAAGCCTCGCCCATAGAGTCGATCAGGGTGTTGACGAGCTTGTACATGAAAGCCTGCTTCTGGTCGAGGAACGTGTAGGCATAACGGACGGCGCGGCGCAGGATTCGGCGGATCACATATCCGGCTTTGGCATTTCCGGGAAGCTGGCTGTCGGCGATCGAGAATGAGATTGTGCGGACATGGTCGGCGATGACGCGCATTGCCACATCTACTTTCTCATCCTTGCCGTATTCCTTGCCTGAAAGCTGTGCGATGCGGCTGATCAGCGGAGTGAAGACGTCGGTGTCATAGTTTGATTTCTTGCCCTGGAGAGCCATGCAGAGGCGTTCGAAGCCCATGCCGGTGTCGATTACCTTTGCAGGGAGCGATTCGAGTGAGCCGTCGGCCTTGCGGTTGAACTGCATGAACACGAGGTTCCAGATCTCGATCACCAGAGGATTGTCTTTGTTGACAAGCGACGCTCCGTCTGTCTGGGCGCGTTCTTCATCGCTGCGCAGGTCGATGTGGATCTCAGAGCAAGGTCCGCAAGGTCCGGTATCGCCCATTTCCCAGAAGTTGTCATGTTTGTTGCCGTTGATGATGTGGGACGCCGGGAGATGTTTTTCCCAGAATGCGGCTGCTTCGTCGTCGCGTGAGAGACCTTCGTCAGGTGCGCCTTCGAATACTGTCGCATAGAGGCGGTTCGGATCGAGCTTGAGGACATCGACGAGATATTCCCAGGCCCAGTTGATGGCTTCCTCTTTGAAATAGTCACCGAACGACCAGTTGCCGAGCATTTCGAACATGGTGTGGTGATAGGTGTCCATGCCGACCTCTTCAAGGTCATTGTGCTTGCCCGAAACGCGGAGACATTTCTGGGAGTCCGCGACACGCTGGTATTTGGCGGCTTTATTGCCTAAAATAATGTCTTTGAACTGGTTCATTCCGGCATTGGTGAACATCAGGGTGGGGTCATCCTTGATCACCATCGGAGCAGAGGGCACGATGTGATGGCCCTTGGAACGGAAAAACTCTTTGAAAGATTCTCGTATTTCCTTTGCTGTCAGCATAATATATGGTGGTTTATTTAGAGATTGTTTAAAAACAATAGTTAAAATCTGAGCGAAAGTATTGAGGTGGATATGGCTCTGAATTGAAGGAGCATAGCGAGCTATGTGACTGAAATGAAGAGTCATAGGCGCCCAAAACTTTCGCAG
>NZ_JAIDEN010000138.1 GCF_029054785.1 Duncaniella sp.
AAGAAGAACTCCGCAAGGCTGCCAAGAGCGCTGTCTGCAAGATCAACATCGACTCTGACAGCCGTCTGGCCATGACTGCCGCTGTCCGCAAGGTGATGGCTACAAAGCCCGCTGAGTTCGACCCCCGCAAATATCTCGGCCCGGCCCGCGACGAAATGGAGAAACTCTACAAGCACAAGATCGTTGCTGTGCTCGGCTCCAACGGCAAAGCAGAATAATTTCCGTCAACTCGGAATTATCCATACCACAGACAGGGAGAATGCCCGAAAAGGCATTCTCCCTGTTGCTTCTGACAGAACAGACTGAATGGAAATTCACACCGGATCACCAGCCCCATCGAAATTTTAACTGCGCCAAAACGTTATAATACATAAATATTCCGTATCTTCGCATTAACCATCAACAGGAATAGCCCGACCTCCACACTAAGAGGTTGTTTAAAACCCTCCGAACACTATGGAACAGATGTCATGGGACAGACTTATCAACGACAAACGTTTCGGACTCGAACACTTCCACGATCCGAAAACCGGCTCACGCAGCGATTTCCAGCGCGATTTTGACCGCCTGGTGTTTTCGTCGCCATTCAGACGTCTGCAAAACAAGACACAGGTGTTTCCCCTTCCGGGAAGCATCTTCGTCCACAACCGTCTGACCCACAGCATCGAGGTTGCAAGCGTTGGCCGCTCGATGGCTGCGGAGATCGCAGCAGGCCTGCGGAAAAAATACGCCTCTGCGCCCTGGGTGGCCAAGCTCGACTCGATCGGCGAGATCGTCGGCGCCGCCTGCCTGGCCCATGACCTGGGAAATCCCCCCTTCGGGCACTCCGGAGAGAAAGCCATCTCGACCTATTTCAGCGAAGGCGAAGGGCGCTGTTTCCGTCAGCAGCTCACACCACGCCAATGGTCCGACCTCACCAACTTCGAAGGCAACGCCAACGCCTTCCGGCTGCTGACCCACCGCTTCAACGGCCGCCGTCCGGGCGGATTCGCCATGACCTACTCCACCCTGGCATCCATCGCCAAATATCCCTTCGACTCCTCGCTTGCAGGCTCCCACGGCAAATTCGGCTTTTTCGCCTCCGAGCAGGACGATTTCATCAAAGTAGCCGAAGAACTCGGCATGATCCGGCTCAAAGAGAGCGGCGACGCGGTCCGCTTTGCCCGCCATCCGCTCGTCTACATAGTCGAAGCCGCCGACGACATCTGCTACGAGATAATGGACATCGAGGACGCCCACAAGCTGAAGATCCTCTCCACCGAGGAAGTGATACCGCTTTTCCTCGGCTACTTCGACGAGGCTCGCCAGGCCCACATCAAACGGGTGATGGGGGGTGTCGATGACCCAAATGAAAAAATCGCCTACCTGCGATCCTGTATCATCGGAGTGCTTGTCAACCGCTGCTCGGAAGCCTTTCTCAGTCATGAAGAAGAGATCCTTCAGGGGCGTTTCAAAGGCTCGCTTCTCGACCACATTCCGGAACTGGAACGCAAAGGCTACCGCGACTGCGAAGCCCTCTCGTGGAAAAAAATCTACTGCGCGGGCGATGTGGTAGACATCGAGCTGGCCGGTACACGGATCATCTCCTTCCTCATCCACGAACTTGTCAAAGCAGTCTGCAACCCCGAACTGAACTATTCCCGTCTGCTCCTGGCAAAAGTCCCTGAGCAATACGAAGTGAACTCTCCGAGCCTCTACGGCAAACTCCAGGCCGTGCTGGACCATATTTCCGGCATGACCGATGTCTATGCCCTCGACCTTTACAGCCGTCTCAAGGGCATGAGTCTTAAAATCAACAACTGATGATGAAAAAAACAACACTCTATCACCGTCTCGGCCTCTCCCTGCTCCTGCTCTGCCTGACAGCCGTCTCAGCCCTGGCCGTCAGAGTCGACGAAGTCCCCAACGTCCACGTTGCAGACCGCAACCGCTATGTCTCCAACCCCTCCGGAGTCCTCTCTGACGCAGCCGTCAGCCGTCTCGACTCCGAAATCGCGGCTCTGTGGGACGACACGTCGGTCGAACTCGTGGTCGTGGCCGTCGATCAGGTCGACTCCTCGCTCACTCCCGAAGAATTCGCCACCAGACTGTTCGAAAAATGGGGAATAGGCAAGAAAGACAAGGACAACGGTGTGCTCGTGCTCCTCTCGCGCGACGACCATGCTGCGATCATCCGCACAGGCTACGGAGTCGAAGGCGCCCTCCCTGACATCATAGCCGGACGCATCATCCGCAACGTCATGTTCCCTCTTTACCGCGAGGGTAAATACGATGAAGGCACCGAGGCCGGAATCGGCAGTATCTCAGAAGTCCTGCGTGATCCGGAACTCGCCGAAGAGCTGAAATCGAAATACGCCAACGACGCGCATGCCGGATTCGAAAATGATCTGGACGGCAACGAACTCTTCACCATGTATCTCGCATTTGCAGGCACAATCGCCGCAGTGCTTCTCTTTCTGGTCATCTATGCCATCGCCTCTTCGCGGCGGCTCGACGATGTCCAGCGCTACCGCATGCTCGACCAATACCGGACCATCACCCTCTTCGGCCTCTTCCTGACCCTCGGCATGGCGCTTCCGGCGTTTCTCCTTCTGGCCTACAAGATGAAACGCGTCCGCCGCCACAAGCGCGACTGCCCGCATTGCGGCACACGCATGGAGCTGATCGACGAAGAGCATGACAACGACTATCTCACTCCGGCCCAGGACACCGAGGAGCGCATCAACTCGATCGACTATGATGTCTGGCACTGCCCCAAATGCCATCAGACCGAAATCCTCCCCTACATCAACCGCCAGACCAACTACACGGTCTGTGACCGCTGCGGCGCCCGCGCAATGTCGCTCGTCGACCGCCGCACCCTGCGTCCGGCCATTGTCGGGCGGGAAGGGGAAGGCCTCGACATATACATCTGCAAGAACTGCGGCAATCAGCATCAGAAGCGCTTCCGCATCCCGAAAAAGCAGGATCCGACGGCAGCAGTGGCCGCAGGTGCCATCCTCGGCAGCTCGCTTGGCCGAGGCGGTGGCGGCGGTTTCAGCGGAGGTTCATTCGGAGGCGGCATGACAGGCGGCGGAGGCGCAGGAGGACGATGGTAAGTCTTTTCATCACGGACCTGGCCGACTTTCTCTGCGGCTATCCGCTGTTCGCCCTGCTCATCGGAGGGGGCTTCTACCTCTTCTTCCGCTCAGGCATGGTCTCCCTGCGGATGCTTCCGGAGGCATTCCGCGAACTGCGCGGCAAGCAGTCACGCGAATCCGGACGGCAGATCTCCTCAGTCCAGGCCCTGACTTCGGTCGTGGCCGCGACCGTAGGGATGGGCAACATCGCAGGTGTGGCCATCGCCCTGGTGATGGGCGGACCGGGTGCGATCTTCTGGATGTGGGTCAGCGCCCTGGTCGGAATGTCGACAAAGTTTCATGAAGGAGTGCTCACAACACGCTACAAAGTCACACATCCCGACGGACGCAGCTCAGGAGGCACAATGTATATCATCGACCGCGCCCTCGGCCCGCGCTGGCACTGGATGGCGCTGACATTTGCCGTGGCCGGCATGATGGGGACGCTCTGCATAATGAACGCCAACCAGCTGACGGAGGCTGTGGTCAGCACTTTCACCACACCCGAATGGCTCGAACAAAACGGCCCGGTCAGCGCCATCGCATCGACGCTCGGCTGGCGGCACGAATCGGCATTCCGGCTCCTGGTCGGCATCGGCATAGCCCTCACAGTGACCTCAGTCGTGATCGGAGGCATCCGGCGCATTGCCGGAGTGGCCAGATGGCTTGTGCCGTTCATGGTCGGACTCTATTTCATCGCCGTGCTATACATCATCCTCACCCATCTGGCGGAAGTTCCGGCAGTCTTCAAGTCGATCTTCACAGAAGCCTTCAATCTCCGCGCCGGCTGGGGGGCACTGGCCGGAATAGCCATCATCGGCGCCCGCCGTGCGGCTCTGGTCAACGATGCCGGAGTCGGCACAGCCACAATCATGCACGGAGCGTCGGCCAATGTCTCGCCCGCCCGCGAAGGACTGATCGCCATGCTCGGACCGGCGATAGACTCCGGTCTGGTCTGCACCCTGACAGCCCTCGCACTCCTTCTCTGCGGCGATTTGCAGGCGGTCGAAGGGATCAAGGGCCTCGACGTCGCCATGAAAGCCTTCGGCAACGCACTGCCCGCGGGTGAATTCCTGCTGATGGGTATCGTGTTGTGTTTCTCGCTGTCGTCAATGTTCAGTTACAGCTTCTACGGCAACCGCTGTGCCGCCTATCTGTTCGGGGAGAAGAGAGCGAAGTACTACACCTGGTTCTTCATCCTGACCCTCATCGTTTTCGCCGTGATGCCCTTAGGAGTAGCCATCGGTTTCTGCGATCTGTTCTATGCCCTGATGGCCTTCCCGACCATGATCACCCTTCTGCTGCTCGGCAGGCAGGTAAGAGAAGAGATAAAAAATTTTTCAGGGCGCCCCGCATTATCGCACTAAAAAGGGGGTGCGCAGGCCGTATATTTGCAGTGAAAAACAATCAATCCACTCACTTATACACGATATACGGCTATGAAAAAACAGAACAACGGGAAGAAAAAGACTCCGGCACTGAGCGTGTCGCGCAAGTTTTACGTCGAGACAATGACCCGCGTCCGAGATGCGATGTCAGCAGTCAATGCCGGCTGCCAGGAAACATACGAGATGGAAGTCTACATCTCCGACTATCTCCGCAGCGGACTTCAGCCCAAAAGGGAACTTGAAAACAGGCAGCTTCTGGTCATGATGCTGCTGAAACCTGAGATTGACAAGGCGATTGCCCGATCGGCCAAAGCCCGCAGCCGCACGAAAAAGGAGCGCGAGACACCCTCCCGCCCCCTTACGCCCGAAGCGCCCCTGTCGCGTTTACACAAATCCCCGCCCACCCCACAAGAGGCCAAGTCGTATGGCGTCTGGGGGGTTAAAAAAAAAAAGGGGGGGGG
>NZ_JAIDEN010000139.1 GCF_029054785.1 Duncaniella sp.
AGTCGATGTTGATCTTGCAGACAGCGCTCTTGGCAGCCTTGCGGAGTTCTTCTTCGGGGATACCGATTGCATCGGGCAACTTGCCGCCGTATTCGTTGATTTCTTCAACGTATTCCTGGGGAACAGAGCTTGAGCCGTGGAGCACGATGGGGAATCCGGGGAGTTTTTCCATAACGGCGTCGAGTACGTTGAATGCCAGGGGCGGGGGAACGAGACGACCGTTGGCGTCGCGGGTACACTGTTCGGGCTTGAACTTGTAGGCACCGTGAGAAGTACCGATCGAGATGGCGAGTGAGTCAACACCGGTGCGGGTAGCGAAGTCGATAACTTCTTCGGGGTCGGTGTAGGTGTGGTGGTCGGAAGAAACTTCGTCTTCAACGCCTGCGAGTACGCCAAGCTCACCTTCGACAGTTACGTCATACTGGTGTGCGTAGTCACATACTTTCTTTGTGAGGGCAACGTTTTCTTCATAGGGGAGGTGTGATCCGTCGATCATCACTGACGAGAAGCCGTGTTCGATGCAGTCCTTGCAAAGCTCGAAGCTGTCACCGTGGTCGAGGTGAAGCACGATCTGGGGATTTTCCCAACCGAGGCTCTTTGCGTATTCAACAGCACCCTGTGCCATGAAACGGAGCAGGAGGGGGTTGGCATAGTTGCGTGCACCTTTCGAAACCTGAAGGATTACGGGTGATTTTTCTTCAGCGGCAGCCTTGATGATAGCCTGGAGCTGCTCCATGTTGTTGAAGTTGAATGCGGGAATTGCATAACCACCCTTGATGGCCTTTGCAAACATTTCTTTGGTGTTTACGAGGCCTAATTCCTTATAACTTGTCATTTTAGTTAAGAGGTTTATTGATTAATAATAGTAATTAGAATTGTACTGGCTACAAAGATAACAAAAAAATCCCGGTCTTGATCATTAAACACTCAAAAAAGTCACCGAAGATTTCATAACGCAGGTTCAACCGGCGGTATGCGCTATCTCTTGAACCTGTTTTAGTTGCAATTCGTTTTGATTTCAGAATTAATTGCTATATTTGCTGTCGGAATGAATTTGATCGAATTGAATATGCGGCGTATCTTAGCCTTATGCAGAAAGCATAGGGTCAGGACTCTGTCTGTTTTCGGTTCAATTTTGACAGATAAATTCAATGACTCCAGCGATGTGGATCTGCTGGTGGATTTTGAACCTCAAAATCCGGATAGTCCGGATTTTGACTATGTTTCGAACTATTTTGGATTGAGGAATTCCCTTGAACATCTGTTCAACCGAAAGGTTGACCTGATCGAATATGGGAATGATATGAATCCGATATTCAAGGCTCTTGTCGATAAAAAGAAGCGGGTTATATATGGATGAATATATTGCTGTTTATCTTTATGATGTCAAGAGAGCCATAGAGGAAGTTGAAAGCTACTTCGTCGGCTATCAGATGCGATATGATGTTTTTGAAAAGGACTATCTTCGTCGAAGTGCTGTTGAGCGAAAGGCGGAAATAATGGACGAAGCAATAAACCGGATTCTTAAAATACAACCCGATTTCCCGTTGCCGAATGCAAGAGCAATTGTTGATACACGAAACCGAATAATACACGGCTATGATTCTGTAAAGCCTGAATTTTTATGGAGTCTGGTCATGCGTCATATTCCGGCGCTGAAAAAAGACGTGGAGCGGATCATTGAGGAATATACACGGCTTTGATGGAGCGGAGGGCTTGAATGAACTTTGCTTGAAAAATAAACGAGGGTGTTGCAAAACCTGTTGCAATTGGTTTTGGCAACACCCTCTTGTTTATAGGGCTGGCTTCCTTTGTTTCAGAACTATTTTAATTTGTGGAATTTCATGCCGGCGAAATCAAAGGTTGTCGGCGACAGGAGGGTGATGACGTTCGGTTCGTTTTTGGGAACCGGTTTGGGCTGTGCGTTAGGGACAGGTGTGCCTCTCCGCTGGGTGACTGTGATTTTGTCAAACACGACGGAGTTCCCGACTACTTTTCCGTAGTAAATATATTCGAAATGATAGACATGGCAGTCGCCGGGTGCGATATCCTGTGACATATTCATGATCACTGTGCCGTTGCCTCCGTCTGAGAATGTGGCACTTGCGGTTATCATGCCGTTTCCGCCTAATTTGGCCATGTTCATGCTGCCTTTCCAGCTGCTTCCATCGTTGCTGACAAATGTATTGAAGGTGCCATTGTCCTTATTGGCGCTTGCCGTGGCGGGTTTTGATCCGCCGGAGGTGCTGCCGGTGCGGCCTGCTTCAGGGCTGTCAGTGGTCTTCGGTTTGGCCGGAGCAGACTCAGCTGATGCCGGAGCAGACTCAGTCGGTGCAGAGACAGCAGGCGCAGACGGTACAGCTGATACAGGTGCAGAGGGGGCGTTGTCGTCAGGCAGTTCGCGCAGGCGTCTGATCGCGTCGGGAACTCCGGGATAGGCACAGATTGTTTTTATTTCTTCTGCAAAGTCACTGTCAACCTGGATGGTTTCAGGTTTGTTCTTGTCCTTGTTGTCTCCGTTTCCGTCATTTCCTGTGTCAGGCAATAGATTTCTGACGAGTGTCAGCTTGTGACCGTCTGGACCTATGAGGCGGTCGAAGGTGGTCAGACCATAGGTGACGAGTGAGCCGTCAGGGTTCGGAATGATGATGGCTTCACCTTTGTTTCCGAGAGTATTCTCCCAGTCCACCAGTATGATGCCTCTCTTCAGGCGCGGATTGGTGATGCGGAATTCTTCTGAGCTGGAAAACAGCATGTGGTGACGATATTTTCCGAATCCGGGCGCAGTGGTGCCTTTGAATTTCCGAGACAGCTTTTTGGCTCTCATGAAATCGCTTGGGAGCAGTTTGAATCCTGCTCTTTTACCGGTGAATGTCTGAGTGAAGTCCGGACGTGAGTTGATGAAATCAAGCTCCAGATACATCTGGTGTTTGCTCATGTCGGCCTTGTCGTTCATTTCGTAGATACCGGCCAGTGGTATTGAGGCTGTCGCATCAGAGGCTGAGATTGCCAGAACGGTTGCAAACAGCAGATTTCCGAGTGAAAATATTTTTCGCATTGAAGTTGTTGTTTTGATCGTTTATCGGATGGCATTATTCCCAGCCGTCGGTGTCGAAGGCGGCGCCTGAGTTTGCGGGCACGAAGAGTCTGCCGTCGACGTAGACACCGTGCTGTCCTGTGATGTCTTCCCAGATTATGATGGGCGATTCAAGTTTTTCGCCTGTCTCTTCGCCATATTGCACCTCTTCGGTGAGAAGGAGATAGCCGTTTCGGGCTACACCTTTATAATAGTACTGGAAGCCTTGGCAGCGGCCGTCAAGATAGGCTGTTGACACAGATTTTAAGGCTTTGACATCATCGCCGTCACCGACTTTCCAGAAAGACCATCCGACTGTCTGCTCGCAGATATCGGTTGACTCGGTGTTGACGAGATATGCCTCGTCCACTTCCTGCTCGGCGAGTTCAGGTGCGAGGAGCGGAAATTTTGAGCGGGAGACGGTAAGAGTGTCGAGGTAGCCTTCGGTGCCGGTTGCGATGTTGCGGACTTTGACCCATCCGTCGGCTGGAAATTCCATGAAGCGGAAGATTTCGCCCATTGATGTCGGGGCTACTGTTTCTGATTTTGCGTCGGGCGATGATTTCAGTTCGATTCCGGTCATTTTGACGGCTACATAGGTTTCAGGGACTTCTTTCGAACATGAAGCCGTGAGGATGGTTGTTCCGACGGAAATAAAGAATGCTATTTTACTTAAAATTGATTTCATGGGGGAATGAATTGGTTTGTGCTCCGTATGCCGGATAAGTAACTCTTCAAAATTAAGAGGGCGCTGTTGTAAAATACCCTCTAAAGTGGTTACCCCCTGATGCCAGGATCAGGGGGTGTAGCCGTGTGGCTTTGGGAATATATAATGATTAAGAGGTTGTTTAAAAACAATAGTTAAAATCTGAGCGAAAGTTTTGAGGTGGATATGGCTATGTTCCTTTCTCATTTACAATAATTTATCTAAAAGATACACCACTCAGATTTTAACTATTGTTTTTAAACAACTTCTAAGTTAGGTTACTTTTTATTGCTTTCCATCATTTTTTCTTTGACACGTTTGACAAACGCTTCATGTGCTTCGACCTGAGAGTCGGAAACTATCCGTTTGGAGGCTGTTGCCATAGATTTTACTCTGCCTGAGAGTTTCATGAATATATGGAATGAAGCGCGTTGTTCGTCACGCTGCTCTTCGGTGAGCTTGTCCCACTCTTCGGATCCTGATTTGGGTATGTCGGAGTTAAAGCAATAAGCTTCCATAAGGTCAAGCATGTCATCGAAATCCTGGGGTGTCAGGCTTTCGAATTCCTTTGAACAAAGTTCTTGGGCGCGTTCCTGATTCCATGAAGGACCGCCGCAGGCTGTCAGGATAAGGAGAGACAGACAAATTGCAGAGAAATAAGAGAGTAGTTTTTTCATGTGATGAATGGTTTGAAAATGAAAATATATGCAGGATGGTTTAACAGTGGCGGTGGTGTCGATCGCAGCCTGATCGCCTGATGGCCGGTCGGACTGAAACAGAATCCAGTTCAGAGGTGACACCTTTAAAGGCGTGAAGTCGGGAGCAGTCCGTGGTTGACTGCATTGAGTACCAGTTCGGCTGAGTTGCGGGCGTGGAGTTTGCTGAGGAGATGGCGGCGATGTGTTTCGATAGTGTTGGAACTCAAGCCCATTTCGGCAGCAATGTCGTCGGTCTTTTTGCCGGATGCGATCAGGCGGAGCACTTCAAGTTCCTTTGGACTTGGCATCTCACATGTGTCGATCAGGCGCCTCAGCTGCTCGGCACGCTTACAGAAATATGTGTCGCCGTCGGCCACCCGACGGATAGCGGTGGCGATTTCTGACGAAAGCACGTCTTTAAACAGGATTCCCTCTACGCCTGCATCAAAATAGTCTTTGATGATCCAGAGTTCTTCATGAATTGTATTTACGATGATTTTAATGCCCGGACAGATCTGACGTATTTTATGTAGTAGTGTTATACCGGGAGCATCAGGCAGTTCGACATCGAGCAGACATAGGTCATAGGTGCGGAATGATGCCTGGGAAAGGGCATCGGCAGCGGTCATGGCACCATCCACATGACATTCATCTCCGAGAATGTCCTCTATGAGGTGGCGCATTCCGCGGAGCACAATATCATGGTCATCAACCAAGAGGATTTTCAGATCAGATTTTGCCATAGGGGGTGGGGGTGGTGAGAACGTTGTCTAAAGATTTCACACCACAAAATTAGGCAAATGCCATGAGATATAAATCACGGAAATCCGTGAGTGCGGTCGATTTTTATTTAAAAAATTTGACTGACATGTGGTTGGATCCGCTTTTTTCGAAGAAGTTCAGTGAACCCTGAAGCGCTTTCACACGGCGCTTGAGATTTTCAAGGCCGAGTCCTCCGGATGTGACGGCAGTCGGATCAAAGGGGGAGCCGTTGTCGGAGATGTCGAGAGTGATTTCACCTTCGGATTCCGTCAGGCTTACGGTTGCGCCTGTTGCGCTGCTGTGGTTGCGCAGATTGCCGGTCCATTCCTGGATGATGCGGTAGAGGTTGATGGATTTTTCAGGGTCGAGATCAATTGTGCTTTCCTCCGTCAGATAGCTGACAAAACCTTCGCTTTTCTGAGCGTAAGCGGCAATGAGCTGAGTCAGGGAAAGTCCGTTGAAGCGAGGCGGAAGAAGTTCGTGGGAGATGGAGCGGACCTCGTTGCGGGTTGTGCGGATCATTTTGGAAAGCTCTTTGGTGTCACAGCGGCCTGAGGCCAGTATCAGTTCAATGCCGAGAAGGTCGTTGCAGACACCGTCGTGGAGTTCGTGGGCGAGGCGGCCTCGTTCCTGCTCAATGCCGTCGAGCCTGGCGCGGATGTTCTCGATCTCGATTTTGCGGCGTCGCGCACGAAGATAGATTGTCAGAAGGAGTGATGCTATTATCACTCCGGCGATGATGATCGCGATGATTGTGTCGCGCCGCGATTTCTCGGCTTGCAGACTGGCGATCGCAAGTTCTTTTTCGGCAGTGTGGTAGCGGACATTAAGGTCTGAGATCTGTTCGTTGATGTCGCTCTGGTGGATGCTGTCGGCAATTGCGATAGCCGTCATGTAGGCATTATCCATATTTTCTATGTCGCCCAGCCCTTTATAGTTGAGGGCTATGCGCTGCCACAGGCGGTCGAGAGGCATGAAGGGGCGTGAGTCCTGCATGTCGAGGATTTTCTTCTGTATGTCGAGGCTTTCACGATAGCGGCCCATTGCTGTCAGTATGACAAAACTCTGTTCGAGGAAGCCGATGGATTCGATTGACGCTTCAGGCACTTTGTCAAGCACGGCGCGCCCGCGGTCGATGTAATATCTGACGGAGTCGGGATGGCCGAGCCGGTTGTGCATGGCTATTATTGAGGCGTAGGTTTTGAGCATGTAGCGCGGGATGCCTTTCTTTTCGGCTATCCCGATGATGTTTCGCTGGGTCTGAAGGCCGCGGTCATGATGTCCGGCAAGGAAGAGGGCGGAACCGAGAGAGGAGGCCGCATAGATCTGGGTCTCGATGTCGTCTGTCAGACGTGCTTTGTCAAGTCCTTTTTCCGCGAAGGTGACGGCTTCTTCAAAACGGCCCTGATTTGCAAACAGAACTGCAATGGAGGTGAGGATGCTTGCTTCGAGATCCGGAGCATCGCTTTTTTCAAGCAGTGCGAGTGCGCGGTTGTAGCATATCAGCGCAGAGTCGGACTGCTGATTGACGCGATAGGCCACTCCGAGGTCTGAAAGGGCATTGACGCAGGCCATGGTGTCGGCGATCTCTTCGGCAGATCTGACAGCAGCACTGAAATCGGCGATAGCAGCCGTGTTGTCGCCGAGGGTGAAAAGGGCATTCCCCCTTATGGACAGCAGAGAGACTTTTGGGGCTGTTGTCCTGTCAGACAATTGGGCAAGTGCTTCGTTGCAGAGGATGATGGCGCTGTCAGGATCGGTGTTGACATAAGAGTCGATCCGTTGGATAGCATTTTCGTCGATTGGTGTGGACGCATGGAGAGGGATGCTTGCGAGGAGCAATGTCAGAATATACAAAAAAGTCTCAGCGCGTTTCAAGGTGGAGGTGTTTTTGGTTCGGGTGGATGGGCCGGATGGCTACTTGAAAAATAGGTTTTCAGAAGTCGATTGTCAGGCGGACGTTGACCTGGCGGCGGGTGAGGTAGTTGGGGACGGCATACTGGATTTCATTGACGTCGGTGACCCAGTAGTATGACGCTACATTGGAGATGTCAAACAGGTTGAAGACATCGAGGCCGAGCCAGACGCTTTTGAGATGTCGTCCGAAGCCGTTGCGGCTTTCACCCTCTTTGAGTTCGGGGAGCAGGGCATAGGAGAGACCGATGTCCACACGCTTGTAGGGCGGCATACGGAAATATCCCTTGTCGCGTGACGAACGGGGTGCGGTCGAGGGGAGTCCGTCCATGAAAATGCCGCGCAGGGCGAATTTGAGGCGTGGGAATTTCGGGAAATAGTCAGTGAAAAACATGCCGAGGCTGTAACGGCGGTCTGTCGGTCGCGGAACTTTGACACCGTGGAGGTTTTCACTGGTTTTCATTACCGAGAAACTGATCCAGGAGTCGCTTCCGGGCACGAACTGTCCGAAGAGCTTCATGTCAAGACCTGCGGCATAGCCAGAGCTTTCGTTGAGGCCGGTGTAGACTATTTTCAGGTTGTCGATCTCGTAGGGGACAAGGTTGGAGAGGGCTTTGTAATAGATTTCGCCTGAGAGCTTGAACGGGCGGTTGAGTGCGCGGAAGGTGTAGTCGGTGCCCGCGATCAGATGGAAACTGCGCTGCGATCTGATGTCGGTGTTCAGGCTGATGGTGCGGTTGCCTTTGTCGTCGACGACCGGGAGGCGGTATTCTTTGTAGAAGGGTGCCTGATAGTAGAGGCCTGTTGCGAAACGGAGTGCCCAGGAGGGGGATTTTTCAGGGATGAAGCCGACATTGAGGCGCGGGCTGAGGAGGAGTTCTTTGTTGAAACTCCAGTAGCTCATGCGGAGACCTGCATTGACGGTGACAAAGCCCGCGGCTGTGTTGAACTTCCAGGCATCCTGTGCGAAAGCCGAGAAGCGGGTGGAGTTCAGGTCGTGATAGGAGTCGAGGTTATAGATCATCCGGAGTTCGGTGCCGGTGGCGGGGAGTGAGAAGCCTGCTGAGTCGCGCAGTTCCCATTCGCGGCTGCGGTCCATGATCTTCTCGCTTTGGATGTTGAGTCCGTAGGTGAGGGTGTGGCGCGGGTTGATGGCCGTCTGTCCTTTCAGGGCCAAGGAGAGGACAGAGGCTTTGAGGCGGTTTCGGGCGTGTTCGTGATAGCGGCCCACGCCAAGCTCGCCGCCTACGTCTGAAGTGCCTGCCTGATCGAGCCAGTATTCTCCAGAAATGTCATAGGCCACAAGTTCGTCTGTGAGGTAGCCTGAAGCGAGGAGCTGGAGATTGGTCCCGCGGTTTACGCGATAGTCCAGCGAGAGGGCGCCGAAGTAGGTGTCGAAGCGGTCTTTTTCATGACCGTCGAAGTAGACGGTGAATTTTTTAGCATCGGTTGTGGTGCCGAAGGTTGTTGTGCGGTTGCGGGGCGTGAATTTGTATTGGTTGAGGCCGATGTTGCCGAGAAAGGAGACCTTGAATTTTTTCGAGAACTGATAGGTCAGCGAAGTCTGGTAGTCAAAGAATGTCGGGTCATATTCACCTTTTGTGTCCATTGAGCCGAGCAGAGAGGAGTTGCGCTTGTAGCGCACGCCGTGGAGCTGAGAGAATTTGCCGGATGCCTGTCCGAGGGAGAGGGAGCCGCCCATCAGGCTTGCGCTCAGAGAGCCTTCGAAAGACTGCGGCTGGCGGTAGGTGATGTCGAGGACCGATGACATCTTGTCGCCGTATTCAGCCGGGAAACCTCCGGTTGAGAAACCGATGGCGCCGACGAGGTCCGGGTTGATGATGCTGAGGCCTTCCTGCTGACCTGAGGTGATGAGCAAGGGGCGGTAGACTTCGATGCCGTTGATGTAGACCGAGTTTTCGTCATAGGAGCCGCCCCGGACTGAATACTGGGCCGACATTTCGTTGGATCCGGTCACGCCGGCCATCGTTGTGATCAGGCTTTCGACGCTGCCCCCCTGGACATCGGGGCTTTTGCGGAGTTCCGAAGCGTCGATCGTGCCGACTGAACCGGTCTGCTTTTTCAGTTCGGTGACTTCCACCTGCTGGAGCATTTCAGTGCTGAGCTGGAGACGCATGTTGAGCGTCACGTCACCTTTGGCGTCGATCAGAGTGCGGGTCTCTTCCCGGAATCCGATGCAGGAGAAGTGGATTTTTATGGTGTCGTTGGCAGGGCAGGAGAGGGAGTAGTCTCCCTCAAGTCCGGATGTGGTTCCGAGGGCTGTTCCGGCTATGCGTACAGTGGCGAATTCGACCGGCTGCCCTTCGCTGTCGGTGATTTTGCCATGAATTTTGACCTGTCCGTCGGATAGAAGGGCCAAAAGCGGGCAGAGAAGCAGGATAAATATTTTAAAACGGAGTCCGTTGCCGTGCATTATGTGCTGTGTGATTGGATAAGTCATGAACAGGTTTATAAACAACCTCTAAGAACACAACGCGGCTGAGCGGGAAAAATTGTGTGTTTCAGAACTCTATGACCATGACTTCGGGCTGATCGGCGGTGGTGACATGCGGCACTGCGGCTGCGAGAGCTTCGAGATAGGATTCGAAGGCCTCGCGTGTCGGAAAGCCGGTTCGGGGGGCGGAGAGTTCAGGCGAGAGGGTGAAGCCGGAGGGCGCGATCAGGATGATGCCGTTGATGTCAATGGTGGAGTGGATCTCGCCTTCGAACGGTCTGACCGTGGGCCGGATGTCGGATGATGGCGATGAGGGGTAACAGACGAGAGCGTTGCGGGTGATCCTGCCGTCGGCAATGGCGGCGTGGACTCTGGCTGAGATCATGTCGGGTGTCATCGCGTGGAGTTAAGATGTCTGACTTATCGGATTTTCACGGTGTGCTGTGCCTTGCGGGCTTTGACATTGTCGTTTCGGCCGCGTGTACGGACAAGGGCGATGGAGTCGAGATAGGAGATCTCGCCTTGGCCGGCTGCATAGTGGATGGTGCCGTAGAGGTTTGTGGCTGTCTTGGCCGAGTCGAGGACAAGTGTGAGCTGTTTGCGTCCTTCGGATCCCTGATTGAGGGTCACGTATTCAGCCGTACCGTCGTTGTAGGTCACGGCGAGAGTCATGAACAGAGGCGAGTGGGGGTTGAGCGGACGCGCGTAGAGGGTGTAGCGGTCGCCGCGTTCCCAGTTGCGTTCCGAATTGTAGGTGAAGCTGATGAAATCAGACGGGTTGCCTGAGGAGTTGCGGCGCATGGTCGGTCCGCGCCAGATGTTGACAGAGTCACCCTCAGGAGTGTCACGCTGTATTCGCTCAGAGCTTTTTGCACCGGATTTCTCTACTTCGGCTATGCGCTGGTTGAGGATCTCGATTGTCTTGTCGTAGACTTTGATGTATTCCGGAAGATTGTTGCCATACCAGTAGAGCGACGTGTCGAGGTCTGCCGTAGTGACTCCGTGGTTCTGGCAGATTGACTGCATCAGGGCTTTTTTCGCGGAATCCGAGCGGAAGGCCAAACTGTTGGCGTCGACCACGGCTTCTCCGGTGTGAAGATCTGCCATGATCTCAGCCATTTTGTTGACTGAAATCACATATCCGGGGGTCTTGCCGCAGGCAGCGAAAAAGAGGAGCAGGGAAAGGGCTATGAACAACGGGAGGTGTCGCACGTCGGTAGTGAGGGGGATGGTTGGGGTGGTATGGGGG
>NZ_JAIDEN010000014.1 GCF_029054785.1 Duncaniella sp.
CCGCTAACGCGGCCCGCCTGCACGGTGACCTCGCCGGTCCGTAGCCGTTGCACTCTTCGCCGTTCTGCGGGTGCTGTTTAGTTTCATTTTTCCGCTGTGATCTGTCATTTCTTTGAGGATGCATCATGGCCGCATTCGCAAAGGCTCGGAGAGCCTGGATTTCAGAAACCCCAGGGTGAGCGAGCGACGAAGCGACAGCGGAGGCCGCAAGCGGTGCCTGGGGTCATAGCCCCGCCCCGCTATGCCTGCCTCGTAGAGGCTGGTTAACATCCCGATTTGTTGCATCCGATTGCTCTATTTCGTCAGAAGGCTCTCCTATGCTACGCGTGTCAGGCAGGCCGCGTTAGCGGTCCGGAGATTTCAGGCCACTGCAAGGGCGCCGTAGGTGTCCGCAGCTGTGGTGATACGCAATCTCCTCCCTTCCCCAAAAAGCGCCGTAGGTGCGAAACAAAACCATTCTCAAAGGCAATCATCAAAAAAATATGATCCTCCGTGAACCATTCCGCCCGCCGTGTGTTTGATAAGTACATAGCAAAATTACTTTTTCCATTGCAAGAAATGTGATAATGATTGGTTTATTAAACGAATAAAGGCTGTCGTGAGACAGCCTTCTTCGTTTATATAAGCCTTCTTATTTCGGATTGGAGGCAAGCATGGCGATATCGCGTCCTGAGGGGGCCTGATAGATGCGCAGACCGAAGCGGTGGACCGAGGCAAGCACATGGTCCGTCACTCCGGCCATGAAATGCTCGTATGGCTTCCAGGAAGTCAGCGACGTGAAGAAATACATCTCCAGAGGCAGGCCCTGAGCCGTCGGAGCAAGCTCGCGGACCATATAGAGCATATCCTCATTGGTCTTGAGTTCCGGCAGACGGGAGATATAGTGCTCCAGATAGCGGCGGAAGAGAGTCAGATTGACGTGTTCGGCCTTCGGGTCGAGATCGCCCCACCATTCCTCACGGCTCAGTTGCTCTACCGTCTGCCGCGGGCAGAACCCGACGCTGTCCACGTCGATGGTGACAGCCCGGCTGATGCGGCGGCCCCGCGAGTCGGTCATCCCGCGCCAGTTTTGGAACGATTCGCTGACAAGAGAGTAGGGCGGCACGGTCACTATCGTCATGTCGAAATTCTGGACCTTGACCGTGGTGAGGCCCACTTCGAGCACAGTGCCGTTGATGTTGCGCGCAGGCACCGTGATCCAGTCGCCCGGACGGAGCATGTCGTTGAGCGTCAGCTGCACACCGGCCACCACACCCATGATCGAGTCCTTGAAGACCAGCATGAGCACCGTGGCGGCAGCGCCGAGACCGGTCATGACCGTGAGCGGATTCTTGTCGGCGAGGATCGAGATGATGATGATCACACCCACCGAGACGGAGATCACCTGAAGCATCTGGCGGATTCCCTTGAGCGACGACGCCCGTCCTGACGACGAGCTTTCGATCAGCTCGTAGAGCGCCAGGAGGAAGCGGTTGACCAGATGGACGATCACACACACCACCAGAATCCTGAATGTCAGGACGGTCACCGTGTGGAGTGTCTCATAGAAAGTCAGAGACTCCGGCAGCGTTGCCTGAAGGAGCAGCACGCAGATCAGCTCGGCGACCACACGCAGCAGGCGGGGATTGAAAAGAACGTCGTCCCACTTTGCGTCCGTGTGGCGCACCAGACGGTCTATGCCGGGAATCACATAGCGGGTCAGCACATAGAATATGATCCATGCGACGGCCAGGATCGAAGCCGCGGTCACTAAAGTCGAACAGGCGTGGAGCAGGCTGTCGCCCACTCCCCACCCGTTCAACAGTTCGGTGGTCCGGTTCAGGAAACCGGCAATCAGCTGAGAGTCCATTCAGCGCCGTCTTTAGTATCCTTGACAGTGAATCCGAGAGCCGCGAGGCGGTCGCGGATGAGGTCGGAAGTCGCCCAGTCCTTGGCGCTCTTGGCCTTTGCGCGGACTTCGAGAAGAAGCTCCATTGCTCCCTCGAAAGGCTTGAGCGCCTCGGCGGAGTCGCCTGCCATTTCGGTGCGCACGCCCAGAATGTCCACCAGGAAGGTATCGAACACCGATTTCAGTTCGTCGATGTCGGCCTGGGTTGCCGTAGCGTGGCCGTCCTTCACCTGATTGACCAGGCGCAGGGCATCGAAGAGGGCGGCGATGACCATCGGAGTGTTCATGTCGTCGTCCATAGCCTCGTAACACCGGCGGCGGATGTCGCTGACGTCGATTGTCGAGCTCTCTGACGGCGTCAGTTCCTGGAGGCGGCGGAATCCTTCAAGCATGCGTCCGAGGGCTTTCTCAGAGGCTTTGAGAGCCTCGTTGGAAAAGTCGACGGTGCCGCGGTAGTGGGCCTGGAGGATGAAGAAGCGTATGGTCATCGGCGAGTAGGGCTGTTCGAGCAGCGGATGAGAGCCGTTGAAGAACTCGTCGAGGGTGATGAAATTGCCCAGCGACTTGCCCATCTTCTTGCCGTTGATGGTGATCATGTTGTTGTGCATCCAGTAGCGGACGGTGTCATGGCCGTTGTGGGCCACAGACTGTGCGATCTCGCATTCGTGGTGGGGGAACATGAGGTCCATTCCGCCTCCGTGGATGTCGAAGCTCTCGCCGAGATACTTCTCGCCCATCGTCGAGCATTCGAGATGCCAGCCGGGGAAACCTTCGCTCCAGGGCGAGGGCCAGTGCATGATGTGTTCGGGCGCGGCTTTTTTCCAGAGGGCGAAGTCGGCGGGATGGTGTTTCTGGTCCTGTCCGTCCAGTTCGCGGGTGTTGCTCAGAAGTTCGTCCACGTTGCGGCCCGACAGCTTGCCGTAGGGGTGGTCGCGGTTGAACTTGGGCACGTCGAAGTAGACAGAGCCGTCCGAGATGTAGGCATAGCCGCTTTCGAGGATCTTCTTGATGTATTCGATCTGCTCGATGATGTGGCCCGACGCGTGAGGCTCGATCGAGGGGGGAAGCACGTTGAGCGCCTCCATGGCCTTGTGGTAGCGGGTCAGATAGTGCTGCACCACTTCCATCGGCTCCAGCTGTTCGAGCCGGGCCTTCTTGGCGATCTTGTCCTCGCCGTCGTCGGCATCGTGTTCGAGATGGCCCACGTCGGTGATGTTGCGGACGTAGCGCACCTTGTAGCCTAAGTGGCGCAGATAGCGGAAGAGCACGTCGAAGGTGATTGCCGGACGGGCGTGGCCCAGATGGCCGTCGCCGTAGACAGTCGGACCGCAGACATACATTCCGACCTTCCCTTCATGCAGGGGCTTGAAGAGCTGCTTGGTGCGGGTCAGCGTGTTGTAAATCGTGAAATTGTTTTCAATCATCTTGACTGACAGTTATGTAACAGTGTTTCTATGCCTCTCAGGCCTTTCCGCCCATGATGAAGGGGTTGGGGATCTCGCCGCCGCCGGGGTTTCCGCCGCCGTTGACCGGACGCTTCGGGCGGATTTCGCCGAATGTGGCTTCGTATTTCTTGACGTTTTCCATCAGCGCGCCCAGGAGGTTCTTGGCGTTTTCGGGAGTCATGATCACGCGTGACTGCACCTTGGCCTGAGGCATGTTGGGGGCCATTGTGATGAAGTCGAGGAAAAATTCATTGGCACCGTGAGAGATCACGGCGAGGTTCGAGTAGATGCCTTTGGCCACTTCGGGCGAGAGTTCGATCTTTATTTCGTTGGGATTGTTGTTTGCCATTTTCGGTAGTTTTTTGAGGGGTTAGTAGTTGGAGATTTATTGATTTTGTTCCGTGGGCCTGACCGCGGTGTAGATGCAGCAGGTTCCGAAGGTCATGTCAATGTAGCGTGTCGCGGTGAAACCGGCCTCGGCCATCAGGGCGCACATGCGCTCGCGCTGGGGCACTGCGGCTATGGATTCGGGCAGATAGCTGTAAGCGCGGACATCCTTTGAGATCATCCGTCCTGCCGTCGGGATCACGCAGCGGGTATAGAACTTGTAGAACGGTCTCACCAGCGCCGAGGAGGGTGTGGAGAGTTCGAGGACCACAATACGGCCTCCGGGACGCAACACGCGCAGCATCTCGCGGTAACCGGCGCTCAGGTCCTGGAAATTGCGCACTCCGTAGGCGCAGGTGACGCAGTCAAACGAGCCGTCGGCAAACGGGAGTGCCAGACAGTCGCCGATGTCGAGGCTTACGGACTCTTCCAGACCCCGCTCCCTGACCTTCCGGCGCCCGATCTCGACCATTCCCTCCGAGAGGTCCACACCGGTGACCCGGCACGGACTGAGGCGTCCGGCCATCAGGATGGCCAGATCGCCCGTTCCGGTTGCTATGTCGAGAATCTCGCCGTGAGGCTCGCGGCGCAGCAGCCCTACGGCCTTGCGCCGCCACAGACGGTCGATGCCAAACGTCATCGCCCGGTTCATGAAGTCATAAGCCGGGGCGATGGAGTCGAACATCTCGCGCACCTGGTCAGCCTTGTGGCGGGAGTCGGAATTGTAGGGTGTGATCTGTTCTACTTTCAAGGATTCAGGGTGTTGAGGCAGTCGAGCACGTTGCGTGCGATGCGGTCGTCGAGGTGCTCTTCGGGAGCGGGGGCGAATTTCTCGCCTGTGATGTGCTCGTAAAGCTCGATGTAGCGTTCGGAGACTTCGTTGCAGAACTCGTCGGTCATTTCAGGCACCTGCTGACCGGCCTTGCCCATGAAGCCGTGGTCCATCAGCCATTCGCGCACGAATTCCTTCGAGAGCTGGCGCTGGGGTTCGCCCTTTGCGAGACGTTCCTCATAGCCTTCGGCATAGAAATAGCGCGATGAGTCGGGAGTGTGGATCTCGTCGATGAGGATCACTTTTCCGTCGCGCAGACCGAATTCATATTTGGTGTCGACGAGGATCAGGCCCTTTTCGGCTGCCATTTCCGAGCCGCGTTTGAACAGTGCGCGGGTGTAGGCGGCCATTGTGTCGAACTGCTCGGCGGTCACGATGCCCTGGGCGATGGCCTCTTCGCGTGAGATATTTTCGTCATGGCCTGCGTCGGCCTTGGTGGTCGGGGTGATGATCGGTTCCGGGAAGCGCTGGTTTTCGACCATGCCTTCGGGGAGTTTCACGCCGCAGAGCTCGCGCATGCCGTTCTTGTATTCGCGCCAGGCGCTGCCTGCGAGATAGCCGCGGATGATCATTTCGAGACGGAGGCCTTCGCAGCGGTAGCCTACGGTCACCATCGGGTCGGGCACTGCGATCTTCCAGTTGGGCACGATGTCAGACGTTGCGTCCAGAAACGAAGCTGCGATCTGGTTGAGAGCCTGGCCCTTGTAGGGGATACCCTTGGGGAGGATCACGTCGAAAGCCGAGATGCGGTCGGTTGCGACCATTACTAACAGATCGTCGTTGATGGTGTAGACGTCGCGTACTTTGCCGTGGTAGACAGCGGTCTGTCCCGGAAAGTTGAAATCAGTGTTGACTAAAGTTGTAGCCATAGTGATTGTTGTAATGAATGGTTGAGATTGTTGATTGCTGCAAATTTACAAAAAAAATGCGGTAAAACTCCCCCGCCATCCGAATAAACACGATGATTTTTCAGACAGCTCTGTAAAGTGACAGCAGGAACGCCGTTGCCGGCATTCCTGCTGTGGTGGTCAGTGGGGTGCTGTATGAGTCGTGATTGCCTGATGTCGCAGGCCTGCTGAGATCGGCTCCGGTCGGTGGATGTTGCAAATCCTCCGGCAATCAGCAATGGCCCGTATCGCTGTCAGGACGTTTCTCAGAGCTTGATTTTCAGGGTGACGGGGGCGGTTGTGCGTGACTGGACGCGCAGCAGCAGTATTCCTTCGGGCAGATGACAGAGGCTTGTCTCGGTCGAGGCGATGGTCTGCATGGCGATGCGGCGGCCGTCCACGCCGTAGACCTCAAGCAGGGCGCCGATGCTCGTTTCGCCCACACGGAGGCTGCGGCTGGTGCTGTCGTAGGCGATTTCGCTGTCGACGGTGATCTCTCCGATCGAGCTTTCGCGGAAATCATTGTCGGAAATCTCGCCCATCAGAGAGTTGAGCCATACTTCAAGCGCCGTGTAGCCCTCGGCGTTCACCAGATTGTTGTCGGGCTTGGTCGGGTCGAGGTTGTTGGCCTTTTCCCAGTCGTCGGGCATTCCGTCGCCGTCGGTGTCGGTCGGGACAGTGTAGTCGCTGCGGTAGGGGAAGAAGCCTTCGGCATCGGCTTCGGTGTCGATCATGCCCATTCCGGCGCCTGCGAAGGCTCCGCTGAATGTCACTTTGCCGTTTTTCACGTCGTCGGCCACTCGGCGTTCAACCTTGTCGCGGTTGATGGTGCCTGCTTTCTCTATGACTGTCCTGAAGGCCTCTTCGGCGCTCTGGAGGTCATAGAGCATATAGTTCTGCGGGATATATCTGCCGATCGGGCCGAGAGCGGAGTGCTGATACCAGGGAGTTGCGGTGACAATCCGTTCGTTGGCGCGGATGTCGGCGAGCGTGTATTTTCCCTCTACTGCAACCGCTGTCCAGTTGTCGGCGTTGGCCGAGGCGAATCCTTCGGCAATGTTGCCGTTGATATACCATTTCGCCGGACCCCAGGAAGTTGCGCCGCTGCGGGCATAGCTTGAGTTGACGAATTCCAGGCGGTTCTTGTCGGACCAGGGGCCGGGCTTGTAGTAGTTGTTCATGAAGTTGCACTCATGGGCGGAGTTCATGCCGGTGTAGCTTGCTACCGGGGCTGTGTTCTCGCCGCCGTAGCAGCCTCCGCGTTTGCCGTAGTTGTAGTTGACGTTGTTGGCATACTCCATGAACACCACATGGTCCTCGCCGCGGGCGCCGTTGAAGCGGGGCGAGCGGGAGTTGTTGTGGGCCAGGAGGTTGTGGTGGTAGGTCGCAGGCGATCCGCCCCACTGGCAGGCATAGCCGCGCTCGTCCTTGACATGGCCTGCGTTGTAGAGGCCTTCATGGAGCATGGAATACTGCACGGTCAGGAAGTGGGAGTCGGCTGTGTTCATGTTCTCCTCGGTCGACCATCCGAACGAGCAGTGGTCGATGATGAAGTTGGCGCAGTTTTCGGCGCCGAGGGCGTTGTTGGCAATGATCTGGCCCGACATGTCTTTCTGGCCGATGCGGAAACGCATGTTGCGGATGATGAAGTTCTGCGAGCCGCCGACATTGAGCTTGTTGCGGGTGATGACGATTCCCTCGCCGGGAGCGGTCTGTCCGGCCAGGGTCCAGTTGGCTCTTTTGACGTTCAGGGGGGTGGCAAGGGCGATGTCGCCGCTGACTTCGAAGACGATGGTCAGGGGCTGGTCCTTATGCTGTTCGAAGGCCCAGCGGAGGGTTCCGGCAGAGCCGTCGTCGGCAGTCGAGGTGACTTTGACCACCTTGCCGCCGCGTCCGCCTGTGGCATATTTTCCGAAACCTTCGGCTGTCGGGAAGGCGATGAGGCGTGTGGCTTCAGTGACGCTGACGGCCTTTGTGGTGACACCGTGGCGTGAGATGGCCGCCACGCTGAACTCCGAGGCTTCGGCTCCTGAGGGGAGCGTGTAGGTCGTTTCTTCGCTCAGGCTGTCCATTCTGCCGTTGCGGTAGATGATATATCCGGCGGCTGATTCGTCGCTGTCCCAGGAGAATGACGAGGGGCTGACGGTGAAGTTGCATGGCTCGGCGGTGCCGCTGAGGATGGCCTTGAAGTCAAAGGGGACTGCCGATGCTTTTTCGAACAGGAATTCCGGTCTGATGTAGGCGGCCACTTCTGCGTCTGAGGCCTGGTGTGAGAAAGCGGCGCGGCGCGACACGTCGGCAGGCGTACCGTCGGCATTCAGGTTCTTGTATTCATAGAGCGAGGCTGTGTTTTCCGAACCGTTCCAGTCTTTCCAGCCTTCGGCCTTGATGTGAGAGCCAAGGCGGCAGTTGAGGAACATGCTTCCGGAATTTTCCTTCCAGGGGCGTCCGAGATAGTAGGTCGAAGCGCCGGTCCCTTCGCCGGCCATGATGTTGCAGCCGTTGAAGAACAGGCCCGCGCGGAGTGCCTGGGCCGAGAGTTCGGGGTAGAATGTGCGGTTGAGGGTCAGTCCGGCTTCTGCGGGAGCGGTGATGTAGCCTCCGTTGGGGTTGTAGAGGCAGATGATGTCACAGCCTTCGAACCACTCCAGGCCTCCGTCATAGATGAAGTCCGTGGAGCCGCTGATCTTGCAGCCTGTGAAATAGCCGCGGGCGCCGGTGTTGGCTTTGTATGTGTCCTGGAAGCCTTCGAGGATACAGTTTTTGAACAGATGGGCGTCAGCTGCGGTGTAGAGCGCTTCGGCCTGTCCGACGTTGCCTGAGGTGTTGCGGATGGTGAGGTTTTCGGCATAGAAGCGTTCGGTGAACACGTTGAGGGCTGCGCAGTCATTGTAGGTGTTGCTGCTTGTGCCTCCGCGGCTGACCGACGAGGTCAGGATTGTCGTTGCGGCGTCTGCGCCGATCAGGGAGATGAATTTGTTGTGCTTCTCCTTGGTGCCGGCATAGATGTTTTCGTCATAGATGCCCGGCGCGATGTAGATGATGCCTCTCGATCCGTCGGGCACGGCGTTGATGGCTGCCTGGATCGTGCTGTGGTCGCCTGATCCGTCGGGATTGACATAGAGCAGGGTGACGGGGGCTTCTTCGTCAGGAGTGGGTTTTGTGTTGCCCTCCTGGGTGAATCCGAACTTGCTGAGGTCGCTGAGCTCGCCGACATCTCCGACCGGATTGGCTTTGGCGTAATCGGCCTGCTCTGCGCTTATGCGGTCGCCGAAGATCTGGAGTTTGTGGACTCTCGGTGCCTGTTTCATGGCCAGAGGGTCTATGGCCTGCCAGTCGAAAGGCGCTTTCTGAACCTGGTCATCGGCATTTGCCTTGCCGTCGCCGTCCCAGACGCGCCAGCGCAGCGACACGTCATGTCTGTCAATGACGTTCTCCATGAAATAGCCCTGGTCGGAAAACAACGTCCAGCCCTGTTTCTGCTTTTCGGATCCGGCCCACACGAGCGGTTGCCACTCTCCGTCGCCGATCTTGATGTCGCACTTTATGCCTCGGCCCCATGAGGTGGACGACCATGACCACTGGATGCGCTCCACGTAGGGTATGTGGTCGATCTCCATCCATCCGTGGAGTGAAGTGCTTTTGTCAGGTGAGGCTCCGCGACACATCTGCACGAAGCCCGCCTCGCCCTTGACCGGACGGCCGTTTTCGTAGACCACGTTGTCTTCGAGCATCACCGTGTGGCCGGTGCTTTTCCAGTTATTGAATCCGTAGGATGCGTTGCCAAGTGCTGGATCATTGTGGTAGAACTGGCGGCTGAAGGCGGCTGTGGCGGCTGCGAATCCGCTGTTGGATGCCTTGGTGGCGAAGGTGCAGTTGTGGAACAGGACGGGGTAGCTCACTCCTTCGGTCCCTATGACAGGCACGCTGATGATTGCGTTGACATAAGTGTCGTCCGCCCATTCCGGACAGGCTTTTCCGGTCCATTTCTGCACGTCGGCAGGGTCCTTGGGCCAGGTGTCGGGCCACGAGGTGTCTGAGAAGTTTATGTCAATGATTTTGGGCGATGTTGAAGAGTTGCTCCACTTTTCAACCGCTCCATCCGGATCTGAAACGGCTCCACTGGCCGAAAGCGGGAGACATTGCAGGCCGACGGCCATGAGCGCTCCCGCCGTTAAATAGCGGTAAACTTGTTTCATGTGTAATGATTTTGAAGGTATTGAAAAAACGCTTGCCCGGAACCGGATTGTGACGGTCGGCCGGGCAAGCGTTTGTATGTTGTCTTTGTGGGTTGGAATGCGCTCTGACTGTGCGTTTGTTATTTCGCAGCGGCGTCTTTTGCGCGTTCGAGATATTTCTGCATGTCCACGCCGATCTCGGCTCCGTAGTTGGGATATTCCTTGATGAGCTGTTCGTAGACAGCTGCTTCAGCCTTGAAGTCTTTCTGTTCGCGGAGCACGGTGGCTTCCTTGAGCATGAAGGCGGGAGTGTAGTGCGGGTTGTTGTCCGAGATCTTCACTGCGCTCTTGTAGCAGTCGATGGCCTGGGGATATTGCTTGAGGTTCACGTAGCAGTCACCTTCGAGCGATTTGGCTGCGGCGCCGATGATGGTCTCTGTCGCGTCATAGTCTTTGAGGTGGTTGAGTGCTTCCTCATATTTGCCCTGCTTGTAGAGGAGGATGGCAGCGTTGAGGTTGGCGAGGTTGCCGGCTGCATAGCCGTGGTCGGCGGCTACCTGCTGATATTTGGCGAGGGCGATGGAGTCGTTGCCCATCAGGAGTTCCATGTCGGCCTGGCCGATGGCGTTGTTGGCGGCGTTCTGTCCGGGCTGACGGATGGCGTAGACGTAGATCAGCACGATTGCCACGATTGCGGCCACTGCGATGCACGACCATACGATGATTTTAGGGTTGCTCTGCACCTTTTCGCCGAGGCCGGTGAGAGTGTCGTTAACCTCGTCGATCGAGGTGTGGGTCTGTTCGTTGTTGGGCTTGTTATTTGCCATTGTTATGTGATTCGTTTTTGATTTATTCTGTGCTTTGTCGATGCTAAAAAGCGCATTCATAGCGCGTTATCGCATTCCAAAGTGCAAAATTAATACATATTCTCCAATAAATGAAATTTTTAGCGTGATTTTTGACCCCGTATCGCGCCGGAATTTTAAAAATATCGGTCCGCAGGGTTCTGTCCGGGCGTAATGCGGCGGCCGATGGCATGGATGTGGAGGTGATGTCGGTGCGAAACAGAACAAAGCTGTTGCATATTTGAAAAAAAAGATATAACTTTGCACCGTCGTTTCGGGGCGTAGCGCAGTCCGGTTAGCGCACCTGCTTTGGGAGCAGGGGGTCGCGAGTTCGAATCCCGCCACCCCGACGAAAACAATGCCGACGGGCCTGACTCACTGAGTCGGGCCCGTCGTGTGTATTGGCGGTAAGCCCGGAAAAATTTTCCGCACTCCGCATTATCGCACTGAAACGGGGGGAGCCGGGGCTTATCTTTGCAGTGTCGATCGTCGATATTTCAAAGTCAAAACCCTCATTCCCCCGTTTTCCCATTGCTATGAAAAAGACCGAAACCGCAGGGCCGGACACTGCCGCCCTCCCCGTATCCCGCAAATTTTATGAATCGCTTCTGAGCCGCATCGCGCTGACCGTCAGCCTTCTCTCTGACCCTCAGACAATGATGCGCCGTGTTCTGGCCATACTTGAGGCCTACATGAATTCCGGCGTCGAGCCTACCAGAGCCGCCGGTCTTGACCCGCTGCTCATCTTCACCATCCTGCGTCCGGAAGTCGACAAGGCCATGGAGCGCTCGCGCCGTGCACGTCAGCGCGCCCTTGACCGCCGTCTCCGCAGGGAGACCGAGGCGGCCAAGGGCGCGTCTGAGGAGCCTGTGATCCCCGCGGACCTATTTCCGGTCGAGGATCAGAGTGGATCCCTGCCATGCGTTGGCGGCGTCCAGGATCTTGAGCAGGTCGCTCCAGGCGGAGGCAGAGAGGAGAGGCGCATTGTAACGCTTGGCGACCTTGATCTCGACGAGGTCAGCCGCAGGCGAGGAAGCGCTGACGGTGAAGCTGCCGGTCTCGTTGCTGACAGAAGTGGCCAGAGCCGCGAGCGAGGCGGGGTTGGCGCTGTATCCGGCGGGCAGCTTCAGGCTGATGCGGGTGACATACTCGCGCGGAGTGCGCAGATAGATGTCGTCGGCCCGCTCGCGGTCTGAGGGGAGAGCCTCGACCTGTCCGCCGAGGAGTTTTCCGGCTGAGAGGATCAGGTTTTTGCCCGCGCGCTTCACAAGGTTGTCCATAGTATAGTCGATATTATATTTCAGTTCCGGATTTTCCGGGTCGATGCCGATTGAGGTGACCTGTCCGCCGGTGAATTCCGAAGCGTCCGCACCGTGATATGACTTGATTTCTTCCTTGAAATCGTTTTTCTGCTCGTTGCGTCCGTCGGCATAGCGTTCGAGGCGGTCGGCTGCCTCCTTGCTGTTTTCCTTGATGTCGACCGTCAGATCGTAGCGGTTGAGATATTTTTTGTAGCCCTCGTTGAGGTCCTCTTCGCTGAGCACTCTGAAGCCTACGCTTTTGGTAGCTCCCAGATATGACTCCTCGCGCCGGATTTTGAGCGCGGTGCCGTCAATAGTGGCATCGACGGTGGTCAGGTTGCGGTTGTCGGCGGCGGTGCTCATCGGCAGGGTCAGATAGTCGGCCTCGGTCATCGGTTTTTTCTTGCGTTCCTTTGACTTGCGCCACATCAGAGCCTTGCGACCCTGCAAGGAGGCCGGAAGCTCAGACGGCGCCATGAAGCCGTCAAGAGGGGGGAAATAGTAGCGCGGCTGTTGGCCATTGACTTTCGCGAAACCCTGCGTGTGGTTGAGGTTGATGAGCCGGTCGAGCGGTTCGTATAAGTCGGAGGTGGAGATGCCCGGTTCGATCGGAATCTTGAACGCGCGCAGATCGCTGTTGAGCAGGCGGGCGAATGTCGAGTGGTCGGAATTGCCGCGCTTGGCTATATAGATGTAGCAGAGTGCGTTGTAAGTGTAATCGGCGGCTTCCTGAGCCGTGATTTTTCCCTCTTTCAGGAGTTTCTGCAAGGTTTTGCCGATCTTCTTGCCGTCGCGGATATATTCCTGAGGCATAGAGCCGACGATCGGATGGGTGTCAAGCCACCAGTCCCAGGCGTCCCAGCGGTCTTCGATGATGATGTCGGCGGCGGGGTTGGCGTGAAGTCCGTCCTTGCGGGCGCTTTTGGGGGTGAAGTCGTCGCTGTTGCGGCGGTTGAAGATGTGGATTTTGACCGTGGGCGACTGCTGGTCGGAGTCATACCACAGGCGCGGTTCCTTGGGGATGTCGGTCATTTCGAGGTCGAGTACATAGTTCTTGTCCTCGTCGCGGCTGACGGTGAAATCGGGAGCGCCGTTGAGGGTGCGGTATTGTGTGGTGAGATTGTCGTCCACAATGCAGTGGATGCGGTAGCTCATGATCGGGGCATCGTCACGCAGAGTGAAGACCATCGGATCGGGGTGGACGTTCTGGAGCCGTGATTCGGTGTAGAAGAAAACGTCGATGTCGTCGCCGGTCTCAAGGCCGGGAATGGCGAGTTTGCGGCTCTTTTTCTCCCCTTTCTTGCCCTCCTCGACCTCGATGAACTCCGAGGTGTCGATGTCGACGGTGCGGCCGTCGGGTTTGATCAGGCGGACTCCCATCGCGAAGCGTTTCTTTTCGTAGCCGTCCCAGTATCTTTTCTTCTTATCGGTGCCGAAATCGAATTCGGAATATTTCTCAAGCGCGGCCTTGTCTTTGATGTGGATGAGCATGCGGGTCAGGTGTGAACCCTGCACCTGGGCCTTGCGCGAGAAGCGCAGGGTGCCGCTCATGCGTCCGAAGCCTGTTTTTTTCTTGGCGTCGACATCCTCGTGGACGGCTTTGATGACAGCCGATTCCTTCCGGTATTTTTCTGGGATTTCCTTGACCTTGAAGGCGGGGAGATCCATTGCATAGACCTCCGCACGGATCGTGTCGGTGAACCGGCGGTAGTCTTCCTTGCTGTCGGCATAGGAGAGCAGGGCGCTGATCAGCGCGACTGCGCTCAGAATTAATTTCTTCATTGGCGTTTCGGTTTTGTGGCGGTTTGTTTCATTCGGATCTCAATCTGGCGGTTGCAGGCGTCGTTCCAGTGGCTCAGGGCTTTGTTCCAGGCCGGGATGTCGGCGAGGGGCAGCAGGCGCGATTCGAGAATGAGGATCTTTTCCATGCTGACCGTGTCGCCGTCGCGCCGGTAGGTGCAGCTGAAACGGGCGTTCGGAAGTTCGGTCCGGGATGGATCGGGTAGCACCGCTTCGGCGTTTGCTGGAAGCACGACTGTGGAGCGGCGGACGATCTGACCCGTCATCGGGAAGAGATAGTCGCTGCGGCGCTCGTCGGTGTCGATTCGGGAGCATAGCGGGTCGCCTGAGGTGTTGAGATCGAGGTAGATGACATCATCGGCCTCGGTGATGGCCTCGCTGTTGAGGATCGGGGCGCTCAGGATGATCTCGCCGGGGGTGTCGCGGCTGAATCTGACGCTGTCGGCAGGCACTGCGGCCCGCTGCGAGGGTATCAGGGCTTTGGCAAGAAGCTCGTTGAGGTGCTGTCCGGGCACTTCGTCGTAGCGGCTGATGAAGTTTTCGGCCATATCTTCGGTGCATTTCCGGCGGACGATGCCGCTGAGACCGTCGGGTGTCAGGCGGTAGTGGCAGGTCAGCAGATCGGCGGAGGCCACGGGTGACACTGCCGGGATGTCGATCATCCGGTAGCCGTCAGGGGTGAACATCATGGCGTCTTTGCCGCGGATCCATTCCGGGATGTGGCGCGCGGAGATCTGGCGGTGGGTCGGGTCGAGGAAGAGCATGGAATCGCCGTCGGGGACGATGCAGATCATGTGGTTGGTAGCCGAGAGCGACGGGGCCTCGGCTATGCGGAAGGGGATGTCGGAGGTGCCGACTGCCGCTATGTAGGCTTTGATTCCGGCTCGGTTGAGCATGGTGGAGAGCAGGAGCGACATCCCTTTGCAGTCGCCGTAGCGCTTGCGCATGACTTCAGCCGGAGTGTCGGGGCGGTAGGCGGCCTCGCCTGCTTCAAAGGCCACATAGCGGATGTTCTGCCTGACGTGGCGGTAGAGGCGGCTGATGATCTCGTCGCGGTCTTTGGCTCCGGCGGTCAGCGAGGCTACTGTGGCGTTGAGTTCGGCGGCTGTGGTGTCGACGTCGAGCATCGGGCGGTGATAGCGGTAGAGCGAGTCGCAGTCGGGGAAGTAGCCTTTGACCATGATGTGGGCCAGGGAGGCCAGGGCCGGGGGACTTTGCCTGTCATCGGGGATTTCGGGCAGGGAGGTGACGGTGTAGGTGATCGTGCGGCTGCCGTCAGGTGAGGTCTGTTCGCTGCGGGTGATTCCCTCGGCGGGGAAATTGCGGTCGACCAGTCCGATCTCAGGCATCGAGGCCGGGATGTGGAATATTATCTGTTTCGAGCGCACGGGATATTCCTCGGCCGGGTACATCCCCGTGAAGTGGGCGCCGTCGGTGAATGTCCGCCTGAACTGCACCTTGGCCTTGCGGTCTTTGCGGTCGAGGCTGATGTCGAGCCAGCAGACCTTGCTGTCGTCGTGGAAGACGGTCGGGGGGTTGGCGTTGCTGTAACGGGCCTTGCCTCCCGACGCTTTGTCGAGGGTGATTATGTTGCTGTGGAAGGCGTGGGGCTTGATCTGTTCGGCCCGGCGTGTGGCCAGATATTCCAGACTCCGGCTGTGTTTGACCTCAGGTCCGTTTTTGCCCTGCACGAAGCGGAATTCCTCGATGGCCGAGGTTATCACCACGTTCTCGTCGGGCTTGGCTGCCTCGGCCCCCAATGGGCGGCAGAGCAGCAGAAGGGCGATCGGAAGCAGTTTTTTGAGCATAGCGGTATCTGATTGGTTTGTGGGGCGTAAGACAGAAAGATGTGCTATGCAAAGATAGGAAGCGTAAAATAAAAAAAGTGTGATTTAAATCACACTTCCGGGGTAATAATAGGTCTGAAACTCTGATTTTGACTGTCGCTTTGGTCAGAATCACCTATTTCGCCTTTCAGTTTGTTGCGCAGGCGGGCGAAAGTCTCGCGGGTGATGCCGAGATAGGAGGCTATGGCGGTCATCGAGACTTTTCTGTTGATCTCAGGTATGCGCCGGAGCAGTTCGCGGTAGCGTGTTTCGGGTGAGTCGCAGCGGAAGGAGGTGCCGCGCATCATGAATCCCATCGCTACGGCGAGGGTGAAGCGGAGGCGGTAGCCGGGAAGCTGACTGTCCATATAGCCGATAAGGTCGTCAAGTTTCACGACGAAGACCTCGGAGTCGCAGAGGGCTGTGATGTCATAGCCGCTTCGTCCGGAGAGTCCGGGAGTGATGTAGCCGCCGATAAGCTCACCGTCGAAAGCCATAGTGAGTATCTGGCGGTTTCCCTTGAAGTCGGGGCGGGAGAAGGCGAAGCCTCCGGAGACGACGAGGCCTATGTGTCTGGCAGGCTCACCGATGGAAGAGAAATGCCTGCGGGTGCGGAAGCGGCGGCGCTCGCCGTGGGTCATGATGTATTGGCGCACGGGAGCGAGGTCGATGGTGTCGTATAATTTGAGATCAGCCATGACTTGCGGTGGTGATTTTTGATTGAGACAAAGATAACGTTTCTCTGAGAAATTTTGCGTAACTTTGCAGCCGAATAATTATCACACAGTCAAATTTTACTGTAACACCATGAGCGGTTTTTTTGGAACGGTCGGCAAGCAAAGCTGCGTGACCGATCTTTTCTACGGGACGGACTATAATTCCCATCTGGGTACCCGTCGCGCCGGTATGGCTACTTTCGATGCTGCCGACGGGCAGTTCAGCCGATCAATTCACAATCTGGAAAATACGTATTTCCGCACCAAATTCGAATCGGATCTTGGGAAATTCCGAGGCAATTCCGGCATCGGGATCATCAGCGACACAGATCCCCAGCCGATAGTGATCAACTCGCATCTGGGTAAATTCGCTATCGTCACCGTTGCCAAGATCGCCAACATCAAGGAACTGGAGAAGGAGTTGCTTGAAGGCAACATGCACTTCGGCGAACTGAGTTCGGGCAACACCAACCAGACCGAGCTGATCGCCCTGCTGATCATCCAGGGGAAGACCTTCAAGGAAGGTATCGAAAACGTGTTCAACAAGATCAAAGGCTCCTGCTCGATGCTCCTGCTGACCGACGACGGGTCGATCATCGCCGCCCGCGACAAATGGGGCCGCACTCCGATCGTCATAGGCCGCAAGGACGGTGCCTATGCCGCCACCAGCGAGTCGAGCAGCTTCCCGAACCTCGATTTCGAGATTGACCGCTATCTCGGTCCCGGCGAGATCGTGCGCATGAGCGCCGACGGTATCGAGCAGCTGCGCAAGCCCAACGAGAGGATGCAGGTTTGCTCTTTCCTCTGGGTCTACTACGGTTTCCCCACTTCGAGCTACGAGGGCCGCAACGTGGAGGATATGCGCTACAAGTCGGGCTATGAGATGGGTCTCACCGACGAGTCGGAGGTCGACTGCGCCTGCGGTATTCCCGATTCGGGTGTCGGAATGGCTCTCGGATATGCCGACGGCAAGGGCGTCCCCTACAAGAGAGCTATCTCCAAATACACTCCCACCTGGCCCCGAAGCTTCACTCCGAGCCGCCAGGAACTGCGCAACCTCGTGGCCAAGATGAAACTCATCCCCAACCGGGAGATGCTCCAGGGAAAGCGCGTGCTGCTCTGTGACGACTCGATTGTCCGCGGCACCCAGCTGCGCGACAATGTCAAGATCCTCTACGACTACGGCGCTAAGGAGGTGCATATCCGCATTGCCTGTCCTCCGCTGGTTTACAGCTGTCCCTTCGTGGGCTTCTCAGCCTCGAAGAGCGACCTGGAGCTGATCACCCGCCGTGTGATCCAGGAGCTTGAAGGCGATCCTGATGCCAATCTGGAGAAATATGCCACCACCGGTTCGCCGGAATATGAGAAGATGGTCTCCATCATCCGCGACCGTTTCGGCCTGACATCGCTGAAATTCAACCCGATCGAAACGCTTGTCAAGGCCATCGGCCTGCCCAAGTGTCAGCTCTGTACCCACTGCTTCGACGGCAGCAGCTGCTTCTGATCCCGATCCCGCCGGTTTCAGCCGCCGGATTCAACCGCCGGAAGCGTCCAGCCGCCGGCAGCGTCAGATCCCGCCCGGCAGACATGATAAAAACAACGAATAGCGTCAAATAGCGTCAATTTTGCAAAATTGACGCTATTCGTTGTTATTGCCGATTTTGAACAATTCCTTTTTTCTGATATTCAGGATTATTTATTACTTTTGCTACCAAGAGCCATGAACGAAGTTTGTTGAGACGGGTTCTTACTAAAAACCATTATAAAAAGCATCGCGTATGTATATCAAGAGTCTTGAACTGAAAAACATCGGTCCGTTTGACAGTGGTAAATTGGAATTCGCTTATGATCCTTCAGATCCCGGCGGCCATCCTGTCACAATCATCACCGGCGTAAACGGCGCAGGTAAGTCGATCGTGATTGATGCCATACGTGCCGCTCTCAGCGGTCAGCAGCTTGAACGCAACATAGTGGCTGACGAAGATGACTTTTTTATAAAGATGAATGTGGAGATCAATGGCAAATCTCAGGACCTCTCCACATCAAAGTTTGAGGGTAACCATATAAAAGAAGCTGATTATCTTGGAATTGCAAGATATTTTAAACGTGCATATAAAAAATCGGACGATATTCAGCCGTGGATTGTTGATTACTGGTCCTCACGGATGCCTTCAGATTCGTTTTCAGTCAGCAGTATAGGTAACATTGTCCATGAAGAGGTGTTGCATAATGTCATGCTCGGAAAGAAGAGCAATGTGGAGCTGACAAAGTTTCTCTGTCATATCGATTATCTCCGCAGCAGCGATGTCCCTGCCGAAAAGGAGTTGGGCGAATTTATATATAATACTGTCAAACAGACCATCAACAGCTGTCTTGACAACGGATCCTTCAAGTATATCCGTCGAACCGATCTCCAGCCGATAATCGAACAGAACGGTCACGAGATAACATTGGAAAAACTCAGCAGCGGCAATATTTTCCTTATCGAGCACCTCGTGCTGCTCATCTGCAAGATGTATTCGCTGTCTGTGTTGCTTAAGATACCTACTGCCGAGATTCTCAACAGCCGCGGGCTGCTGCTTATCGACGAGATCGAGACGCATCTCCATCCCCGATGGCAGAAATCAGTACTTCCGATCATCCGGTCGCTTTTCCCGAATCTCCAGATCATCCTGACCACTCACTCGCCGTTTGTGCTCTCGTCTCTGCCGGGGGTGAGGATTTACACTTGCAAGCCACAGCCCGGACATAGCGAAATTGTCGATGAAACGGATGTTTACAGCAATATGCCGGTCGATGAGATTCTTCTGAGCGATGTGTTTAATGTCTCGCCTTTCAATAATGACATAACCAAGCTGATGGAGGAGCGCAAGGCTGCTATCAAGGCCGGAAAGAATAATGAGGTTGAAGATATTGAATCGAAACTAAGCAGCATCAATCCGGAGTATTTCTCGTATATGAGTGATATAGACAAGGAGCTTGACAGGCTCGCAAATTCTATAAAATAATAGGAGGTTGTGAGCTATGAGACATATCGACCGTCTTGCCATACCGGATATTCTCAACCGGAAACATGTTGAATGGCAGAAGAATTATGATACACGGAGGGCTGCGAATCCGGGTTTGCGGCCTGACAGCCCGAAATATGCCCACAAGGATATCAGAAAACAACTGATGTCGATGTCGCATTGCAAGTGTTTTTACTGTGAGGGTCTTCTTAAGGATCAACCTAAAGAGGTAGACCATTATATTGAGGTCGCTGTCGATTCGTCAAAAGCCTACGAGTGGGAGAATCTTTACATGGCATGTACGAATTGCAATGATAAGATACCCCATGATGATATTCCTGTGACAGACGCGTTGGATCCGTGCACGGATTCCGATGAAGAAATCAGAGCAAATATCACTTTTGAGAAGGAGGTTGTCCGTGCGGTTCCGGATTCAGCCAAAGGATTGAAGACTATAACGAAATTTCGGCTTGATACCGAGTTGCTTGATGCGAGAAGAGCAAAATGGCTCAACAAGATCAACGATGATATTTTTAAGATTCTGTCAGAGATGATTTTGGAGGGGCGCAATCGGCTGAATGATAGCGAAGTGGGACGGTTGAAAGGTTATATGCAATCAGATTCCCGTTATAGTCTTATGAGTGAGATTTATATAAAGGATCGGTTGAAGAGATTTTGGCCTTGATCTGTGATAAGAAAAATAATATGGAAATATATAAGGATGCTGCGGAGAGGTTTCATCTGGTCAAGGGGTCGATTGCGGGGCAGAGGGTTGATGCGGTTGTCAATGCGGCTAACAATCAGCTGAGGGCCGGAAGCGGTGTGTGCGGGGCGATTCATACGGCTGCCGGACCGAAGCTCGCTCTGGAGTGCGGGGAGATCGGATGGTGTGACACGGGCAGGAGTGTCATGACTGATGGCTATGAACTGCCGTGCCGGAAGGTGATCCACACAGTCGGGCCTGATCTGCGTCCCTGGGCCGCTCAGAAGCTGACCGATAGGCCTGAGAGGCTTTTGAAGTCGTGTTATGACACGGCGATAGATCTTGCGATCGCCAACGGTCTTGGTTCGGTTGCTTTCCCTTGTATCAGCACCGGGGTCTACATGTTTCCAAAGGCAGAGGCGGCGCGGATTGCTTATGAGACGATCATGAACCGGCTGTCGACCGACTACGGTGGTGAGGTGACTGTCTGCTGTTTCACCGATGAGGACCTTGAGCATTACCGGCGGCTGATGGTGTGAGATTTCCTTTTATGGTTAGGGATGGTGATGGCGGCCAATGTTTTGCCGATGAGTTTCGCACCTACGGCGCTTTTTTGTGTGGGTGGTGGGGTTGTGGGTTACCACAGCTGCGGACACCTACGGCGCCCTTGCAGTGGTCTGGAATCTTCCGACCGCTGACGCGGCCAGCCTGCCCGGCGCTTTTGCAGTGGCTTGGATTCCTCTGATCGCTGATGCGGTCTGCCTGCTCGGTGCCTTTGCGGTTGTTTGGATTCCTCTGACCGCTGATGCGGTCTGTCTGATGTTGGGCCGTGGTTTGTGATCTTAACCCCTTGGGCTCGAAGGTGGGTCTGATGTTTTGCGGGGGGGTGATAAAACAGAGGAGGGGAGAGATCGGCTGGATTAGTCGGTGGTTGCGATCAGGTCGGTGACTTCGGATTTGAGGAGGGGAAGGTGGCGGACAACAATGCCCCACATGATGTCGTCGGTGACGCTGTCGTACCCGTGGATTACGTAGTTGCGGGTATCTACGATTTTTCTTGCTGAGGTAATGCTGATTTCCGGATCGGTTTTCAGTATCCTGTTCATTGCTTCGCCGATAATGGTGATGTTGCGTTCAACCGCGCGCCGCAAACACAAGTCTGCCAGATATACGTCAAAACGTAGCGGCCGACTTTCAAAAAAGGATTCGATTTCCTCGATTGCGCAGAGGATATCTTCCAGAGAGGTTTTTATTTTAGGCTCCATATAAGTTTGCGTGTCTGGTCGACTTCCTGCCGGAAGAAGCGGTTGCGGATTGATTTGTTGACAATCATGTCGACTTTTCGTCCGATGACTTCTTCAATTGCGTGAATGAAGTCAAAAAAGTTGTCAGCGTAGTCGAGCAATTCGATCTGCTCTTCGTCGAAGTCTACAAGAAAGTCTACGTCGCTGCGGTCGTTGAATCGGGGGGTGAGGATGGAGCCGAATACCCACAGCTTTGCGACCTTGTACTTTTTGCACA
>NZ_JAIDEN010000140.1 GCF_029054785.1 Duncaniella sp.
ATGGCCGCTACTCCGGACGAGGCAGATGCGATATTGCTGAACACTTGTTCGATACGCGACAATGCGGAACAGAAAATCATTTCGCGTCTGGCTTATCTTGCTTCTCTGCGCCGCAAGCGCTCAAAGGATCTGCCGAAACTCATCATCGGTGTAATCGGCTGCATGGGCGAGCGTGTCAAAGAGGAACTGATCGAGCGCCACGGTGTGGATCTTGTCGCCGGACCGGATTCCTATCTCGATCTGCCGAACCTTTTCGCATCAGTCGAGGCCGGTGAGAAGGCTGTCAATGTCGAACTCAGCACCACGGAGACATATCGCGACATCATACCGGCAAGAATCACCGGAAATACGGTTTCGGGTTTCATCAGTATCATGCGCGGATGCAACAATTTCTGTTCGTATTGCATCGTGCCTTACACTCGCGGCCGCGAGCGGTCGCGCTCGGCGGAGAGCATTCTTGCGGAACTCGCCGATCTGCGCGCAAGAGGCTTCAAGGAGGCTACACTTCTCGGTCAGAATGTCAACAGTTACCGCTACGAGACTGAATCAGGAGAGGTGATCGACTTTGCGCGTCTGCTGGCTATGGTGGCTGATGCAGCACCTGAGATGCGTATCCGCTTCACCACCTCACACCCCAAGGATATGTCGGACGAGATTATAGAAGTGATTGCTTCCAAGGCAAATGTCTGCAAGCATATCCATCTTCCGGTGCAGTCCGGATCCGACAAGGTGCTCAAAGCCATGAACCGCAAGTATACCCGCGAGTGGTATCTCGGACGCATTGCGGCCATACGCCGTGCGATTCCGGATTGCGGAATTTCCACCGATCTGTTCACCGGATTCCATGACGAGAGCGAGGAGGATTTCCAGGAGACCATATCCCTCATGCAGGAGGTTGGCTTTGATTCCTCGTTCATGTTCAAATATTCCGAACGTCCGGGGACTCTCGCCGCCCGCACTATGCCTGACAATGTGGCTGAAGAGGTGAAGATCGACCGTCTGAACCGAATGATAGCCGTGCAGAACGAACTTTCGCGTAAAAGCAATGCCGCTGATGTCGGCAAGACGTTCGATGTGCTTGTAGAGGGTGTCTCAAAACGTTCCCGTGAACAGTTCGTTGGTCGTAACCAGCAGAACAAGACCCTCGTTTTCCCCCGTGGAGACTATCGTGTTGGCGATATTGTCAGTGTGCGGGTGATTGATTCCTCATCGGCTACTCTGATAGGCGAACTGGCCTGAGTTTCTCTCCTGTCTTAAAGCCTGAGCGCTGTGTCAGGCCCGCTGAAATGCTGGGCCTGACGGCTTGTGTCGCAATAATTGTGGAAGATGCTGATTTTTAACATTATTTTCTTGCATTGCCGCTTAAAAAGCATTAATTTAGAGGCTTGGAAAATAACAGTTTGGGAATGCGCACACACAAGCATCCGGTGGAAGAATGATGGTTTATGATTGATTTTGAATCCATATTGTTTAATATAGAGATAGACAGGCGGCCTATTCCGCAGGTCGGCTCGCTTCTTGTAGCCGAACCGTTTCTGAGGGAGCGTTATTTTCATCATGCTGTGATCTGTCTGGTCGATTATGAGCCGCGAGGGTCTGCAATGGGGATTGTACTCAACAGCCGCACAAGCTATACTCTTCAGGATCTTCTTCCGGCAGTCAAGGCTGCTGATCCGATTCCGGTCTATTGCGGCGGCCCGATGTCATGTGACAGACTTTATTTCATGCACACTCTTGGAGATCTCATTCCATCGTCAAGGGAGATCGTCGACGGGTTGTTTATAGGAGGTGATTTTGATGCGATGCTGTCGATTGTGAATGACGGTTATCAGGTCGAAGGTCATCTGCGCTTTTTCCTCGGATACAGCGGCTGGGGTGTTGAACAGCTCGATGAAGAGTTGCTGAAGCATGTGTGGGCTGTGACGGAAATTCCTTCCGTCGGCAGTCTGCTCAGCGGGGAAGAGGATGCCTATTGGCACAATATCGTGCGCTCTATGGGCGAAAGTTATAAGGGTTGGCTTTATCATCCGCGAAATCCGCATTCAAACTGACCGGATAAGGCAGGGGTAGTGTTAAATAATATTAAACCGATTGGCGCTGATTGCAATATGGGCTGGTGAGAGTTGGCAATCACGCGCAAAAGCCGTAACTTTGCGCCCGAATTAATCAATACAAATCACAATTTAATGGCAACAAAAATCAGACTGCAACGTCATGGTCGCAAGAACTATGCGTTCTATCCTATTGTTATCGCCGATAGCAGGGCACCACGAGATGGTA
>NZ_JAIDEN010000141.1 GCF_029054785.1 Duncaniella sp.
CTTCGCCGATATGCTGCTCAACTTCGAGGATGAGTTCTCCACCCTCCGGGCGCGTTACTTTGAGAGCCGTGTAGATCGGGGGGATGAGATTGTCTTCACCATCGAAAATCACGTCGACCACAGGACCGATTACCTGGGCGATCTTGCCGAATTTTTCACTCATCGCGTTATAGATTTTTGGCGTTCAGGCCAGTCTGTTTCAAAGACGGCCGGACGTTTGGGGTTAGTTTATTTTGTGTGAGAGATATTTTTGTTGATTAGAGGTACAGTCCGAATGTTACAACAATTACCATGAGTACAAGGTTGAACAGATTGATCGGAAGCAGGTATTTCCATTCAAGAGTCAGGAGCTGGTCGATTCGCAGACGGGGGAAGGTCCACTTGAACCAGATGATGATGAAGGATAGGGCGATCGCTTTGCCGATGAACCATACGAAGGAGGGGATGTAGTCCATGACGTTGTTGAAGGCGTCAAGTCCGGGGATGTGCAGGGGCATCCATCCGCCGAAGAAGAGGAGGGCTGCAACTCCCGATACGATGAAGAGGTTGAGGTATTCGGCAAGGTAGAAGAATCCGAAGTGGATACCGGAGTATTCAGTGTGGTAACCGGCTGTAAGCTCGCTTTCGGCTTCAGGAAGGTCGAAGGGGCCGCGGTTGGTTTCGGCTGTGCCTGCGATCATGAAGATGACAAAGGCGATGATGGCGGGGATGTGGCCTGAGAAGATGAACCAGAGGTGGCTCTGTGCTTCAACGATGCCGCCGACCGACATTGTGCCTGCCATGACTACCATAGTCACTACGCAGAGGCCCATCGAGAGTTCGTAGCTGACCATCTGCGCTCCTGAACGGAGGGCGCCTATGAGGGTGAACTTGTTGTTTGACGACCAGCCGGCAAGGAGGATGCCGAGGACTCCGATCGACGATACGGCAAGGAGGAAGAAGATGCCGACGTTGAAGTCGATGATCTGAAGGCCGTTGCCCCATGGAAGCACGGCAAATGCCAGCATCGAGGCTATGATTACCAGATAAGGAGCAAGGGCGAAAAGGAATTTGTCGACATGGTTCAGCGAGATGAGCTCTTTGATGAGGATCTTGAACATGTCGGCGATGCTCTGCATCAAGCCCCATGGTCCAACGCGGTTCGGGCCGAGACGGCACTGGAAATAGGCGCACACCTTACGCTCGAAGAGGATGTAGAAGAGAGCCAAAACTGCGTAAAGCAGCATCAACCCTACTCCGATGAGCAGACATTCGAGGGTCACGGCAGCCCATTCGGGGATGTAGTCCGTGAGGAAAGAATGAAGCCAGGCGGTTCCTACTGATAAGTCTTGCATATTGAAAAGTTACTTATAGTTTTCTCTCTGTGTTTGTTGACTCTTTAATTTATTCGCTTGATTCGTTCAGATCAGCGGTCGATGTCGGGAACGATGTAGTCAAGCGATCCTCCGATTGTTATGAGGTCGGCGATCTTCTGGCCGTCGGTGATGTGGTCGACCACGGCTGCGGCGGGAAGACACGGAGGTGCGATCTTGAGACGGTAGGGGTTGACGGTGCCGTCGCTTTCGAGGTAGATTCCGAAGGTGCCTCGACAGCCTTCGACCATCTTGAACCAGTGGCCGACGGGGAGTTTGAGCACTTTGGGGACCTTGACGCAATAGTCGCCCTCAGGAATGTTGTCGATGAGCTGTGCGATGATGCGGGCGCTCTGGACCATTTCGTCCATGCGGACTTTGAAGCGGGCCATCGAGTCGCCTTCCTCGCGGACAACTTCTTCGAAGTCGAGTTCGGAGTAGATGCTGTAAGGAGCGCATTTGCGCACGTCGCATGCCCAGCCTGAACCACGTCCGTTGGGGCCGGTCACAGCCCATGAGATGGCGTCTTCGCGGGTGAGCACTCCGACGTTTTCCATTCGGTTCTTGGCGATGACGTTGCCGGTGAAGATCTTGTTGTATTCCTTGATGTTTGCGGGAAGCACGTCGAGAAGAGCGTGGACGTCTTTCACGAAATCCGGGTGGAGGTCCTGCATGACTCCGCCGATGCAGTCATAGTTGAATGTCATGCGGGCGCCGCATGTCTTCTCCATGATGTCGAGGATCTGCTCGCGTACACGGAGTGTGTAGAAGAGCATGGTGGTGGCGCCGAGGTCCATGCAGTAGGTGCCGATGAAGAGGCAGTGTGAGGCGATGCGCGAGAGCTCGTCCATGAGCACTCGGATCACCTGGGCACGGCGTGAGATTTCGATTCCGGCGGCCTCTTCGATGAGCATGCAGAGACAGTGGTGATAGGGATGGGCCGAGAAGTAGTCGAGACGGTCCATGAAGTGGAGTGTCTGCGGATAGGTCAGCTTCTCGCATATTTTTTCGACTCCGCGGTGGATATAGCCGAGGTAGATGTCGATTTTCTTGATTGTCTCGCCGTCAATGGCGGTGCGGAAGCGGAGCACACCGTGGGTCGCGGGGTGCTGGGGGCCGATGTTGACCACGAAGTCTTCCGGCTGGAATATGCGGCGTTCATGTTTTTCGATCTTTCCGTCAGGGGTCTCGGTCCAGACGTCGGTGAAGTCTGTCTGGCGCTCGTTTTCAATCGAGACGGGGTTGATTGACGGATCGTCGTTGTAATCCTTGCGCAGCGGAAAGCCTTTCCAGTCGAGATTGAGGAAGAGGCGGCGCATGTCGGGATTGTTGATGAAGATGATCCCGAAGAAGTCATAGACCTCGCGTTCGAAGACGGTGGCGATTGCCCAGAGGTCGAAAATCGAATGGATCAGTGGACGCTCACGGTCGCCGCCGGCCATGACCTTGACAGCGAGATGAGTGTTGAATTTGGTGGAAGTGAGGTAGTAGACACAGCCCATACCGTTTTCCTTCCAGTCCATACCCACGATTGTCACAAGGAAATCAAATGAGAGGTCAGCGTCGTCGCGAAGGGATTTCGCGAAATCGTGCCACTTGGCGTCGGGTACGGTCACCTGCATTATCTGGCCGTCTTCAATGACAGCCTCAGGCAACAGCGTTGAGATCTTTTCCCGGATGTTGGACATATATGTGTATAATGTGGTGTATTATCGAATAAATTTAGTCGTTCACTCCGGGGACCGGATGTGCTTTAAGAAAATCGGCCTGCTTTTCCTGGCGGTTGACACCTCCGAAGAATTTCTCGACCTTGATTTTACGCGAGAGCTGCATGATGCCGTAGATCATGGCTTCGGGACGCGGAGGACAGCCGGGGATAAACACGTCGACCGGTACAATGTCTTCAATGCCCATTGCCACGTGATAGCTCTTCTTGAACGGTCCGCCTGAGATCGCGCAGCTTCCGCAGGCGATGACATACTTCGGTTCAGCCAACTGATCGTAAAGACGGCGGAATACGGGAGCCATGCGGTGGACGATCGTACCGGCCACCATCATGAAGTCGGCCTGACGAGGCGAGGCACGCGCAACTTCCCAGCCGAATCGCGCCATGTCATAACGGGCGGCTCCAAGCGACACAAATTCGATGCCGCAGCAACTGGTGGCGAAGGTGAGCGGCCAGATAGAGTTGGAACGCCCCCAGTTGAT
>NZ_JAIDEN010000142.1 GCF_029054785.1 Duncaniella sp.
GAACAACGGTCAGCCCGTGGACATAAAGGCAATCGGCAACGATGCCGCCGTGCGTGAATACTTCGCTGAGATTCTGCCTGATTTCGACCGCGAGAAAGTTTATACGTCTGATATCCGCAAGCTCCTCACTTGGTACAATCAACTGCTCGCCGGCGGTGTGACCGAGTTCAAGCCTGAGGAATCTGACGCTGAACCAGCAGAAACAGAAGAATAAGCCGCCTGTGAAGCTCAGCAAACAGTTTACAGCCAAGGACAATGTGGTCGAACTGATCGACTACGATTATAATGTGCTCACTGTCCTCAGCCGTTTCTCACTTCCCCTTGGTTTTGGCAACAAAACCATTGGGGAGCTATGTGAGGAATCAGCTATAAATACGGATTCCTTTCTGCTGATCATCAATTTTTTACTGTCAGGGGAGATTGACAAGGAGCTTCTCGGTCGGATTTCGCCGACCGATGTGGTCTATTTCCTGCATAACTCACACGACTATTATCTCTCTTACAAGTTGCCTCATATCCGGGTTAACCTGTGCAATGCTCTTGATGATACGCATAATGATATAAATCCTATAATAGTCAAGTTTTTTGATGATTATACCGATCTTGTCAGAAAGCATTTCAACTACGAGGAAAGCGTTGTGTTTCCATACGTGAAAGCCTTGTGCAACGGGGAGCCGTCGGATTACAGCATTGATGTCTTTCGTCGGTCTCATGACGATGAAGTGGCTGAAAAGCTTGCGGATCTGAAGAATATCATATTGAGATATTACTCGACATCTATGCCTTTCAAGATGTATGATGCCTTGGCTGACATCTATAATTGTGAGGAAGATCTTAATTCACATGCCCATATAGAGAATAATATCCTCATCCCGATGATGACCCGGATGGAAAATAATCTTGACGATCATGCGGCACATTAATATAGGTCTCCTTTTACCTTCTGCCATACAGACAATTGGGGTGGGTGGTATCCTGCGCAGGTTTCAGGATGGCAATCTGACAATTGTGGAGATAAGTCCGTCGGATTATCTTGAGGAAATTTCCCGGACCCACATATCAGTGCTGATCGTTGATCCGGCGATACCGGGCATAGATTGGGATGTCCTTAAGAGCGCCTCATCACAACCGATTAAAATAATAGCGCTTTTGACCCAGCAGTATCCCAAGAGCCTCCTGAAATGGTTTGATGATACGTTTACGGTCTATGATTCGGCTGAGTCAATTATTGAGACGCTTCGGCGCAATATAAGCGTAGAGGACGCCGATGATCGAGGCAAAGATCTTAGTCCGCGAGAAAAGGAGGTTGTTGTGGGGATTGTAAAGGGTCTGTCCAATAAGGAAATTGCTTCCGAAATGGGAGTTTCAGTGAACACAGTGATGACGCATCGTCGAAACATCGCGTCGAAACTCCACATCCACACTCCGGCAGGCCTGACTATTTATGCGATTGTTTCAAATCTTGTCAAGCTTGAAGATATAAAGGCTGACATGGGAAAATTATAGGCAGGCACGAGATACTTATTATATATCGCTATATGAACAATTGTGCCGATAGAATTTTTCTACGGCATTATTGAACCTTTGATTGAGGTCTATGCGGGGATTTAATGGGAAAGAGCCTGAAAGAATTCTTCTCTTAACGCGCTATCGGAGAAAACACCGGCGCTTTCAATGGTTGTAGTTGCGGAATCCTGTTTTTCGACACCTCGCATTTTCATGCACAGATGCTCGCCGGTGCAGACAACTATCACGCCTTTGGCATTGAGCTTTTCCATGATGATACGGCAAATCTGTGATGTCATGCGCTCCTGGACCTGAAGGCGTCTTGCGTAAAAATCGACAAGACGAGCAAGTTTGCTCAGTCCAATGGTTTTGCCGTCGGGTATATAGCCTATTGACACTTTGCCAAAAAATGGGAGGATATGATGTTCGCACAAGGAATAGAACTCGATATCCTTCACAATTACCATGCGCGATCCTTCATGAGAAAAAATGGCATCATTAATAATGATGTCGGGATCCTGGCGATAGCCGCGGGTGACAAATGCCATTGCCTTTGCCGCACGCATCGGAGTCTTGACAAGCCCTTCGCGGGTGGTATCCTCTCCCAGGAGTTTCAGAATAGCTTCGTAGTGGGATGCGATTTCCCGAATGGTTTCATCGCTGATTTCAACTGCCATTTTTTAGTCGTCTGATTTATTCACCATGTACGGTAACACGATCACGGACCACGCGGATCTCCTTGCTGTATGCAGGGAAAGCCCGGCGGAGTTCATCTGCCGCATTGTTTGCTTCCTGCTGTGTTCGGAAGTCTCCGACTTTCAGGCGCCAATAGGGTGATGTGTACATGACGTATGTCTGATATTGCGGAAATCGGGCTGATATGATGCGTTGCTTTGAGCGCGCTTCGTTTTTGGCTGTGCGGGCGTTGTTGTCGCTGAATACCTGTACCCGGAATCCGGCCATGCGTCCGTTGACCGGCCGCGCGATCTCTTCTTTTGCTTCCTCTTCAATCCCTTCGACCGGAATCAGTCGCTTGAGCAGTTCTGCCGGCTGGTTGACTACGTTGTTTGTGCCGCTCGTGATATGATCGACGATGGTCACAACCTCTGTTTCGGCAATCGCCACAGGAGAGGCAAGAAGCGCGACAAGCGGAATCAGATACTTCTTCATTTGGTCTGTTTGTGGTTTTGTGGAAGATTTTGAAGAAATTCCCGCACGGGAATTTGTGTTGAGTATTTGGAATCTCTCGGATCTCGTGCGGGAATATGCTTTGGTCAGAATTAGAATGCGTTAACAATACCCATGAATGAGCTTGCTTCAAGAGCTGCGCCACCGATGAGGCCACCGTCAACGTCGGGCTTGGCAAAAAGCTGTGCTGCGTTAGAGGGCTTGCAGCTGCCTCCATAGAGGATAGAGGTGTTGTCAGCCACTTCCTTACCATATTTGTCGGCAATTGTCTTGCGGATGAAGGCATGCATTTCCTGAGCCTGATCGTCAGTTGCAGTCTTGCCGGTGCCGATGGCCCAGACGGGTTCGTAGGCGAGGACGATTTTGCCGAATTCTTCTGCGTCAAGATTGAAAAGGCCTTCTTCGATCTGAGCTTTTACTACTTCGAAGAAGCTGCCGTCCTCACGCTGTTCGAGAACTTCGCCGATACAAAAAATGGGAGTGAGGCTGTTGTCAAGGGCGAGACGTACTTTCTCACGGAGAGTTTCAGAGGTTTCGCCGTAGTACTGACGACGTTCCGAGTGACCGAGGATCACATAGGTAGCGCCTGTCGAGGCAACCATAGGAGCTGAAATTTCACCGGTGTATGCGCCAGATTTGTGGTCTGCGCAGTTTTCAGCACCAAGACCGAGCTTGTTTTTGTCAATCACATTGTTGATTGATGCAAGGTGGGTGAAAGGAACACAGATGACAACGTCGCACTTAGGCTCTGCTCCGGCGAGGGCTGCGTTAACCTCTTCGGCGAGCTTGATTCCTTCGGGCAGCGTGGTGTTCATTTTCCAGTTGCCTGCTACGATATTTTTTCTCATTTTACCTTAATTAAAATTGGGTTGAAAATTCGCTCACAAAATTAGCGATTTCCAATGAATAATTCAAACAGAAATCCAACTTATCTTGCCATGACAAGGCCTTTGGCCCGGCAGATGCCGGCTTCCGGTTACAACTGCCTGAGGATTGACGGGTCTTTGATTCCGGTATCATTAGCAAAAAGCAGTATTTTGGAGATAATTTCGGCGGTTTTCGGATCTTCGTCAAGGAACGGAAGGAAGATCCGTCCGCGGCTTTGGGTATGAACCGGAAGAACGGCGATCTGTGCGCCGCCTTCTTTGTGGATTGTACCGCTGCCAAGATGGATGCTGTAACGACCCAGCTGGCCGCTTACCTTTGCAAAGGTGTCGCTCAGGCTGACATTGTCAATTCCAAACATGGGCAGAGTGTGACTGACAATGGCTCGCCGCATTTCGATGGTTGAATGGCTGGTCTCTGGATCTACACTTCCCGCATGAGCCACACTTACTGCAAGATCTACATCCCGCATGATTTCAGAGAATGCGATAGGGGAGATTTCTGAAATTTTCTTGTCTTTGAATGTCCTGCGGTCATGAAATTCGACATATTCCAGTGTCGGTGCTTCGATGTCGGCGGGTGAAAACCAGTCGGCCATAGCATATAGTACAGCTGTCACATCGTTATTAAAGCATACTCTCTGAAGCCCGTAGTCATAGTCGACCGTCCACTGTCGCTTTTTCAGAAGAGCGGCAGTGCGTGACGGCATAATCTGATTGCCGGAATAGCGCATAGATTTGCTTGCATCTTTTTCTTCCGGGGTCGGGACATACAGTTCGCGGAATACCTGTTTGAACGGTTGTTTCCACTTATGTTCAAAGATAAGTGCCTGATATGCGCTCCATTCGCTGTTGGAAAGCAGATCGTAAGGGTGGGCGATGCGCAAGCGGTCATTGGCGTTTATGGGACTGAGTTCGCCTTCTGCGGAAATGATTGAGAGTCCGTCGTCTCCGGGAATGCCGGTCTGTCCGCTATCTCTGACAAGCACAAGACATGAAAACATCCTCCAGATAATTGGATTCTCTTTAAGGCTACTGATTTCGGTGCCTGTAAATTCTGACGATTCAACCATTGCCTGTTCGAGCAAGGCACGGCCACGAGTGTGCTGCTCTTTCAATTGCTTGCAGGTTTCTTTTAGGCTGATTACATAAGCATCTTTTTTGAGCCTTGATGGGATGCTTTGCAGAATCTTGCCATTACTTTCGCAGATTATTTCCGGCAGTCCGTCGCCTATATGCAGTTTTATGCTGACCCCGTCTATATCTTTAGGAATGAGGAATTGGGCCGCGTCTTTGACAAGTGCGGCTTCCATACTCCATGTCAGGCGCGTGGAGTCGCCATATCCAGCCGTGCGGGCGAGATTGTCAAGAGCGAGTTTTACTGCGCGCCCCTCGCTTGCCTGGCGTTGTGCGCCGAACTGTTTGCTGTCTTTCAGGAATTTATTGAGAAAAATGTAACGTTCGCTGAGGTCGCCATGCTTGTTGCGCCCAAGCGGGATCAGCCCAAGAGCAACCACCAGATCCTTGTTTCTTTTCTCTGAAATCTCCTTCATGGTCTGTTTTGCTTTCAGATTGCCGAGCAGGGCATCGGAGAGTTTGCGAGAACGGCTGTGGCGGTTGCCGTCGGCCACATGCTTCGCCGAAGCATATATGAATTCGTAACGCTTGCGACCCAATGTCTTGTAGATTTCATGGAACCATGCCGGATCGCAGGCTCCATCTGCGAAGTCGGCAGGCTCGACCGCCGAGTATCTTGAAATGCGTGACTTGGCACGGTCACTGAGTGTATCAGCGGTATGAGCCATGAAGTAGTACGCTCCGCTTGTAAGGCCTTTCCAACCGATGGCCTCTTCTGTAATCTCCAGCCACCGCTGTGAAAACATTGCGGCCTCAGCGAGCTGTTCGTCAGTGATTCCGGCCGCTTTCGCTTTTCGTTTCAGTTCTTCAGGACTGTCGGAATCTGCCGGAGAAGAAGCCTGAAGCAGAGAACTCAGCATTTCGCGCTTATTGAGATTGGTATAATACCCTCTGGTTACGGGTTTGTCTTTCCCAAGGGCCTGCAATATCTGCAACAGTCTGTCGATCCCGCTGACACATCTGATTTCATAAGCCAAGGCTGAAACCGGAGTTTCGGAATCGCCTCTTTTCAGCTCGATGTCGAGGATACGTTCGATAGCTGTATTGATCAGGCGGCATTCGCGGTCGCTGAGAGGTGCGAGCTGTTTGGTCCAGCGGGGCTTTTCAGCTGTCGGCAAACGTTGTGAGAATTCGGCTATCATGCTCTTTTTCATCGTACCTGACATCATCTCTTTAAGCATTGCTTTATCCGAGATGACTCCGAGATTCCATGCGCGGAGGTATTCCATCACATTGAGAGGATTCCGATAGTTGAATCCGTTGGCTAAGCATGATTTTGTTTTGCACAGTAAATCGTGGCGAGCTGCGAAGGAGCGCAGGAACAGATCGTCCGGCATGTCATTGCTTGAATTTTTGCATATTGACAGAAGCGTTGCCACGGGTTGAACATTATAGATGCAATGATCCTCCGGAGACTCCCATGAATAGCTTCGGTAATTTCTTATGCAATCCTCAGCTTTTATGCGAATAGCGAAATCAGACATGAAATCGGTCGCGATTTCCCAAATGACCTGCCCCCTGCAATATTCTTCAGCCAGGGCGCTTATGATGTGGAGTGCCGATCGGAAATAGGGGAAATTTTCGATCGGATTCAGCATGTCAGGATCGAACGCCCGACCTAAAATGCGTTTTAATATCGGGTAAAACGGCTCATCAGAGGCGTTGGGTGTGATTGTCGCAAGCCAAAGGCGCAAAATATTTTCCGGTGAGCTGATTTCCTGATCATAAAACTCTTTCCAGATTTCGGGTAAAGCAATGGATTCAAGTCCCGGTTTATATGATTGCTGTACAGTATTGCCTAAACGGGATATATTTCCATACCGGTCTTTAAATTCATAGTCGGCATGTTTTTCGATCAAATCCATAATAGCTTGTATCAGCTCTACCGCAGGATTATTGTCTTTCCGCAGGAGCTTCTTCAGGATATTGCTGTCAGATTTGAAAGCGAGGGCTTTTTCCGGGTTGAAATCAATTGGGCGTGTCACGGAGACAGAGATTTCATCATTGCAAGAATACAGTCCGAATCCATTTTCCGGAGTGTACATATTTTCTTTCAGGCCATTTTGGGCGAGAATGGTCTCAAGCAGAATCTGTTCTCTGGATGTCGGATTTACTATTGCGGAAAGGTCCGGCTTCAGTGAGTCAACGGCTTCCGATCTCTCGTCTTTGTCGATCCAGTTTTTCAGTATGTCAAGTCCTGCCAGACGACGTTCTGCGGATTTGTCTGTGATAAGACGTCTTACAGAGCCGATGGCTTTGTCGTCGGGAAGCGAACCGAGAATTCCGATGATACAAGTGCGCAATGGTGCGGCTTTAAGACGCAGATGCGACTCCATTGCGAGATAGTCTTCGTCGGTCAAATCATTCCATTCATGCAGATTCCTGACAATCCGACAGGCTTGGTCGCGGGCATCGCTGCCTTTGTCGGCCATCATGGCAATGGCGAATTCTATCTGACGGCGTGTCGTGCACCTATATAAAAT
>NZ_JAIDEN010000143.1 GCF_029054785.1 Duncaniella sp.
GGAGATACCACAGCTGCGGACCCCTCTGGGGCCCTTGCAGTGGCCTGGATTCGCCCCGCTGCTACGCAGCTTGCCTGATACGCGGGCCGGTGGGGGCATTAGCCGTTGGTATTAAAAAAAATTACCCCGCGTTCCGGATCGGATGGCGGGGTAGATCATTAAGGGTTAGTAAATAAAAAAATTGATTGTCTCTCGACAACCAATCTTAGTTAACCTTAAATCTAATACCATGAAAAACACATTGCAAAGTTACGCCATTTTTGAGATTCCGCCAAATTATCGGCTGCAAAAACTCACTTATTTAACATATTTTATAACGATTTGTTTTTAAAAGGCATTTTTAGACGATATTTTGGCAGAAAAAGCCACTTTCGCAAGCAAATTGTCATTGAGACATAATGACGGCATTCCTGGAGTGCATGCCGAGTCTGAAAACAACAGTTTGCGCCGACGCTAAAAATTTTGTATCTTTGCCTACATAGTAGGATGGATTCCAGGCCGGAAAGCGCCTGTGACCATCCGGATCAATCATAAAACTACGTTTCCACCACCATCATGAGCGAGGACACACCTATAAACGATGCCATAGAAGATCCTGAAGACGAAATGCGCGAAGAGAGCACTCCTGCACGCAAGGAGGGGTTCGATCCGCGGATAATAGTCGACACTTCAAATGACACGATCCGCCACCAGCTGCGCGGCATGTACCAGAGCTGGTTTCTGGACTATGCGAGCTATGTCATCCTTGAACGCGCTGTCCCCAGTATCGAGGACGGTCTCAAACCCGTGCAGCGGCGTATCCTCCATTCGATGAAGCTGCTCGACGACGGCCGTTTCAACAAGGTGGCCAACATCGTGGGCCACACCATGCAGTTCCACCCCCACGGCGATGCCTCGATCTACGAAGCTCTCGTACAGCTCGGCCAGAAGGAACTCCTCGTGGAGACGCAGGGTAACTGGGGCAACACCCTGACAGGTGCCTCGGCGGCGGCAGGCCGATATATCGAGGCCCGCCTCTCGCAGTTTGCCCTCGATGTGGTCTACAATCCCAAAGTTACCGAATGGACCCTCAGCTACGACGGCCGTAAGAAAGAGCCGGTCACGCTGCCGGTCAAATTCCCGCTTCTGCTTTCCAAAGGAGCCGAGGGCATTGCCGTCGGTCTGTCCTCCAAGATATTGCCCCACAACTTCAACGAGATCATCGACGCGGCGATCGCCTATCTGCGCGGCGAAGAGTTCACCCTCTATCCCGACTTCTTCACCGGCGGATTCATCGACGTCTCACGCTACAACGACGGCGAGCGCGGCGGTGTGGTCAAGATCCGCGCCAAGATCGAGAAGATCGACAACAAGACACTCGCCATCACCGAGATTCCCTACGGCAAGACCACCGCAACGCTCATCGAGTCGATCGTCAAGGCCCAGGAGGCCGGAAAGATCAAGATCCGCAGCGTCGACGACAACACCGGTGAACACGCCAACGTAATCGTCTACCTCCAGCCCGGCACATCGAGCGACAAGACAATCGACGCCCTCTATGCCTTCACCGACTGCGAGGTCTCGATCTCGCCCAACTGCTGTGTGATCTCAGGCAACAAGCCCCATTTCATCGGCGTGAGCGATGTCCTGCGCCACAACGTGGACTCCACGCGCACGATTCTCGGCAAGGAGCTGCGCATACAGCTCGACGAAGTGCGCGAGCAGCTCCACTTCGCCTCGCTCGAACGCATCTTCATCGAAGAGCGCATCTACAAGGACAAGGGCTACGAAGAGAGCGAGAACCGCGCACAGGCCATCAGCCACATCCGCGGAAGACTCGAAAAATATAAGGATTCGTTCATCCGCGAGATCACCGACGAGGATATCATCCGCCTCTTCGAGATCAAGATGGGACGCATCCTGAAGTTCAATGCCGACAAGTGTGAGGAGCAGATCGCAGCCTTCAATGAGCGCATCAACGATCTCAACTCCAAGCTCGAACGCCTGACAGAGTTCACAATCGAATGGTATGAGAACCTCAAGCGCAAATACGGCGACGCCTATCCGCGCATGACCGTACTGCGCAACTTCGACAACATCCAGGCAGCCTCCGTGGCCGAAGCCAACGAGAAGCTCTACATCAACCGCGAGGAGGGCTTCATCGGCACCGCTCTGAAAAAAGACGAGTTTCTCTGCAACTGTTCGTCGATCGACGATGTCATCATCTTCTACAAGGATGGCCGCTACAAGGTGGTCAAGGTCCAGGAGAAACTCTTCATTGACAAGAACGTGCTCCACGTCGACGTGTTCAAGCGCAACGACAAGCGCACGGTCTACAACGCCATCTATCAGGACGGCAAGGGCGGAACCTACTACATGAAACGATTCTTCGTCACCGGAATCACCCGCGACAAGGAATATAACCTCACCGCCGGAAAGCCCGGAAGCCGCGTCTGCTGGTTCACCGTCAACCCCAACGGCGAGGCCGAGGTGGTCAAAGTCACCCTCAAGCCCAAACTGCGCCTGAAGACACTCCAGTTTGACGTCGACTTCTCGAAGATCAACATCAAGGGACGCGCCTCGCTGGGAAACATCGTCACCCGCAACGAAGTCCACCGCTTCTCGCTCAAGGAGAAAGGCCGCTCGACCCTCGGCGGACGTGATGTCTGGTATGATCCGGATGTCATGCGTCTCAACTACGACGGACGCGGCGAATATCTCGGCGAGTTCAACTCCGGAGACCTCGTGCTGGTCATCCAGAAAAACGGCGAATACTACACCTCTACCTTCGAAGCCTCAAACCACTACCCCGACAACATTCTGCGCATCGAGAAATTCACACCCCACAAGGTATGGACAGCGATCCTCGACGACGCAGATCAGAAATATCCCTATCTCAAACGCTTCACTTTCGAGCCTACGGCCAAAGCGCAGCGCTATCTCGGCGAAAACGAGAAGTCAAGCCTGCTGCTTCTGAGCGACGAGCCGGGACTGCGCATCGAAGTAACCTTCGGTGGGGCCGACTCCTTCCGTCCGGCAATGGAAGTTGTGGCCCGCGATTTCATTGCCGTCAAATCCGTCAAAGCCAAAGGCAAGCGACTCACTACGTTCGCAATTGACCACATCACGGAACTCGAACCCGTAGCCACCGAAGAGGATCTCGACAGCGAGGACGACGATCAGCCCGACCAAACTTCCGCAACGGAGACCGCTCCACAGGCTGAACCCGAAAAGAGCGACGACGAGGTCCGCGACGAACTGACCGGGCAGCACAGACTCTTTTAGAGGGCCCCGATTCTCTTCATAGAAGCTCTTCACAACGCACATGATCAGAAAACCAATACTCTCCGCCATTGTCCTTGCACTCTCGGCAGTGCAGGGCCTCGGCGCGCAGACCCCTGCCGAGGCCGACACCGCGGCTACGGTCCTGCGGCCTGTCTTCGCGGCCTACACCGCCGAATGGGGCGCGGCCAAACTGACAGACACCTATCTGACCCCGCTCAGATATGAAGGCTGGCATGCCGGACTTGACTATCAGCGCTATCAGGCCATGAAATTCGACCCGCAGGCCTGGACCATGCGCCTCCACTTCAACCTCAGCATCGACAAGACCGACAGCCCCGCCCGCAACGCCTCGATGTGGGACATCATGCTCTCGGCCGACTGGGGCATGATGCGCAAATTCCGCCCCGTCGGCGGACTGACCCTTGCCGCCGGAGGTTCGACCGGAATCGAGCTTGGCTGCCTCTACAATCCGCGCAACGGCAACAACCCGGCCTCGGCAAAAGCCGCCTGGACCGTCAACCTGACCGGATTCGCCTCCTACCCCACCAGGATCCTGCGCCTGCCCGTCACATTCACCTATCAGCCGACTCTCCCCGTCACCGGAGTCTTCTTCTCGCCTGACTACGGCGAACTTTACTACGAAATCTGGCTTGGCGACCGTTCGGGCCTGGCACACTGGGCCTGGTGGGGCAACTATTTCAAACTTGACAACCAGCTGAGCGCCGACCTGCACTTCGGGGCGACAAACCTCCGTGTGGGCTACCACGGCTCCATTTTCTCTTCGAAAGTCAACCATCTGGTGACCAACAGATTCACCCACGCACTCACCGTCGGCATCAGCGGCGAATGGATCTCCGTCAATCCCCGCAGGGGCCTCCCGGCAAAGACCGTGATGATCAACGCGCTCTATTGATCCGCAATCACGCAATCCCACCTATGAAAAAGCAATTATCAATCATATACGCACTGCTTCTGACTCTGGCACTCGGCTCCTGCCATGAGGTCCGGGAGTATGACAACGATCCGCGCGGCAATTTCGAGGCCCTCTGGACCATTCTTGACGAGCACTACTGCTTCTTCGCACAGAAAGACATCGACTGGGATGCCGTCCATGACACCTACGCGCGCCGCATCGGTCCGGAAATGACGAGCGAAGAACTTTTCATTGTCTGCGCCGACATGCTCGACGAACTGCGCGACGGCCACGTGAACCTCTCCGCACCGTTCAACACCTCCTACTATCGGAAATGGTGGAGCGACTATCCGCAGAACTTCTCGATGCGTCTGATCGAGGAATCATATTTCAACTTCAACTACCGTCAGAGTTCAGGCATGCTCTACGGCATCCTCCGCGAGAACGTAGGCTATGTCTACTACGGATCTTTCGCCAACCCCATCGGCGAGGGCAACCTCGACAATGTGCTCTACTTCCTGAAAAATACCCAGGGCCTGATCATCGACGTCCGTGACAACGGCGGAGGCGACCTTACCAACGTCCGCACCCTCGTGGCCCGTTTTCTTACCGAGCCGCGCACTGTCGGCTACATCTCCCACAAGACCGGTCCGGGCCACGACGATTTCTCCGAACCGATGGAGATCACATACAAACCCGCAGCCGTGGGCCGCATCCGCTGGGGCAAGCCGGTGATCGTCCTGACCAACCGCTCGACTTTCTCGGCAGCCAACAACTTCGCATCGGTGATGAAACTCCTTCCTGGAGTACGCCTTGTGGGAGCCACCACAGGAGGCGGAAGCGGTATGCCCTATTCCTCCGAACTGCCCAACGGCTGGGGAGTGCGTTTCTCGGCCTGCTCTATGCTCGACGCCGAGCGCCACAGCACCGAGGCCGGAGTCGAACCCTCTGAGGGCTGCGCCGTCGACATGGATCCCGCCGATGCTCTCGCCGGAAAAGACACTATCCTTGAATTCGCCATCGCCCTGATTCAGAATCCTGAGGCGGATCTTGCGGGTCTTGCCCGAAGCGTAGCGGACAATATAGATTCCCGCGGGAAGGTCAAGCTGCTGCGAAGTCGCCCCCCGATGTCAAGATCAGTCGCACCATATCCCCCGACTCCAGCGTGTGGCCTCTGAGGAGATAAAACAGCTTTTGCACCGAGTATGTTTTTCGTGGAAAGAGGTCGGTAGTTTCGATCTTAACCTACTTGCCTGAACCGTGACAGGCGGGGCATTTGCCGGAGCCTTTGCATTTCTTGCATTTGCCCGTTCCGTTGCATGCGCTACATTTGGCTTCCGAACTGCCCGCTTTATTCCATCCGGTACCGTTGCAGTAGCCACACAATCCGCTTCCATGACACGCATTCTTGCGGCCACTTCCGCTTACCGGAGAACAAGTCCCGGAACCGTTGCACTGTCTGCATTTATGATTAGAAGCCTTAGTGTTTGAAGCGCTCCTCTTGGAAGTCGATATGTTTGAATCGGTAGTGCCTGATGCCTGAGTGGAACCTGTTCCTGTTATTCCGGAAACAGAGTTCATGATTCCTGAGAGGATATCGAACACATTATAATTAGCAGCGTTGGCCCGCGCCTCTTCCGCTGCATAATCGCGATTTTCCCAACCGCAGTAAATGCGATTGATGGTATAGCCGTCTTTCAGTCGCTGAGCTAAATAGTCCGACAGCTCTTTTTCAGTATCCAAAGCCCCTAAAGATTGTCGTGCTCCCAAGCCGTCGCGGTATTTATCGTAAATAACATAATAGTATGTCCAGTCACCATATTTATTATAGGACTTTGAAACACTTCCCACTACCCACGACTCAGCCGCCATTTTCTTGAAGCCCTTGATCAGCTCGCTATATCCCATATAAGTGGCATATTTCTGCTCTGTCACGTCATTATGTCCGTTTTGGGCATAGGCGGCATACGACGCATAAGTCGTGACGTATAATCCGTCTTTATTTTTCTTGGCAAGTTTTTTCTGGTCAAGCTTCTCGAAAAATTCCTGCTTGCTTATATTCGTCCTGAAATCATATAGGGCATAATGCCTGAGATTATTGTAATATGACAACGTGAAACCCTCTTTGAGTTTCTTTTTACTCTCCTTCTTTAAATCCCAAGGGGCTATTATTGCAAAAAATTGTCTGATGCCATCCGTATTGTTTTTATGTGTGACTATTGTGCCGAATTTGGAGTGGACTATTGATGTCACATAACGGTTCTGCTCAAAAAGCGATTGAATATCGGCCTCATTCGGCTCGGTCGAATAAATATCGCATTTTAAATCGTCTATTTTCTTGTCGGTCATGTGGATCACAAAGCTGCCGTCGTTGCGCTCATCTGCCATTGATGAAAGACAGCACAAAAGCAGAATCAGGATTAAATACTTTTTCATAAAAATATGCAATAAAATGGTTTATTTTTCTCATTAAAACGGGATAGGTCCAATATCGTAGGTTCAACTGGCAAGCGTAGAGTCCAAGGGTAAGTACAAAATTAACGATTTGTTTGAAGAACTCGGTCTTCTGGTTTGAAAAACTGAGTTTTTTACGAGGTCTAAGGTTCAATGGAGCGCTAGGGAAGGGGTGGTGGTTTGGTGGTTTGATGGTTTGGTGGTTTGATGGTTTGATGGTTTGGTGGTTTGTATCGCACCTACGGCGCTCTTGGGTGGGGAGGGGACGCGCGCAGATACCACAGCTGCGGACCCCCATGGGGCCCTTGCAGTGGCCTGAATTCTCCCCGCTGCTACGCAGCTTGCCTGGTCTGCAAGGGGTGGTGGGGTGTGCCGTTAGCGTTTCGCAGCTTGCCTGGTCCGCAAGAGGTGTTGGGGCCGTGCCGTTGGCGTTTCGCAGCTTGTATGGTACGCGTGGGCGTTTGGAGAATGTTGGGTGACGTGGTGGTTTGCTTTGTATCGCACCTACGGCGCTCTTGGGTTGGGAGGGGACGCGCGCAGATACCACAGCTGCGGACCCCGATGGGGCCCTTGCAGTGGCCTGGATTCGCCCCGCTGCTACGCAGCTTGCCTGGT
>NZ_JAIDEN010000144.1 GCF_029054785.1 Duncaniella sp.
GATCGGGTTCATGTCTATAAGAGGTTGTTTAGCATGTCAGGGTTCTGTCAACAAATATACACCTTTAGATCAACAAATCAAAATCGCTATTCATACCGCCCTTGAAATCATTTCAATTTAACACGATTTCAGTGATATTTCTATTAAATTTATAATTTTATTGTGTGGTTTTATAAATAATTTATACCTTTGCATTTCATTCACCCTGAAATTTTAACGATCAACGGTTTTAGAGGTTGTTTTTAAACAACCGTAGGTCAGGTTTCCAATAAAACAATACAAAACATATATTATAGACCACTATGAGTGACAGGCTGTTTATTTTCGACACGACACTTCGCGATGGAGAGCAAGTGCCCGGATGTCAGCTCAATACAGTAGAAAAAATCGAAGTCGCAAAGGCACTTGAAGCCCTCGGCGTCGACGTCATCGAAGCCGGTTTCCCGGTGTCAAGTCCCGGAGACTTCAATTCAGTAGTAGAAATTTCAAAAGCTGTCACATGGCCTACGATCTGCGCCCTGACACGCGCGGTTGAAAACGACATCCGCGTGGCAGCCGAAGCCCTGAAATATGCCAAACACCCGCGAATCCATACCGGTATCGGCACCTCGGACTATCATATCAAATATAAATTCAACTCCACACGCGACGAAATTCTCGAACGCGCCGTCGGAGCCGTGTCCTTCGCCAAGAAGTTTGTTGAGGATGTCCAGTTCTACGCCGAAGACGCAGGCCGCACCGACAACGAATATCTCGCCCGCGTGGTCGAGGCCGTGATCCGCGCAGGTGCCACTGTGATCAACATCCCTGACACCACCGGCTACTGTCTCCCCTCGGAATTCGGCGCCAAGATAAAATATCTGATCGACAACGTAGAGGGAATCGACAAGGTTGTCATCGCCACACACTGCCACAACGACCTCGGCATGGCTACTGCCAACACCGTCACCGGAGTCGTCAACGGTGCCCGTCAGGCCGAAGTCACGATCAACGGCATCGGCGAACGCGCCGGCAACACTTCGCTCGAAGAAGTCGTGATGACATTCCGCTCCCACAAGGATCTCGGCATCGACACCAACATCAACGCAACGAAGATCACAGGCATCAGCCGCATGGTATCAAGTCTGATGAACATGCCCGTGCAGCCCAACAAGGCCATCGTCGGCCGCAACGCCTTCGCCCACTCCTCAGGCATCCACCAGGACGGCGTGCTCAAAAACCGTGAGAGCTACGAGATCATCGACCCGAAGGACGTAGGCATCGACGAAAACTCGATCGTGCTGACCGCCCGCAGCGGACGTGCGGCCCTCAAACACCGTCTGCACGTGCTCGGTATCGAACTTTCAGGAGCCGATCTCGACAAAGCCTATGAAGCCTTCCTCAAGCTCGCCGACCGCAAGAAAGAGATCAACGACGATGACGTGCTCATGATCGCCGGCGCTCACCGCAAGGCTCTGAGCCGCATCAAACTCGACTTCCTCCAGGTGACAAGCGGTGTCGGACTCCATTCGGTTGCAAGTGTCGGACTCGACATCGCAGGAGAGAAATTCGAGGCCTGCGCTTCAGGCAACGGTCCTGTCGACGCTGCGATCAGCGCCATCAAGAACATCATACACCGCAAGATGCTCGTAAAGGAATTCCTCATCCAGGCAATCAACAAGGGCAGCAACGACATCGGAAAGGTCCACATGACCGTAGAGCACGACGGAGTGTCCTACTATGGCTTCTCGGCCAACACCGACATCGTGGCAGCAAGTGCCGAAGCCTTCCTTGACGCCATCAACAAATTTGTCCGGTAGGCTTACGGACCATCGACCGAAAAGTCTGTAAACAAAATCATAACACAACCATTCCCCTCCTCCATACACACAAATTCTCTATGGGAAAAACTCTTTTCGACAAAATCTGGGATGCCCATGTCGTCAACAACATCGAAGGCGGACCGTCTCAACTCTATATAGACCGTCACTACTGCCATGAAGTGACCAGCCCGCAGGCGTTTGAAGGCCTGCGCACCCGCGGACTGAAAGTGTTCCGTCCGGAAAAAACCTTCTGCTCGCCTGACCACAATATCCCCACTCTGAATCAGGACAAACCGATCGCTGATCCCGTTTCGCGCAATCAGGTCGAGACCCTCACACGCAACGCCCAGGAATTCGGCGTGACTCTCTACGGACTGGGACATCCGAAAAACGGCATCATCCACGTGATCGGCCCGGAAAACGGTCTGACTCTCCCCGGCTATACGATCGTGTGCGGTGACAGCCACACCTCGACCCACGGGGCCTTCGGCGCCGTTGCTTTCGGCATCGGGACAAGCGAGGTGGAGATGGTGCTTGCATCACAGTGCATCCTTCAGCCCAAACCCAAGACAATGCGCATCAGCGTCAACGGCCAACTGCGTCCGGGCGTGACTGCCAAGGACATCGCCCTCTACATCATCGCCAGAATGACCACCGGAGGAGCCACGGGCTATTTCGTAGAATATGCAGGTGACACGATCAAGGGCCTTTCGATGGAAGAGCGTATGACCGTCTGCAACCTCTCGATCGAGATGGGTGCCCGCGGCGGCATGATCGCTCCTGACGAGACAACTGTCGCCTATGTCAAAGGCCGCGAATTCGCGCCCAAGGGAGAGGAATGGGAAAAAGCCGTTGCCTACTGGCGGACACTCCCATCGGATCCCGATGCCGTCTTTGACAGAGAAATCAATTTCGATGCCGCCGACATCGAACCTCGCATCACCTTCGGCACCAACCCCGGCATGGGCATCGGCATAAACGATCCAATCCCCGCTCCCGATCCTGAGGATGAAGCCGGAAAAATTTCCTATCAGAAATCACTCGACTATATGGGCTTCGAAGTGGGCCAAGTGCTTGCCGGAACTCCGGTCGACTACGTATTTCTCGGCAGCTGTACCAATGGCCGCATTGAAGACTTCCGCGCATTCGCCAACTTTGTAAAAGGTCGCAGGAAAGCACCCGGAGTCACCGCATGGCTCGTCCCCGGCTCCTGGAAAGTCGATGCACAGATCCGCGAGGAAGGTCTTGACCGCATTCTCTCGGAAGCAGGATTTGAAATCCGTCAGCCCGGATGCTCGGCCTGCCTCGCTATGAACGAAGACAAAGTTCCCGCCGGCAAGCTCGCCGTCTCTACCTCAAACCGCAACTTCGAAGGCCGTCAGGGACCGGGCTCAAGGACAATTCTCGCAGGTCCGCTCGTAGCAGCCGCATCGGCTGTCACCGGAGTCCTCACCGATCCTCGCACAATAAACTAAGAGGTTGTTTAAAAACAAGAGTTAAACAATCTCTAAATTCCGCCATTCTCCTCCACACCTCAAACGCACACATCATGAAAGAAAAATTCACCACCATAACATCCACCTGCGTTCCCCTGCCGATGGAGAATGTAGACACCGACCAGATAATTCCCGCCCGCTTCCTGAAAGCCACATCACGCGAAGGCTTCGGCGACAATCTTTTCCGCGACTGGCGCTACGACAAAGATGGCAACCCGATCAAGGATTTCGTGCTCAACGACCCGACATATTCCGGCTGCATACTTGTGGCAGGCAAGAATTTCGGTTCCGGCTCCAGCCGCGAACATGCAGCGTGGGCCATCCACGACTACGGCTTCCGCGTCGTTGTGTCAAGCTTCTTCGCCGACATCCACAAAAACAACGAGCTTAACAACTTCGTGCTCCCCGTAGTGGTCAGCGAAGAGTTCCTTGCTGAGCTCTTTGACTCGATCGCCTCCGATCCGCAGACCCAGGTGAAGGTTGATCTCCCCTCTCAGACCATCACCAATCTCGCCACAGGAAAAAGCGAGAACTTCGACATCAACCCATACAAAAAACAGTGTCTCGCCGAGGGCCTCGACGACATCGAGTATCTCCTCTCGCGCAAGGCCGATATCGAGGCCTGGGAGGCGGCGCGCTGAATATGTACGTCGAAATAATGGACACCACTCTCCGCGACGGAGAGCAGACATCGGGAGTCTCGTTCTCGACATCCGAGAAACTGGCCATCACTCGCCTGCTTCTTCAGGAGCTGCACGTGCCGCGCATTGAAATCGCCTCCGCACGTGTTTCGGAGGGCGAACGTGATGCGGTGTGCAAGGTCTGCGAGTGGGCCTCGTCGACCGGCTACATCGACCGCATCGAAGTGCTCGGCTTTCTCGACCAGGGCCAGTCGGTAGGCTGGATCGGCAGTGTCGGCGGAAAAGTCATCAACCTTCTGGCAAAGGGTTCTGAAAAACACTGCCGCCTGCAACTCAAGCAGACACCCGAACAGCACTTCAGGACAATCGAGGCCGAAGTCAGAAGAGCCCGCGAGGCAGGACTCGACGTCAACATCTATCTCGAAGACTGGTCAAACGGGATGAAAAACTCGCCCGACTATGTCTATGCGCTGATGGATGCGATCAAAAGCCTTCCGATCAGACGTTTCATGCTCCCTGACACCCTGGGCATCCTCAACCCGTATGACACGATGTCCTACATCCACTCGATGGTAGCGCGCTATCCTGACCTGCACTTTGACTTCCACGCCCACAACGACTACGATCTCGCAACGGCAAACGTGTTCGCGGCAATCAAAGGGGGAGCCAAAGGAGTCCACTGCACGATCAACGGACTCGGAGAACGCGCAGGCAATGCGACTCTGTCAAGCACCGTAGCCGTGATCCATGACCAGCTCGGCGACACGACCGACATCGATGAAAGCAAGATCAACAAGGTCAGCCACATCGTCGAGTCGTTTTCCGGCATCATGGTCCCGCCCAACAAGCCCATCATCGGCGACAGCGTCTTCACCCAGTGTGCAGGCGTCCACGCCGACGGCGACAACAAAAACCAGCTCTACTACAACGATCTTCTGCCTGAACGCTTCGACCGCGAACGAGAATATGCCCTTGGCAAGACTTCCGGCAAAGCCAATATCAAGAAAAACCTCGAAGCCCTCGGAATCGAGCTGTCAGAAGAAGACATCCGCAAAGTGACCGAGCGCATCATACGTCTCGGAGACAAGAAAGAGATCGTCACTCAGGACGACCTTCCATTCATTGTGGCCGACGTGCTCAAACACCAGGCTCTCCCCTCAAAAGTCCGCGTCGACAACTACGCGCTCAATCTCTCACACGGGCTGCACCCGACAGCGACAGTGAAACTCATCGTGGACGATGCCGAGTTTCAGGAGAGCGCCGTCGGCGACGGCCAGTTCGACGCTTTCATGAGGGCTGTCAGAAAGATCTACAACGAAAAACTTCAGAGACCCTTCCCGACGCTCACCAACTACATTGTAAACATCCCTCCGGGAGGCCGGACAGATGCGCTTGTCCACACGACCATCACCTGGAATTACGAAGGAAACGTCTTCAGGACCCGCGGCCTTGACGCCGACCAGACTGAAGCTGCGATCCAGGCCACGGTCAAGATGCTCAACATCCTCGAAACCCTCCCGTCCAATTCGTAAAACAACAAAAAACATACTCGAATGAATCTGAAAATTGCAGTCCTTCCAGGCGACGGAATCGGCCCGGAAATCTCACGTCAGGGCGTTGATGTCATGACGGCTGTGTGTGAAAAATTCGGCCATGCCGTAGAATACCGTCAGGCCATCTGCGGTGCCGATGCCATCGACAAGGTCGGCGATCCTTTCCCGGAAGAGACATATCAGACCTGCCTCTGGGCTGATGCGGTACTTTTCTCAGCCGTAGGCGACCCGAAATTCGACAATGATCCCAATGCCAAGGTGCGTCCCGAACAAGGATTGCTCGCGATGCGCAAAAAACTCGGCCTCTTCGCCAACATCCGACCGGTGGAGACTTTCCAGTGTCTGATCCACAAATCGCCCCTGCGATCCGAACTGGTCGAAGGCGCTGACTTCATCTGCATCCGCGAACTGACCGGAGGCATGTATTTCGGAGAGAAATATGAAGACAACGAGCGGGCCTATGACACCAATGCCTATACTCGCCCGGAAATCGAGCGGATTCTCCATGTGGCCTACGGCTATGCACGTCGCCGCCGCAAGCATCTGACAGTTGTCGACAAGGCCAATGTCCTGGCTTCATCACGCCTCTGGCGCAAGGTGGCTCAGGAGATCGCGCCCCAATATCCCGACGTTACCACTGACTATATGTATGTCGACAATGCCGCCATGCGCATGATCCAGGAACCGCGCTTCTTTGACGTAATGGTCACCGAAAACACATTCGGAGACATCCTCACCGACGAAGGCTCTGTGATCTCCGGCTCGATGGGCCTGCTTCCCTCGGCCTCCACCGGCGAAAAGACTCCGGTGTTCGAACCGATCCACGGCTCATGGCCTCAGGCAAAAGGCAAGAATATCGCAAATCCTCTGGCCCAGATCCTGTCGGTAGCCATGCTCTTCGAATACTTCAACCTGATGGAGGAAGGCGCTCTGATCCGCAAGGCTGTCAACGCCTCTCTCGATGCCAATGTCCGCACTCCTGAAATCCAGGTGGAAGGAGGCGCAAGCTACGGGACTGACGCCGTCGGCGCCTGGATCGTCAACTACATCAAGGAAGCCTGACCGGCTGCTCCATAGAAATCTCAAAAGGCACATGCCGCATACGGTTGAATCCATACGCGGCATGTGCTTTTTTGTTCTTCATCCTCTTCCGGCTCAGATGCGCACCTTGCCGAGTTCGATGACTTCGAGGCCGGTGACAGCCCCGCTGTCTATTGTCAGGCGGACGAGTGTGCGTTCTTTCTGCCAGCCGTGATAGCCTGCGGCGCCGGGATTGACATGGAGCAGTCCAAGCTCCACATCGGGCATGACTTTCAATATGTGGGAATGGCCGCAGACCATGAGATTGACCCTGTTTTCAATCAGGGCGCGCCTGATGCCGGGAGCATAACGGCCCGGATAGCCTCCGATATGCGTCATCCAGACATTGACACCTTCTATCTGAAAACTTTCCACCTCCGGACAGCGTCGGCAGACGTCGCCATGATCAATGTTGCCACGCACGGCCCTGACAACCGGGACCACGTTTTCAAGACGCCGGATGACATCAATGTCCCCGACATCGCCGCAGTGCCATATCTCGTCACAGTCTTTAAAATGCGCTGCATAACGGTCGTCCCAGCATGAGTGGGTGTCTGAAAGAATGCCTATTGTCTTCATCAGGTGTTAATTGACAGGTTTTAAGAGGGGGGGCAGTTCATAACTATTGTTATGAAACACCCTCTAAGAAGTCTTTTTCAAGAGTGTTATCTTATTGAGCAGGATTGTACCCCCGATGTATGTGAGGGCTATCTTGTTGGGCCCTTCCCGGAGGGAGACTACGACGGTGTTCGAGGGATGGACCGCAATCCAGTCATCCGGACTGACAGCCGGGCAGATCAGGGTCGCAACATCACGGTCGTTTATGCTCAGTGTGCGGAGTGCATCGCGTTCAGATCCGTTGGAATATCCGACAGTGAGGAAATAATCGCCGGCAATGGGCGCATTGGCATAGCAGGTGATGCGGGTGTTGTGGCGGGCGGCAAGTTCGATGTAGTTGTCGGCAGTACGGCGGTCTTTTATGAAATGCAGCGGCGGACGACGCGGAGTGACCGAAGAGGCATTGACGGTGATCTCAGTCTGTCCCGGCGCATAGATATGGCTGCGCGGAGAGAATCCCAACTTCCCGGACTTGCCGACAGGCACTATCGCAGTCACACTGACATCAGGCGACGGCAACCGATAGCTGTCACGGTCCAGAAACCGGACCATGACTCCGTCGATATAGACCCCGTAGCGCAGATCAGGATCAAAATCCATGATTTTCAAGTCTCTCCCGTCCTGACCCCATCTGAGCTGCGGCAGAGACAATATATTTTCCCGTTCCACGACATTTATGCCCCGTTCAGACTGATCGTTGCCCGACAGTTTTATCTCGATCCTGTGACGCCCCTTCAGCGAAGAGTCTATCCGCGGAATCCTGACACTGACCGAGTCGACAAGGAAGGATGCGATACGGTCACCGGTGCCCCGCATCACGATATCAAGCTCGGCCTCACGGTAGCGGAAACCTTTCAGCACCTTGTCACCTTCGAATTCGACAGGGACCATCGGCTTGAAATAAATGCCCGATGGCGTTGGATTCATGCCGAAAAATCCTTTCAGCACCACGGCAGGCCATTCGGACGAATGGTTCCGATCAGGGTTCGCCCCGACCAGCGAAGAGACGCTGAGCACAAAAGCCTGCGGATTGCGGACCTTGGCAGCCGAGAGAGCGAAAAGAGCCTGGGTAAGCGGAGTGAATTCACCCGCTGCCGGACTGATTTGCGGAAAAACATCCGGAACGCCGTCGCGACAGAGCGGAAGCGAGGCCACCACTGCCTCTGACATCTCCGGTGTGGCAATGCCGCCGAGCACACAGAGTGCATTCGCTCTGCTGTCAGACACAGCGGACAGAACCGGATAATACTGTCCGTAGAGATATTGTCCGTAGCGCTGCATGTCAGGGATCCAAAGACGGTCATTGATGGCGTTGCGCAACGTCGTAAATGACAACTGATGTTCGCTTTCTGCATAGAGCCGCAGCACACCGGCCATCTGGGAACAGACCGCATAGGCCGTAGCCGTCGAGGCATTCACGGCGGTCGAAACTGTCGAGTAGCGGTCCATTGGCTTCATCCATTGCGGATAGAAACTACCCGCTTCATCGACCCACTGCGGCTGTCCGCCTCTCAGCGGAGTTTCCAAACCGATACCATAGGAGGAGTATTGTCTCAGCAATGATTTTGTCAGAACGTCATAAGCCTCCTTGATCCATGACTCGGAACCGGTCATGCAATAGATTTCCCATGCAGCAGTGGCCCAGGCTCCGACATCGGTCACTTTCGGGAATTCAGGCTGCGGCAGGCGCCCGTCTTTCAGCACCGAACGCAACACAGCCATAGACTCTTCAGGCCGCAGCATTCCTTCCGACAAAGCCACATCAGCAAGCGAGATCCGGGAGCTGTCAGCCGAGAGTCCGACTCCTATGCTGTCAGCTCTCATTTCAAAGCTCGCACCGTCGCCAATGACGCATTCCTCCACATCGGAATGCGAACACGACACTGCGGAGAGCAGCATCAGAAGAAACAGAAGCGGCAGTTGCGGGCGAAGCATAAGCGAAAAAGCTGCGATTCAGGAGGGCTGTTCAACAATTGTCGTCAAAGCACCTCTAAACAATGCGGTTATATCAAACAATCCAGGCTGTGTATATATATAACAATTCAAGTCACAACAATAGCGATGAAAATTGCATACCGCAATCTTCACCGCCATCGGATATGGTTTTATCAAATAAATTCGGGTGATTTCCGGGTGTTTTCCTGACCTCCTTTCGGTTGATTGTATAAAGGCAGTGCTAATCAGAAAAATTTATTCCTCGTTGGCACGAAGCTGCTGAACGTAAACAGCCTTCATCATTTTCTTACGGTTGGTCACAGAGGGCTTCTGGAAAGCCTGACGTGAACGGAGTTCGCGAACGATGCCGGTTTTTTCAAATTTACGTTTGAATTTCTTCAGTGCTTTTTCGATGTTTTCACCTTCTTTTACTTGTACGATGATCATTGTGGTTCTTTGATTATTGAAATTAAGTTATTAATTAGTGGAAGACCTCCGGCCAGTCGGCTGAAATATCGGTCGGGGACGGACGCTCCACGGTTTTGCGCGGCAAAATTACTAATTCTTTTTCGTATTTCAAAACATTTTAGCATTTTAGGCGCAGAAAATTCCGCCGGACGGACTCACATCGGCTTATGACGCATGAATCCGGACCGTTGGGATAAAGACAGACGAGGCCGCCTGAGCGACCTCGTCCGTATAATTTCTTACTCGTCCGTAGTTTTTCTTACATGAAGAGGGTCTGGAGCGCATAGGTGCCAATGCCGGCGAGATAACCGACAAAAGCGATCCAGGTGAAGCGGCGCAGATACCAGCCGAAACTGATTTTTTCGAGACCCATCACAACCACACCGGCTGCGGATCCGATGATCAGCATCGAGCCGCCGACTCCGGCACAGTAGGCAAGCAGCTGCCAGAAAAGACCGTCGCAGGCAAAATCGCCGCTGGGAGCGATGGCATACATGTCCATACAGCCTGCCACAAGAGGCACATTGTCAACGATGCTTGAAACCACACCGATCACACCGGTCACAAGATAGTGGTTGCCGTTGGAAGCCTCGTTGAGCCACTGACCGAAGGAGGTCAGCACACCTGTTTCCTGAAGGGTTGCTACTGCAAGCAGGATGCCGAGGAAGAAAAGGATTGTGGCAAGGTCGATGCGCGAAAGCAGGCTTGTAACTTTCAGATGAGAGTTCTCAGCGAAGATCGAGTTGCGGGTCGAACGCCATTCGCTGACAAGCCAAAGGACTCCGAGCGCGAGCAGAATGCCCATGAAGGGGGGCAGACCGGTCAGCATACGGAAGATGGGGACAAAGATCAGACCGCCGACACCGAAAATGAGGATGATCTTACGGTCGGCAGGTGAATTCTGAATCATGCTGGTATCAGCCTGTTTCGGTGCGACAACCTCACCCTTGAGATAGAGCGACACGCAGAGGGCCGAGACGATGACAGAGACAACCGAAGGAATGATCAGCTGGGAGATTACACCGGCTGTCGAGATCATGCCTTTGATCCATAGCATGATGGTGGTGACGTCGCCGATCGGCGAGAAGGCACCGCCTGCGTTGGCGGCGATGATGATGATGCCGCCGTAGATCATGCGGTCCTTGTGGTCCTCGATGAGTTTGCGGAGCACCATGATCATCACGATCGAGGTTGTCAGGTTGTCAAGAATTGCCGAGAGGATGAATGTCATCGCCGTGATGCGCCACAAGAGAGCCTTTTTGCTCTTGGTGGCCAAAGCGTCATGAACAAAATAGAAACCGCCGTTGGCGTCCACGATCTCGACGATCGTCATTGCGCCCATAAGGAAGAAGAGGATCTCGCAGGTCTCTCCGAGATGATGGAGCAGGCGTCCGGAATAATCAGCGCTTTCACCGACGCCACAGGCATAAAGAGTCCAGCAGATGACGCACATCAGCAGTGCGGGAACGGCTTTGTTGATTTTCAGCACACTCTCAAGTGCGATACAAAGGTAGCCGAGAATAAAAAATGTTACAATAGCTGTTACCATTTCTAATGATTTTATTTCATGGATTATATTTAAACGTGAGATCGATTAAGGTAAGAACAAATTGCTTTAAAGGCCTGTCAAGACTGACAATCCTTGCGCAAAGGTCGGAATTATCATTTTCAAAACAAAATTTAAAATAATGAAATATTTCCGTAATCAACGGATACTCAGAGGGGATCGGAATTGAACAGCTACAATAAGGCAGCCCTCTGACGACACACGCCTGCGCGAGCATGTGGAAAGAAATTACTTAACGCCGGAAACCGCTCACCGGAGTTTATCCATTACGTCACGGATGACAAGAGAGGCCAGAGTCATCCCGAAAACAGCAGTAATGTGCATAAAGGCACCGTTTACCGCCACTTTTCCGTAAGTCATCGCCCCGCTGCCGTCGACAAGCGAAGCTGCATCCTGATGATTCGGGACGAGTTCATCGGAATAGACACACTTGAATTTGCGGGCAGGAAATTCACCTGATTTCTTGAATTTACGCCGCAAGGCTGCTGCAAGCGGACAGCCTTTGACCTTCCAGAACTCGGCGACAGCTATGCGCGAGGGGTCAAGTTTGAGAGCAGCGCCCATCGAGGAATAAAAAACCACCGGACGGTCACTTCGGGCCGTTTCGGCCATCGCCGCCGTGGCATTACGGATCAGCAAAGCCTTGTCGGCAAGGGAGTCGATCGCGTCAATGACATAATCATAGTCCCTGAGGTCATAGCACTGCTGGGTCTCCGCATTGTAAAAGCCATGTATGGCTTCAATCTGCGCCTCAGGATTTATGTCGAGCAGGCGTTCTTTCATCACGTCGACCTTCACCCGGCCGACAGTCGACGCAGTGGCAGGCAGCTGACGGTTTATATTCGAGGCGGCGACAGAGTCGGCATCGACAATCGTCAATCGGGAGATGCCGCTGCGCACCAGAGTCTCGGCTGTCCAGCTGCCGACGCCGCCGACACCGAAAATTATAACTCTCTTCGAAGCCAAAGCCTCAAAAGCCGCGACTCCCGTAAGAAGAGCCACTCGATTGAAACAATCATTTATCATTTTTTCAGCAGAGGGGATTTAAGACGGACTCTCAGCGGCCCGGCAGAATCGAGTCTTTCAGCCGCGACCAGACGGAGGGCTTGTCCATGCGCAGATGGACATTGACCTTTGAATCCGATTTGCTCAGAAACACGATGGAATTACGCAACACAATGGCTATCTGATTTTCAAACTCAAATATCTCATGGATATGCCTCAGAGGGATTCTGGCAAATGGCGATGCCGGATCGACACTTCCTATAAACAGATCGTCCTCGTCAATGACAATGCCATGATTCTCCAGAGCATAATCAAAAAGCAGTCCAATGTTAAGTTCATCTATGGATGCGGGTGGCCGATTATATTTCCGGTAGAGCGCATCAATAAGTTTTCGTGTTACCATAATTTAGGATGAATGGATAAATGCCCCGGAACTCAGACCGGAGAGGAAAAAGGGGATGGCCTGTCATTTCACTATGCCCAGTCACTGTGTTGCATTGGCGAATAGAGGTCTCATGTTGAAATCAGCATCGGATGTGATAATTTCTATTATTTAAACACCCCAGACTGACAAAGGTTTTCAATCAAGTCCGATTTTATCATCCGGCAGCCGGATCTTTTCCGGAAAACATTTTTACCACAAAATTGCTTATCAGACAAATCTTTCAGAAAAAGCGCAGGGGCATAAGATTTTAATCAGCTAAAATTTATGCCCCTGCGTCTATGAGGGAAATTCAGGTCAGGATCTTATCAGGCAAGGAAGCCGAGAAGCACACCGGCAGCCACTGCCGAACCGATCACACCGGCCACGTTCGGACCCATAGCGTGCATCAGCAGGTAGTTGCTCGGATCGTATTCCAGACCGAGGTTGTTGGAGATACGTGCCGACATCGGGACTGCCGAAACACCGGCATTGCCGATAAGCGGATTGATCTTCTTGGACTTCGGCAGAACCAGGTTGAAGAGCTTGACAAAGATGACACCGCTGGCCGAGGCAATGATGAATGCCATGAAGCCGAGAAGGAAGATGCGGATGGTTTCCGATGTCAGGAACTCAGAAGCCTGGGTCGAGGCGCCGACGGTCATACCGAGAAGGATGGTGACAACGTCGGTAAGCGCGTTGCTTGCAGTCTTGGCCAGACGGTTGGTGACACCACACTCACGCAGAAGGTTGCCGAAGAAGAGCATGCCCAGAAGCGGCAGGCCCGAAGGAACAACGAAGCAGGTGAGGATCAGACCGACGATCGGGAAGATGATCTTCTCGTTCTGCGACACCGCACGCGCGGGCTTCATCTTGATCAGACGCTCGTTCTTAGTGGTCAGCAGGCGCATCAGCGGGGGCTGGATCACAGGCACGAGAGCCATATAAGAGTAAGCCGAAACGGCGATAGCACCCATCAGGTTGGGAGCGAGCTTCGACGAGAGGAAGATTGCGGTCGGACCGTCGGCACCGCCGATGATGGCGATCGCACCGGCCTGGTCAGGGGCGAAGCCCAGAAGAAGAGCGACCATGTAGGCACCGAAGATACCGAACTGGGCAGCCGCGCCGATGAGCATGAGCTTCGGGTTGGCGATGAGAGCCGAGAAGTCGGTCATCGCACCGATGCCGAGGAAAATCAGAGGGGGATACCATCCGGCGCTCACACCGTTGTAGAGAATATTGAGCACAGATCCCTCTTCATAAATACCGATTTCCAGTCCGGCGGTTGTGTTGAAGGGCACATTGCCGATGAGGATACCGAAACCTATGGGCACGAGGAGCATGGGCTCAAAGTTCTTCTTGATGGCAAGCCAGATGAAGAACAAGCCCACCAACAGCATCACCAGATGCTGCCACGTGGCGTTGTAAAAACCTGTCAGATGCCAGAACTCCTGAAGGTTTTGGGTTAAGAATTCGCTAAACATAGTTGTTGCTGTTACTTGAAAGTGAGGTTTTCAATTAGACTGTCGAGACTCTCACTCTTTTGTTATTCGAGGGTAATGAGCACTGCACCCTGGAGCACGGAGTCACCGGCAGAGACAGCGATTGAGGCAACCTTGCCGTCCTGGCCTGCATGGATGGCGTTTTCCATCTTCATGGCTTCAAGGACAACCACTGTATCGGAAGCCTTGACAGTGTCGCCGACCTTTACGTTGACCGAGAGGACCACACCGGGAAGCGGAGCTTCGACGCTCACGCCGGCAACTGCCGATTTGGGCTTGGCAATCACCTTGGCGCCGCTTTCTGTGCGGGGAGCAGCCGAGGGACGCGGTGCGGTTACGATAGTCACAGGCTTGTCGGTCTTTTCGAGTTCCACCTTGTAGGGAACACCGTTGACCTCCACCTTGGCGATATTGTTGTCGATGTCGCCGACTTTAACGGTGTAGGGGTTACCGTTGATTCTATATTTATATTCTTTCATTGTCGTGATAGTGTTTCAATGGTTGAAAGTGTTAATGGAAGGTGGTTTTGATCACTTACGCGTCGGAAGTTCACGCAGGCTGTAAATCTTAGAGCTCCAGGGCGAATAAGCGCGGCGCACCTTGTTGATGGTGAGGATGGTGCTTTCGCGGTCATGAGCGTCAAGATGCTCGGCGAGCGCAGCTGAGATCGCAGCGATGACTTCGCCGGAATCCTGTTCGTGGTGGTGGTCTGCGAGTTCTTCCTCATCAGAAGCGAGAGCCTTGATCTTGCGCGAGCGCGAGATGGATGCTCCGATGCGGTTGATGATGTAGAAGCAGATCGAAAGCACGAGCAGAGCCGAGAACACGATGCACATGGCCATCACCGCCATTGCGAATCCGTGGGGATCGTTTTCGGCAAAGCTGTCGACCTTGTTGTTGGTGCTCTTGATGATGTTGTTGCTTGAAGGTGTGATATACTTGGCCTCCGAGCCATCACGGACTTCCCAGTCGTCGGGATTGTTTGTACCACCCTCTCCGTCAACCTTGCGGGCGTAGGACTGTCCGGGGAGCAGGCTGCCGGGAACCACGATCTCGTCGATGAGCGACAGGCCGTCGGCGTCATAGATGGCAAGATAGTTGTCCTCTCCGGGAGTGAAGACGAAATTCAGGTGGAAAGTGCCTTTGTTAGGCTCACCGTCAGCCCAGAAAAGCACATGCTGACGGGCCGGAATCTCGGTGTTGACATCCCCTAAGGGCACCGGATAGAGTTTATTGTTGTTGCGGTCGTTGGTGATGAAGACGCTTGAGATCTCCAGCGGCGCAAAAGTCGAGTTGTAAAGCTCGACCCAGGCATTGTAACGGCCGAAGTCGTCCACCACACTGGTGGAGTCGTTGACGATCATCACCTCGTTGAGGCGCAGACCGCGACGACCTTGGGCCGACACTGCCGTGACACAGGCGAGAGTCACCAGCAACAGCGTTAAAAGTCTTTTCTTCATAACTTTTTTCTGATGATAGTTTATCGGTTTTGTTGCTAACCTTTGCCTCACGGCTTAGAGAGGAATGTTGCCGTGCTTCTTGGCCGGATTGACAACTTTCTTGGTCGCAAGCTGCTGAAGGGCGCGGATGATGCGGAAGCGGGTGTTGCGAGGCTCGATGACGTCGTCGATGTAGCCGTAGCGGGCAGCATTGTAGGGATTGCAGAAGAGCTTGTTGTATTCGTCTTCTTTCTCGCGGAGAACCTTGGCGGGATCTTCAGCGGCCTTGGCTTCCTTGGCATAGAGGACTTCGACAGCGCCTGCGCCACCCATAACGGCGATTTCGGCGGTAGGCCATGCGTAGTTCATGTCGCCGCGGAGCTGCTTGCACGACATCACGATGTGGCTGCCGCCGTAGCTCTTGCGCAGAGTGACTGTGACTTTGGGTACGGTTGCTTCGCCGTAGGCATAGAGAAGCTTGGCGCCGTGGAGGATCACACCGTTGTATTCCTGGCCTGTGCCGGGGAGGAAGCCGGGGACGTCAACGAGTGTCACCAGAGGAATGTTGAAGGCGTCGCAGAAGCGGACGAAACGCGCGCCCTTGCGCGATGCGTTGCTGTCGAGCACACCGGCAAGATATTTGGGCTGGTTGGCCACCACGCCGACGGCCTGACCGTTGAAGCGGGCGAAACCGATGATGATGTTCTTGGCGTATTCGCGCTGGATTTCGAGGAACTCGCCGTTGTCGACGATTGCGTTGATGACCTCATACATGTTATAGGGACGGTTGGCCGAGTCGGGGATGATCTCGTTGAGAGAGTCTTCAAGACGGTCGATCGGGTCGGTGCATTCAACCAACGGGGGTTCTTCGAGGTTGTTCTGGGGGATATAGCTGAAGAGTTTGCGGATGATGCGCAGAGTCTCTTCGCCGTCCTCGGCTGCGAAATGTGCGACGCCGCTCTTCTGAGAGTGTACAGTGGCACCGCCGAGGGCTTCCTGGCTTACGTCTTCGCCGGTCACGGTCTTCACAACCTTAGGACCGGTGAGGAACATGTAGCTGATGCCCTTGGTCATGATAGTGAAGTCGGTCAGCGCGGGTGAGTAAACGGCGCCGCCGGCGCAGGGACCGAGGATGCCTGAGATCTGGGGGATCACGCCTGATGCGAGGATGTTGCGCTGGAAGATTTCAGCGTAACCTGCGAGGGCGTTGATGCCTTCCTGGATACGTGCGCCGCCTGAGTCGTTGAGACCGATGACGGGAGCGCCCATCTTCATAGCCATGTCCATGATCTTGCAGATCTTGAGGGCCATTGTCTCGCTCAGCGAGCCGCCGAATACGGTGAAGTCCTGAGCGAATACATATACGAGTCGGCCGTCGATAGTACCGTAGCCGGTCACTACGCCGTCGCCGAGATAGCTTTTCTTTTCCTGTCCGAAATTGTAGCAACGATGACGGACAAACATGTCGATTTCCTCAAAAGAGCCTTCATCGAGAAGCTGGGCAATACGCTCGCGGGCGGTATATTTGCCTCTCTCATGCTGTTTCTGGATGGCCTTTTCGCCGCCACCGATGCGGGCTTCTTCGCGAAGGGCAATAAGCTCTTTTACTTTTTCAAGCTGGTTACTCATTTGTTTTGAAGTAAGGGGGGTGGATTCTTATTGTAGTTTCTTCTGATCCGATTTCGTCAGTAGCTATTACTTGTTGGGATCCTCGCAGAGCTCGATGAGAGTACCGCAGGTCGACTTCGGATGGAGGAAAGCGATATTGAGGCCTTCGGCACCCTTGCGGGGAGCTTTGTCGATCAGACGGCAACCTTTGCCTTCCACTTCAGCGAGGGCGTTGGCAACACCGTCTTCAATCGCGAATGCGATGTGCTGGATGCCACCGCGACCGCCGTTGTTGGCGATGAACTTTGAGATGGCGCTTTCAGGTGAAGTTCCTTCAAGAAGCTCGATCTTGGTCTGGCCCACTTTAAAGAAAGCGGTACGGACTTTCTGATCTTCAACTTCTTCGATAGCAAAGCATTTAAGGCCAAGAGTGTTTTCGTAAAAGGCGATGGCTTCCTTCAGATCAGGAACAGCGATGCCTACGTGCTCGATGTGTGAAATATCCATGATATGAAAAAATAATAATTAGTGCTTAATAATAAGTTGTGATTAAATTGATTTCGGGCCGATTACGCATGCGCGTTTTTAGCCCTTGCAAAATTACTCATAAAAAATTGTAAACCAAATTTAATCCAGACAAAATTCTCTACACCGACACTACTATGCCAATTCTTGCGGAATTTGTATTTTCACACAAAAAACCTCCCGTTTCCGGCTGAATAACAGTCTGAAACGGGAGGTCTGTGATAAGGTTCGCTTGGAACGGGTCGCATGGAAGCTAATCTTCCTGGGTTCGGTTCTTGGCTTTTGCTTTTGATTTAGAGGCCGAGGAGTCCATGTCTTTCTCTTCCTTGAGGTCGATTTCGTTGCGGTCGCGGTCGAGCACCCGATATTGCAGGTAGGCAAGCGACTCGTCAGGCACGATCCGGAAGTTGAATCCGAATTCAAGCTGCCAGCGACGATAGAGCGACGGGAATCCTTTTTTCAGATAGGCTGAGACGAAGGGATGGACATAGAGCACAAAGTGCTTCACCTTAAGGGTGTTGACAAGATAGTCGAGCTTTTCGTGGAGCAGATCGGTGAAAAGCAGCGAGGGGCGCACCTCTCCTTTGCCGTGACACGACGGACAGGTTTCGGAGGTGTTGATGTCAAGCACCGGGCGTACTCTCTGACGGGTGATCTGCATCAGGCCGAATTTACTCAGAGGCAGAATGTTGTGGCGGGCGCGGTCATTGGCCATCACCTCACGCATGTGTTCATAGAGTTTCTGCCTGTGTTCGGCCTTGTTCATGTCTATGAAGTCGATGACGATGATGCCGCCCATGTCGCGCAGACGCAACTGACGGGCGATTTCGTCGGCTGCCCGCAGGTTGACTTCAAGCGCGTTGCTTTCCTGGTCGGGAGCGGCCTTGGAGCGGTTGCCTGAGTTGACGTCGATGACATGGAGTGCCTCTGTATGTTCGATGATGACATAAGCGCCTGATTTGAACGACACCGTTTTTCCGAACGATGACTTGATCTGGCGGGTGATGCTGAAATGGTCGAAGATGGGGACATCGCTGTCATAAAGTTTCACGATGTCTTTGCTCTCCGGCGAAATGAGGTTGACATACTTTGAAATCTGGCTGAAGATTTCCTTGTCATTGACATGAATGCTCTCGAATGTCGGGCTGAATACGTCACGAAGCATTCCGACTATGCGGCTTTCCTCTTCGAATATGAGGGCCGGTGCGGTAGCTTTCTGTGCTTTGGCTACGGTCTCTTCCCAGCAATGGAGAAGGGTTTTCAGCTCATGGTGCAGTTCTCTGACGCTTTTTCCTTCGGCCGATGTACGGATGATGACTCCGAAGTTTTTCGGCTTGATGCTTTCGATTAGCTGCCGCAGACGGAGTTTTTCCTCTGTGGTCTTGATTTTCTGCGACAGGGAGATTTTGTCACCGAAAGGAATGAGCACCATGTAGCGCCCGGTAAAGGTGATCTCTGTGGTCAGACGGGGGCCTTTTGACGATATCGGCTCTTTGACAATCTGAACCATAAGTTCCTGACCCGGCTCAAGGACACCGGTGATGGCGCCGTGTTTGTCGATGTCAGGTAGACGTTTGATCTTCGGGACTGTCGTGTCGGACTTCTTGTCGACGAGTATGGCTTTCAGAAAAGCCGAATAGGTAGAGAATTGGGAACCGAGGTCCAGATAGTGAAGAAAAGCGTCCTTCTCGTAGCCGACGTTGACGAAGGCGGCGTTAAGGCCTGGCATCAGCTTCTTGACTTTGGCAAGATAGATGTCTCCGACAGCGTAGGCGATGTTGCGCGACTCCTTCTGCAAGGAGACGAGCCGCGAGTCTTCAAGCAAGGCGATCGACACCTCGCTCGGCTGTACGTCTACAATCAGTTCACTTTTCATTGATGATCCGGATTAATTGAAATGACGCAAAGAACAAACCTTTTGCAAGCCTCTCTGTCCGAGGGCCAAGGCAAAAGAGTTTGTTCTTCGTGTTCATTACGCAACTACGCAAGAATTATTTCTTCTTGTGGCGGTTTTTGCGAAGGCGTTTTTTACGCTTGTGGGTAGCCATCTTGTGGCCTTTTCTTTTTTTTCCGCTTGGCATGTGGTTGGTATTTATGTTGTTTAACTAAAAGTTGGATTTTCTGTCAGACAGAATTATTTCAGATCTTTCACCTCTTCCATGAACACCTTTGCGGGCTTGAAAGCGGGGATACGATGTTCGGGGATGATGATAGTTGTGTTCTTTGAAATGTTACGGGCAGTCTTTTCTGAACGGACCTTGGTGATAAAGCTACCGAAGCCGCGAAGATAGACATTCTCGCCGTGTGAAAGGGATTCCTTTACGGTTTCCATGAATTTCTCGATTGTTTCGAGCACGTTGGCCTTGTCAATTCCGGTTGATTTTGAGATCTCGTTAACGATGTCAGCTTTAGTCATTACAATATGAATTTTATAATTGGTTAATATCTTTGTCGTTGCGTTTTTAGAAGGCGCAATTTTTTGCAAGTGCAAATATCGGAACTTTTTTTGGATTATTCACTATAAATCTTGCAAAATTTCGCTTAAATTTCACTTTCTCACCACTTTAGCGGGGCGATTTGCCGAAAACTGCCTCATAGAAGCCTCTCAAGCAGCCTCAAATCGGATATTGTCAGGTATTTACCGTCTTCGTTCTTGACGTCTGCCCTACGGTCAAAGTGGACAGCGCGCCATCCGGCTGCCACTGCTCCCGAAATGTCAGTCGACAGATTGTCGCCCACCATCAGATGCGATTCAGGCCCGGCTGAGCCGGATTGCTCCATTGCATAGGCGAAGATCCGCGGGTCGGGCTTGTTGATTCCGATGTCGTCGCTAAGGACGACAAGATCTACGAGCGGGGCGAGTCCGGTGTTTTCAAGTTTGCGATACTGGACATCCTTGAAGCCGTTGCTCAATACACCTATATTATAATGCGCGCGCAAGTGCGCGAGGAGTCCGACAGCACCGTCAATCATCACCGTCTGCTCGGCAAGGCGGTCAAGATATTCAACATCAAGGCGTTTTGACAGCCTCTCAAGTTCCTCGCGGCTCCCATGCCAGCGGATTCCAAGAGGCGTGGCGAAGCGGTCGAACCGCAGGAAGTCCTGAGTGATCTCCGCACGGCTGTAACGATCCCACAGCGTCTTGTTGTGAGCCTCATAGACCTCTATCCACTCTTCAGGAGTTGGATAATAACGGTCCAGCCCGGCATCACGGTAGATGATCCTGTGGGCCAGGCGCGAATTCGCATGAAAGTCTATCAGCGTGTCGTCCAGATCGAACCACACCCATTTCACTCCGTCAAATCTCATTGATCCTCCACCATTTATAAGATGTGTTGTCATTATCCGTCACATCACCCCCTTCATGGTCGCGCAGCATCTTGACAACCCGCATGGTGACGGGCAGGATCAGGACTTCATAGAAGGTCTTGAGGAAAGTCTGTGTCACGATCAGCATCCCGATTTCATTCCACGCCAGGATGCCGCCGAATGCTATCGGGAAGAAAATGACCGAATCCACGCCTTCGCCCCACAGCGACGAGACTATGGCGCGCAGAGAAAACCTGCGGCCTCCGGAGGCCACTTTCATGCGCGACATTACATAGGCGTTGACCATCGAGCCACACAGAAATGCAATGAAGCTCGCGGCAAAGATGCGCGGGACGGCGCCGAACACTACCTCCATCGCCTCCTGCCCCTGCCATGAAGCCGCGCCAGGAAGCCAGATGCCGAGCTGGAGCAGCAACGATACCAGAAGGTTCATTCCGAACCCAAGCCAGATGACAAGACGGGCCTTGCCGAAGCCATAGACCTCGACAATGCAGTCGTTAAGAATATATGATATTGGAAAGACCACAACTCCGGCCGTGATTGTCAGCGGTCCGAGATCGACTGTCTTTATTTCCATCAGGTTGCTGACTATGAGGCAGACACAGAATGTGACCGCAAGCAGCATGAAAGTCACGGAAATCTTCACCTTGCTCATAGACACTCCTTTCCGGCAAGGATCATGTCCGCGAACTCTCTCACGCAACCCTCGCCTCCCTTAAGAGTCATGACCCGGATACCGGGGACTGTCTTTATCACCGGCATAGCGTCAGCGGGACAAGCCGCAAGGCCTGCCGCCCGAAGCAGCGGCTCGCAGTTGACATCGTCACCGATATAGGAAACCTCGTCCATGCCGATCCCCATCTCAGCGCAGATCTCAGCGGCGGCTGCGAGTTTCGCACCGTCGCGCCGGCCCTGCACAAGGAAATCGACACCAAGTTTCGCACCACGGCGGCTGACGAGTTCAGTGGTCTCGCTGGTGATTATGCCGACCTTGATTCCCGCCTTCTGCAACAGCTGGAGCCCCATGCCGTCGCGCGCGTTGAATTTCTTCATCACATCGCCATCGGCGGTATAATACATCCCTCCGTCAGTCAGCGTACCGTCGACATCGGTCAGGAAAAGTCTTATCTTCTTATGTTTCATTGTGTGTTTCGAATTTTAGCCTGCAAAATTACTCAAAATTTTCCACATAACCATCTCTGAAAATAGCCGAATTCTCCGTAACTTTGCAGTCAGAAACCAATTCATTACCACAACATAACTCTTATTCCCACTTTATGCAGGAAAAGATAATCATTCTCGACTTCGGATCGCAGACCACACAGCTCATCGGACGCCGTGTGCGCGAGCTTGGCGAATATTGCGAGATCTTGCCTTACAACAAGTTCCCCTACGACGACCCCTCGGTCATCGGCGTGATCCTCTCCGGCTCCCCCTTCTCGGTCTATGACGAAAAAGCCTTCCGCACCGAGCTTTCACGTCTGCGCGGCCATCTGCCGGTGCTCGGCATCTGCTACGGCGCTCAGTTCATCGCCTACACCTCAGGAGGCAGCGTGGAACCGGCTCCGTCACGTGAATACGGACGCGCCCATCTGACAAAGATCGACACCACCAACCCCCTGTTCAAGAACATCCCCGTAGGATCGCAGGTATGGATGAGCCACGGCGACACCATCACCTCAATTCCGGACAGTTTCAAGACCGTGGCCTCGACCGACAAGGTGGCCATCGCAGCCTATCAGGTTGAAGGCGAACAGACTTGGGGCGTACAGTTTCACCCCGAAGTCTACCATTCAGAGCATGGCACCCAGCTGTTGCGCAACTTCGTCGTAGACATCTGCGGCGGCAAGCAGGACTGGACAGCCGAGTCGTTCATCGAATCAACCGTAGCCCAGCTCAAAGAGCAGCTTGGCGATGACAAGGTAGTGCTCGGACTCAGCGGCGGTGTCGATTCATCAGTAGCCGCAGTGCTCCTCAACCGCGCCATCGGCAAGAATCTCACCTGCATCTTCGTTGACCACGGCATGCTGCGCAAGAACGAGTTCCGCGACGTGCTCCACGACTACGAATGCCTCGGCCTTAACGTAATCGGAGTAGACGCTTCAGCAAAATTCTTCAGCGAACTCGCCGGCGTCACCGAGCCTGAACGCAAGCGCAAGATCATCGGCAAAGGTTTCATCGATGTCTTCGACGAAGAGGCCCACAAGATCAAAGATGTCAAATGGCTTGCACAGGGAACCATCTACCCCGACTGCATCGAAAGCCTTTCGATCACCGGCACCACCATCAAGAGCCACCACAACGTAGGCGGCCTGCCCGAAAAGATGAACCTCAAGCTCTGCGAGCCACTCAGACTCCTCTTCAAGGACGAAGTGCGCGCCGTAGGCCGTCAGCTCGGCATGCCCGACCATCTGATCAAGCGCCATCCCTTCCCCGGACCGGGCCTTGCCGTCCGCATCCTCGGCGACATCACCCCTGAAAAGGTGCGCATCCTTCAGGACGCCGACGACATCTTCATCCGCGGCCTCCGCGACTGGGAACTCTACGACAAAGTATGGCAGGCAGGCGCAATCCTCCTCCCCGTACAGAGCGTAGGCGTCATGGGCGACGAACGCACCTATGAACGCGCCATCGCACTCCGCGCTGTCACCTCGACCGACGCCATGACCGCAGACTGGGCACACCTCCCCTACGACTTCATGGCCAAAGTCAGCAACGACATCATCAACAAGGTACGCGGCGTCAACCGCGTCTGCTACGACATCTCCTCCAAACCACCGGCCACAATCGAGTGGGAGTAAACCACGGCCCCTCGAAATCAACCATACCAAGCGGTCCCGGCACACAGCCGGACCGCTTTTTTCATATCCACAGCCCTCATCCTAACATTTTGCCGCCATCTATTGGCTAAAAGCGAATATTTCACTATCTTAGCACCGAATTTCACCACCACACACAAGCAACCGGACTATTGGCGACACACAATATCCACGACCGATCATTTTTACAATCAATCACACATAAGGGCCATGACATCTCTTTCTGACAAATCACACAAATTCCTGCGGCTGATCTTTGCGATGCTGCTGATCACAAGCTCACTCAACAACGCCGGAGCCCAGACCGAACCGGAACTCGTGCGCTCGGAAATCGGTGACAAAGCCTCGGCTAAAGACGGAGGAATCACCATCACAAACATCGGCAAGAAACAGCAGTTCAATGCCTCCCGACAGTCATCGTTCGACACCGACATACACTCGCCCAAGTCTGCTGCCTTCCACCCCGACGGCTCGCGCTTCTATGTGAACTCACTCGAAGGATGCCGCACGGTGGTCTACGATACCAAAAGCATGCGCAAGCTAAAGGTGATCAGCCACAACTTCAAGCGCGGCAACGGAAGCAACTGGACCTCATCGCAGCATTACAGATGGGAACACTACCCCAACGGCGCGCAACGCCCGTTCAGCGGCAAGCCGGTCGAAATGACCTTTTCCCACAACGGCACCTACCTCTGGGTGCCATACTACCGGCGCACATTCGACATCAACGCCCAGGATCCCTCGGCTATGGCTGTGATCGACACGCGCTGCGACTCCATTGTCCGGATGTTCGACACCGGCCCTCTTCCCAAAATGGTCGCGACATCCAACTCAGGCAAACTGCTCGCCGTCACCCACTGGGGCGACAACACCGTGGGACTGATCGACATCTCCTCGACCAACCCTGCCGACTGGCGCCATCTCGCGCCGGTAACCATCGGCAACAAGCTGAAACTGGACTATCCGCTCGACGAGTCAGTCAACCGCGATGCCAATTCCGGCTATCTGCTGCGCGGAACGGTCTTTCTGCCCGGCGACCGACACATGCTGATCGGGTGCATGGCAGGTTCGATCGCCGTTGTCGACCTCAAAACGATGAAACACATCGGATTCATCAACAACATCTCCAATGTGCGCCATCTCGCAATCAACCGCAACAACCTTTTCGCCTCATGCAACGTCAACGGAATGGTGTGGAAAATCCCGGTCGACAGCATCAACAGCGCCATCCGCACAGCCACAGCCTCAAACCGTCGCGCCATCAGAGCCAACGGATGGAAAGGCTGCAAGGTCGGTGCCGGTGCCCGCACTCTCGAAGTCTCACCCAGCGGGAAATATATATATGTGGCCTGCAATTTCGCCAACCGCATTGACATCGTAAACACAGCGACCATGAAACTGGAGACATCGATCAGATGCGACTCCTACCCCGTCGGCCTCGGACGCTCAGACGACGGAAAATATATCGTTGTCACCTCCCAAGGCCGCAAACGCCGCGGAGGAAACGCCGTCAACATATTTTCCGTGAGCGAAAAATAAAAAATAACAGATTTATTACCCGATGGCAAACTATTCCATCCGACGGCTAACGAATGTTAATCAAAACCAATTCCAACCACAGATTAGCAAAATAATGTTAAACAAAAGATGTTTTTAAGCATAGATATTTGGCATGTCCCAAAAAGTGCCTACCTTTGTACCAGTTTTTCATGGTATTAGATTTAAGGTAAGAAGATTATTCGTCGAGATGACGGATAATTTTTTTTATGCGCGAATTTTGAGTAAATTTGCAGCCACATTATGAAAAAGCATATCCTCGTAATTTTCACCATACTTGCAGCCGGACTTCAGGGTTTCGCCAAAGACACCACACCCTCCGACTCGCTCTCATACTGCTGGCGCATAGTCCAGCCGCTCGGCCTGCGCGAACGCGCGCCGATGGACACCCTGCTCAAGAACTACTATCTCACAGCCGTTCCGAGTTCGGTCAGTCCGGCTTTCGCCACGACAGGCAACCAGACCTCAGCCGGAAAAAACATGATCTTCATGGATAGCGAGCCGATGAGCGACTTCTTTTTCCGCGATGCAAAGCTCTTCTGGATACCGACCACAGAGAATATGCGCTTCTTCAACACCCGCATCCCTGTCACTCAGCTGGGCTACAATACCGGCGGAGGCCGCGAAATCGCCCAGGACTATCTGCGCATGCTCTTCTCCGGCAATGTCAACAAACGCACACAGATCGGCGCCCGCGTCCACTACCCCTACTCCAAGGGAAGCTATGAGTATCAGGCATCCAAAGGCTTCTCGTGGGGCCTTTCAGGATCTTACATGGGCGACCGCTACGAATTGCAGACCTTCTTCAACACCTATAATTTCCTCAATAAAGAAAACGGCGGCATCACCGACGACCTCTATATCACCGACCCTGCCGAAATCCAGGGCGGTGTCTCGACAATCAATCCCAAGAGCATCCCGACCAACCTCTCGGCAGCCCACTCACGGGTGCGCGGACAGCAGTTCTACATGAACCACCGCTACAAGGTCGGCTACTGGAAAGAGACCCGTGACGAAACAGACTCGGTCATAGCCCGCGAATACATTCCCGTGTCAAGCTTCATCTGGACACTTGACTACAAGGATTCACGTCACCGTTTCACCAACACCAGCACCAGTGAAGGCAAGGAATTCTGGGCCAACCACTATCTTGACGCCGACGCCACCTGCGACCGCACTAAGTACAATTCACTGCGCAACACCGTCGGCATCTCACTGCTCGAAGGCTTCAACAAATACGCCAAAGCCGGACTCGCAGCCTTCCTCACCCATGAAGTACGCCACTACTGGCAGACACCGGACACAATAGCCATCTCAGGCGATGAGCGCCCGGCAGGCCTCACCCCCTATCCCTTCAGCTCCCGCCTCAAACCGAAAGAGACTCAGAATCTGCTCTATGTCGGTGCCCAGCTCACCAAACAGCAGGGCCATCTGCTCAACTACGAAGCCACAGCCGAGATCGGTCTCGCCGGACCGGCGGCCGGAGAGGTCAAAGTCGAAGGCAACGCATCGACCCATATCAAGCTCCTCGGCGACACCGTCTCCGTCAAAGCCTACGGCCATTTCAGCAACACCACGGCGCCATATCTGATGAACAACTACATCTCCAACCACTTTGCCTGGCAGAACGATTTCGGAAAGATCAGACGTGTGCGCCTCGGAGGCATCCTTGACCTGCCCCACACCGGTACCAACATCAATGTCGGGGTGGAGAACATCCAGAACCACATCTATTTCAACGCCGACGGCCTTCCGACTCAGGAAAGCGGAAATGTCCAGGTGTTCAGCATCCGCGCACAGCAGAATCTCCACTGGCGCGCGCTCAACTGGGACAACACCATCATCTATCAGACCTCATCGAACGATGCCGTCATACCGCTGCCAAATCTGGCCGTCTACTCCAACCTCTACCTGATGTTCCGCATAGCCAAAGTGCTCCACGTGCAGCTCGGCGTCGACTGCAACTACTATACCAAGTACAAGGCACCGGCCTACCAGCCCGCAACTATGGCCTTCTGCAACCAGCGCGAGATCGACTGCGGAAACTATCCTTTCATGACGGCCTATGCCAACATGAAACTGTCGCGCGCACGCTTCTTCGTACTCTTCTCCCACGTCAACCAGGGCCTCATCGGCGACAACAACTACTTCTCGATGCCCCACTACCCCCTCAACCCCCGCCGCTTCCAGATGGGCGTGATCGTCGACTTCTCCAACTGACCGGGCTGACATCCCCTGCCAACCTTTTTCCACGGGCCGATTGTTTATATACTTGAATGTATCAGACAATCCGCCCCAATGACACCTGACGAAAAAAATAAAAACACACCCGGCACACACCACAACCACATTGCCGAATTTCTCCGCGGTCCGCGCGCAAGCATCCTCCTGTCGCTCATTCTGATCGCCGTCGGAGTGATCGTATCAGTCAAAAGCTGCTCATCGCCCGTCAGCAACAACGGCTATGAGTATGTCCGGGCCAAAGGCGACACCATCAATGTGGCCATTGACTACTCCCCCATGTCACTCTACCGCTACGGCGACTCGCTTGCAGGATTCAACTACGAGATGATGAAGCAGATGGCCGCGCTTTACGGCGACAATGTAAAATTCTACCCAGTCTCCTCCGTCACCGCCGCACTCGATGAACTCAAGCGCGGAGTCTACGATGTGGTCATCTCCGACTACCCCGTGACAGCCTCCCGGCGCGACAGTTTCCGCTTCACCGAACCCGTCTATCTTGACCGGCAGGTACTGATCAGCCGCGACACCACGCTCCGTTCGCGCCTCGACCTTGCCGGCAAGGAAGTCTGGGCCGTAGGAGGCACCCCGATCGCGGAACGCCTGCAAAACCTCAGCCGCGAGATCGGTGACACGATAATCCTGCGCCACGACTCCATCCACAGCGCCGAACAGCTGTTCATGCTGACCGCCATGGGACGCGTCCCACGCGCCGTGATCAACGAAGCCAAAGCCGCCAGACTCGCCGAAGACTATCCCGAAGTCGACATCACCACCCCGGTCTCCTTCACCCAGTTCCAGTCATGGGTCGTCAACAAAGACAATCCTGCCCTTGCCGACACCCTCGACTCCCAGATCAGACGCTTCAAAGAGACAGCGCAATATGCCGAACTTGTCAAACGCTATCTGACCTCCGCAGCCCGCACGGAAGAATAAAATAAGAGGTCGTTTAACGACAGACTCCAAGGCGACCGACTGCCATCCGGCAAGGGAGCCCTCTCCGGAAACTCTCAACAAATTCAAAAGCCCGCGTGTTATTATATTACACCGAGTGATACGGCTGGCTCGCCCCACGTTTCAGTTCCCGTCACCTCCCGTTCAGACAAACACACACGAAATAATACTGCAAAATCAATTTCAACTATTAACAAAAAACACAACTCGTTATGAAAACGCTAATCGAAAAATTCTGGGGACAGACCCGCTATTGGTGGGTAGTCCTCGCAGCGGGAATCCTAATGGTAATCTGCGGTTTCGCTTATTGGTTCTGGCCCGTGGCCGGTTATGCCGTCGCCTCCCAGATCTTCGGATGGCTGCTTGTACTTGTAGGCATCGTCCAGCTCCTTGTTTCTTCCGGTCCTAACCGCGGCAGAGGCTGGGGATGGTGGCTTGCAGGAGGTGTGATCGACATGTTCATCGGCTTCCTCATGGTCCGCAGCGTAGTCCTCTCCGAAATGGTCTTCCCCTATTTCATCGCCTTCATCTTCATCTTCTGGGGCATCAGCGCACTTTGCAGCGCAGTCAACCAGAGCGGACGCCGCTACTGGTGGTTACAGCTCATCAACGGCATCCTGCTCATGCTCATCGGCTTCTTCTTCATCGAAGCAGGCTGGGTACAGGACATGGCAATGACAAGCTTCCTCACCTCACTCGCCTTTATCTACTGGGGCTTCACACTGGCCATGCTCTCCTACGACATGAAACCCATAGACCGCCGCTAAACCGGTTTGCGTTGATTAAATGATATACCTGAGGCCCCCGCCACCCGCGGAGGCCTCAGTTTTCATACACCCCTAAAATTCAAGCACTCTGACACATCAATAAGAAATTCCGGTAAAATCAAATTTGGTCGGTTGGAGGAATTTGATTACTTTTGTAGTCGGTCTGCCTTTTGCGGCTGACCGTTTTTAATCACTCCGAAAAAACTCAGATCATAATATGGAAGTTACAGGAAAAATCATCGTGGCTCTCCCCGAAGTGGGCGGCCAGTCCCAGAAAGGAAACGCTTGGAAAAAGCGTGAATACGTGCTCGAAACACAGGAGACTTATCCGCGTAAAGTGTTCTTCAACTTTTTCGGCGACCGCGTCGACCAGTTCCCTCTCCAGGTAGGCCAGATGGTTAAAATCAGCTTCGATATCGACAGCCGCGAATACAATGGCCGCTGGTATGTCGACATCCGCGCATGGAAAGCAGAGGACGCTTCAGCTGCCGCAGCCGCTCCCGCTGCTTACGGCGCACCCGCAGCTTACGGTCCCGCCCAGCAGATGCCTCAGGGCTACGCCGCACCCGCCGCAGTACCCGCGCCTCCGGCCCCGGACCTCACTCCGTCAGCCACTGACGACCTGCCTTTCTAAGAAAGACAAACATAAACCAATCATAACAAAGGAGACAGCAGAGCCGACAAACGGCCTGACTGTCTCCTTTTGTTGTATCCGCACCACACCCATACCCCCTCGGCACCACGGCAAAAAAATTGCTGCAAATAAAAGAAATCCTTGCAACCTGAGTCGGTTACAAGGATTCTGCCTTAGTGGCGGGGGCAGGACTCGAACCTGCGACCTTTGGGTTATGAGCCCAACGAGCTACCACTGCTCCACCCCGCGATGTCATTTTCGTGGTGCAAAGGTAGGGACTTTTATCATCTCCTCCAAATAATAATGCGCATTTTTACAGTTAAATAAAGTTAACACAAATCCGACACAAACATCAAGTTCCATATTTCACTTGATTTTCAGGCGATTTACACCAAATCCATTTTAACGAGCATTCTTCCCAAAAACTCTCCAAAAAGAAAAGTCCCGAAGGCAGGATGGTTCCACAACCTTCAGGACTCGACTTAAAAAAACACTTTTCTATTATAGGAACGTCAGGTTCAGTTCGGTTTTAAGAGGTTGTTTAAAAACAAGAGTTAAAATCTGAGTGGTGTATCTTTTAGATAAATCGTTGTAAATGAGAAAGGAGCCATATCCACCTCAATACTTTCGCTCAGATTTTAACTATTGTTATTAAATGTACGACCTCTAAGAGAGAATCAGCGTCAGAAGTTCTAGCCAATACCCATAAATGGAATAATGTTTCCACAGAGAGTTCCCCCATAGACCGGCACGGTATATGTTGCTCCGGCCAACAGATTTATATGTCTGACGTGCCACTGGAAACCGACTTCCACAGGTACTGACGATTTCATCTTAAAGCAATCTTCTTTTTCGACAATCACGCCTCCAAATCCAAGACCGAAGAAGCAGTTCCAATTAGGCGACAGCGTCTTGATCGCGCCAAAAGTCACAGCAGGCGCTACCTTGTCTTGAGTACTATAATCTAAATACTCCTCGGCACGGGAAATAACGGCTTTACCATACCAGCCCCAGCTGCGGCCATAGTGTCCGAACATGAGTCCGACGCTAAATCCGGATTCAAAGTCATCGTCAGCATCCAACAGAGGGCCGCCAAAGGCACTGATGAAACTGCGGCTAACAGGCTCATTCCGTCTGATGCGTGGAGCGACAATCCGTTTGCGGGGCTTGCGGGCAGGACGCTCGACAGAGGTATTGATGACGGGATAGGCGAACGCAATCACGCTGTCGGTGCACTGCCCGTTGAGCTTCGCAAGCATCTCGGCATCCTCGGCGGTCATCGTACGGAAATTTGAATATGTGGCCGGATAACCGGTGACAGTCAGTGAGCCGCCACGGAAAAGGCCGCGACGCTTCACGATATATTGCGGTTCCACCAGCACATCGGCATTCGTTTCTTCAAGAAGCTGGGCAGTAGCCGTCTCCTTCTGAGACTTGAGCGAGACTGTCGACAGCGGATTCCATTTCCATTCCGTTGTCTTGGTCTGTTTCTGCTTGCCGACATTCATATCGGCCACAGTGAGATTATAGACATTGGTGTCGACTCCCGCAACCTGCGATGTATGCTGAATGGTGGAACACGAACTCAGCGCCAGTGCTACACCGGCAGCCAAAATCATGTTTCTCTTCATAGTGGGCCGCTTATTTGAGAGCATTTACAACCTGAGCCTCGGTGACGGTTGTCGGATGAACGTTGGTGTATTTTGCAGGATAGCCCTTGACAGTGACATATTTCACCTTGGTCGAGAACAGACCGCGTGTTTTCTTCACTTCATACTGGGGGGCCACAAGCACGTCGGCATTTCCGTTAGCCTCAAGAGCCTTGGCGACAGCCGCACGCAACACAGCCTTTTCGCCGGCACGCCGGTAAGTGTTGTTCGGAGTGAAGGTGTAGGAAATCTTCTCAGGTGAAACTTTCAGGTCGGCATTCGAGCGGTTGTAGACCTCGGTATCCACTGCTTCTGTCGAGGCAGTATGTGTGATTGTCGAACAAGAACTAAGTGCAAGGGCTGCCACAGCAGCAACGAAAAAATACTTTTTCATAATTGTGTGATTTAATTGGTTAAAAATTTGACGTATAATTGTTTTTCACGCCACAAATTAAATATTTATCCACAAATACCCCCCCCGATAGTTAAAGTTGGTTAACAGAACGAAATTGCCGCCCTTTCACCTCCGACCCGATTGTTTACATATAATCCGCAGGACCGGTGATCACGCTTCAATCTGAAAAATAGCTGGGTCAGGACAGCTACCCCGTCCCGATGATATGATTATTCGGGGAATATTTGTAAATTTGCAGCTATGCAGACAGGAAACTCAATTTTCTCACAGATGCCGCCTGTAACAAAGAATCTGATCATCATCAATCTGATCGTCTGGCTGGCAATGTTCGTACTTCCGCGCCATCTGGGAGCGGACCTTGAGACCTATGCCGGTCTCCATTATTTCAAGGCCGCAGATTTCAACCCGGCCCAGTTGTTCACATACATGTTCATGCACTCTACGGGGAGCTTTGCCCACATATTTTTCAACATGTTCTCCCTCTTCATGTTCGGCATTGCCCTGGAGCGCACTTTGGGAAGCGCGCGCTTTCTGTTCTACTACGTCTCCTGTGGAGTCGGGGCCGCTCTCATCCAGGAACTCACCTGGGCGCTGACCTGGGAAGACACATTTGTCAGACTGATCGCCAAGACTTCCGACGTAGATTTCGCCGAAGCCCGCGAGTTCATCAGCAACGCCGAGTTCACTTCCGAGGGCAAAGCCTGGCTGGCACGCAACCTCAACATGTTTGTGACCATCGGCGCCTCAGGTGCCGTCTATGGCATCCTCCTGGCCTTCGGTATGCTCTTCCCCAACGCCCCTCTCTACCTCTTCTTCATCCCGGTGCCGATCAAAGCCAAATATATGGTTATCGGCATGGGCGTGATCGAAATCCTCATCGGACTGAGCGAAGCCGCAGGCCGAAGCGACGGTGTGGCCCACTTCGCCCATCTCGGAGGCATGATTTTCGGCTTCCTCATAATTCTCTACTGGAAAAAGAAAGGCACTTTCCATGGCGGTTTCTGACACTCTGCGACAGATGAAACGGGGTTTTTCGGCCTCGACTATGCTCATGAAGATCATCTGGATCAACATCGGGCTTTTCGTCTTGCTGCGTCTGACAGCCATCGTCGGCATCTTCGGCGGAAGCCATGAGCTGATCAACACGGTGCTCGACTATGTCCAGCTGCCAAGCTCGCCTGCGCTACTGCTGACCCGACCCTGGACCCTTCTGACATACATGTTCGCCCAGTATGACCTGATGCACATTCTCTTCAACATGCTATGGTTCTACTGGTTCGGCACACTGTTCATGATGACAGCCACACCCCGGCAGCTTCTTGCCCTCTATCTGCTCGGCGGCCTGGGCGGAGGTGTGCTCTTCATTGCCGCCTACTGCGGACTGCCGCTCTTTGCCGGCCATACGGGAATGCTGATCGGATCGTCGGCCTCCGTCATCGCAATCGTGACCGCCACGGCCATACTGATGCCCGACTTCAGGATGAACCTGCTCTTCATCGGCGCAGTCTCCCTGAAATGGATAGCGATAGTCACCATTTTCCTCGTCCTCATCGGAGTGAGCGGCAGCAATGCCGGAGGAGAGATCGCCCACATCGGAGGAGTGGCCGTCGGAGCCATCTACGCCCTGCGTCTCAGACGTGGCCACGACATCACAGCCCCCTTCAACCGCGCGTTCGACAAGATTGCCAACGCCTGGAACAGCCTGACCGCTAACGCCCGGAGCAAAAGCCGTCCGGCAACCGGCAACCGGCAACCTTTCAGCAGCCGGGACCGGCAGTCACCGAAGCCCGGCAGCGCGGAACCCTCGTGCAGCCGTTCAGACCGCGAAATCCTTGACTCGATACTTGACAAAATAAAAAAATCAGGCTATGCCGCCCTTACTCCCGAAGAGCGCCAGCGCCTTTTCGATGTAAGCCGCAAAATCAAATGAAACTCCGTCCGCACCGCCCAATCAGATCGACGGTCCTCGCCATCGGCGTGGGGCTCAACCTATTTGTGGCCATGCTCACAACGCTTGCCGCCTATGGAGGCACGTTCGATCCGGACACACGCGTGATCATGGCCATGATAGCCATGACACTCCCGGCGGTATTGTTTCTCGGACTGATCCTCATGATCGCCGACCTCTTTTTTGACCGCCGTCTCGCACTGATCATCCTTGCCGGATGGCTGGTGTCATTGCAGCCGATTCTCAACTTCTCACCGCTCCACCCCTTCGGCAACCGCCTCTCCGAAAACGAAAAAGAGCGCTCATTCACGCTTCTCACATATAATATATTACACTACTACGATTTCCGCGGCGAGAATCCGGAACTGGAAGCAAACGCAACCATGAGCTATATCCTCTCCACTGACGCCGACATCCTCAACCTTCAGGAAGCCGGAGAGAATTCCGATGACAAAGGAAAACTGGATTTCAGCGAGTCAGGAGCCAGACTCCACAACGACTACTGGCACCTCAGCCAAAGCCAGCTCGACTCACTCTATCAGCGCTACCCCTATCGCTCCCTCGACCTCAACAACAATCTGTTCGTATTTTCAAAATACCCCGTCACTCCGGTCAGACTCGACATTCCCGCAAAGCGCCACAACGTCATGAGCTGCTACCGCATCGACATCAAAGGCCATCCGGTCCACCTGATCAATGTTCATCTCAAGTCCATCGGCCTGACCGATGCCGACAAAGCCCTCTATAAAGATGCCCTGCGCGATGTCCCTGACAGCAAACACCAGCTCAAGAAAGAGATCAGCGATGTCAAATCACAGCTACTGAGCAAACTCGCCGTCGCCTTCCGCGACCGCGCCGCAGAGGCCAGGACTGTCCGCAGCGTCATCGACTCCATCGGCGGCCCCTTCATTGTGGCCGGAGACTTCAACGACATCCCTGACTGCTATGCCATCCGCACAATCCTCGGCAACGACATGCACGATGCCTATGCGGATGCCGCCTTCGGCCCGGCCATCACCTATCACGGCGACAATTTCTACTTCCGGATTGACCAGGTGCTCTACCGCGGACCGTTCAAAGCCGTCGACATCCGGCGCGGACCTGTGGCCTCAAGCGACCACAACCCGTTGCTGACCACCTTTCTTTTTGAAAAGACAGCAGCCGGACAATAGGAAACCTATCACAAATCACCCAATTACCCAATACCCTCTGAACACATGAACAAATTATTAACAGCCGCCCTCGGAGCCATCATGCTTCCGGCGACACTAAGCATTCCGGCAGATATGACTGCACAGACGCGCCAGAATCCGTTCCTGGCCCCCTACGACACCCCGTTCGAAATCCCGCCCTAAGACAAGATCAGCTATGACGACTATCTCCCCGCAAACG